>NZ_JADZDS010000080.1 GCF_020850895.1 Thermomonas sp. | reverse complement strand
GCGTACAGGATGGGCGGATGCACGATCAGGCCGGGATCCTGCAGCAGCGGATTGAGGTCGTTGCCGTCGCCGGCGGCGGGCAGGATGCGTGCAAACGGATTGCTGGTGAAGATCAGGAAGGCGAGAAAGCCGACGGAGATGATCCCCATCACGCCCAGCACGCGGGCCACGGTTGCCGGGGGCAATGCCTGCGAGTACCGCGCCACGGCCGCGGTCCAGAGCGCCAGCACCAGCGCCCAAAGCAACAATGAACCTTCGTGCGAACCCCAGACTGCGGTGATGCGGTAGATCGTCGGCAGCAATGAGTTGGAATTGTCGGCGACGTATTTCACCGAGAAATCACCGACCACGAAGGCGTGGGCCAAGACCGCAAAGGCCAAGCCCGCCAGCAGCAATTGCAGGTAGGCCGCGGGCCGCGCCACCGCCATCAGCGCGGCATGGTTGTGATGCGCGCCCAGCAGCGGCAACGACGCCTGCATCAGCGCGACCATCAGCGCGAGCGCCAGCGCGAATTGGCCGAGTTCAGGCAGCATCGGTGCGACCGGTCATCGTTGCCGAAGCGTGGATCAAGGCGATGCCTCCGCTGGCGCGGTCTGCACATGGTGGCGCTGATGCGCCTCGGCCATCTTGTCGGCCACTTCCTTGGGCATGTAGGCCTCATCGTGCTTGGCCAGCACTTCCTCGGCCACGAACACGCCGCCGCGCATGCGGCCGGTGGCGACCACCGATTGGTTTTCACGGAACAGGTCGGGCAGGATCCCGGTGTAGACCACCGGCAATTTGGCATCGCCGTCATCGACCAGGAAATGTGCTTCCATTGAGCCGGGTGCGCGTCGGAACGAACCGGCCGCGACCATGCCGCCGAGGCGGAAGCGCGATTGTCCGCTGCTCACGCCGCTGCCGGCGCTGCCGTCGAGTACTTCATGCGGCGTATACAGGTAGGCGGCATTGCGTTGCAGCGCCAGAGCAGCCAAGGCCGTTGCGATCCCGGCGGCGGCGAGCAGGGCGATCACGAGGATCAGGCGGCGTTTGCGGGTGGGATGCATGCGTCGTGAACTCAGTCGCGCGACAAGGGCGCGTCGGACGTCTGGGCCTGCGCCGCCAGTGTCCGTCGCTCGCGCAGGCGGATCGCACGCAGGGAGGCGCGCAGCAACAGCTTGGGTATCAGGTAATCCCAGGCCAGCATCACCGCGAACACCGCGTAGGCGGCGATCACGTAATCGCGGTAGCTCATGGCGTGTCCCCGCAGGCGAGCCGGGTGGTCCAGTGCTTGCCGGCTTCGCGGCGCAGGTTGTCGGCGCGCGCACGCGCCAGCAACGAGCCGATGAACCACAGATGGGTGCCGGCGACCATCCACCACAGCGGCGGCAGCATGCTCGGGTCCATGTGCGATTTGCCAAACAGGACGATGGTCTGGCCTTGGTGCAGGGAGTTCCACCACACCACCGACCAGCGGATCACCGGCAGCAGGGCAACCCCGACGATGGCGAGCAGACCGGCGGCGCGGGCGGCATTGCGGCGATCATCAATGGCGGCGTACAGGCCCATCACGCCCAGATAGAGGAACAGCAGGATCAACTCGGTGGTCAGGCGCGGGTCCCAGCTCCACCAAGTGCCCCACATCGGCTTGCCCCAGATCGCGCCGGTGGCGAGGGTGACGGCGGTGAACGCCGCGCCGGGGGGCGCACAGGCCATCGCGAGGATCTCGCAGAGCTTGATCCGCCACACCAGCGCGATCGCGGAATACAGCGCCATCAGGGCGAAGATGCCCATGCTCATCCATGCCGAAGGCACGTGGATGTAGAGGATCCGAAAGCTGTCACCCTGCTGGTAATCGGCCGGAACCTGCCACAACGCGCCGTACACGCCGATGGCGATCGCCAGCAGGCCCGACAGGTACGCCCAAGGCGCCCAGCGGGCGGCGAATGCATCGAAATACGGCGGCGAGCCGAGTTGGTGGAACCAGCGGATCAGCGGGGACATCGTGGCCTGTGCGAAGGCGGCGCGCATGCCGCCGCGGGCTATCCGTCTAGGATACCAGCCCACATGGGCGTCCGCCGGTGTGCAGGCCAGGGCGTGGCAATGATCCTCGAAGAAATCGGCAGGGCCCGCCTGTGCGCCGCCCTGCCTGGGTTCGTTTCGGGACGCATCCGCCCCGCGCCATGATCGCTCACTGGACCTGGATGCTGCCCTGCATGAGGGTCATGTGACCCGGGAATGTGCAGAAGAACTTGAATGGCCCACCATCCTTGATCCTGGCCACGTCGAAGGTGACGGACGTGGATTCGCCGCCGCCGATGACCTTGGTGTGCGCGATCACGCGGGCGTCGTCGGCCTTGACGTGGTCCGGCGTCACGCCAGCGCCGTCTTGGTCGATGCCTTCCATGTTGGCCTGCGTCGCAATGACGACGTTGTGGCCCATGACATTGGCAGCCATGGTGCCGACGTGCTTGAGGTTGATCGTGAATTGGGTGCAGCTGGCCGGCACGGTGATCGAATCGGCGTTGTACTGCATCTGGTCATTGGCCTCGATGGTGGTGGCGCAATTGGCAACCGTGGCCGGTTTGGTGGGGGTGGCGGATTCCGGTGCCGCAGTCGGGGCGGCGTCCGGAGCGGCAGCGGGAGCAGCGGCCGCTTCGGGAGCAGCCGCGGGCGCAGTGCTGTCGGCGGCAGGCGCGCTGGACTGGCCACACGCGGACAGAGCCAGCGCCACGGCGCTGGTGAGGAGAACCTGGCGGAACGTCATTGGGAATACTCCATTGAGTCGTAGGACTGGCCCATTCAGGCCAGCGGCCCATTCTCCATGCGACATTGTTAAGGTGGCATTGATCCATCTCAAGCGGACTGTGGATCGGTCATCGATGGGTGTCGTCGGGAACTCAGGAATGGGCGATTCGCAGGGCAGCGGCGGCCGTCATCGGGGCCAACGGCAGGGCCAGCACCAAGCCCGCACCCAAGAGCAGCAGCGCGCCGCTGGCATCCAGCCCTTGAGCCTGGGCATAGACCGCGCCTGCGCCGAACACCAGCACCGGCACATACAAGGGCAACGCCAGCAGGGCCAGCAGAATGCCTGCGCGGCGCATGCCCACGGTCAGCGCGGCGACCACCGCGCCCAGCAGGCTCAGGATCGGCGTGCCGAGCAGGAGCGAGGCCAGCAATGTGGGCAGTTGCGCATGCGGCAGATAGAGCAACTCCCCCAGCAAGGGAACCACCACGATCACCGGCAGGGCGGTGGTGAGCCAATGCATCAGGGTGCGCACCAGCACCAGCCACCACAGTGGCACCGGTGCCAGCATCCATTGTTCCAGCGAGCCGTCTTCGAGATCACCACGGAACAGGCTGTCCAGCGCCAGCAATCCCGCCAGCAACACCGCCAGCCAGAGCACTGCCGAGGCCACCGGGGCGAGTGATTTCGCATTGCCACCGAGCGCCAGCGCGAACAACACCACCGTCAACAACGCAAACAGCGCCGGTTGCAAGGCGTCACCACGACGCGCCCACAAAAGCTGCAGATCGCGGAGCATCAGCGCGCGGGCGGCTTGCAGCATCATGCCGGGGCGCGTCGCAGTTCCAACAGACGGGTACGCACCGGCGGTGCGGCATAGGCGCCGTGGGTGGTGATCAGCGCCGCGCCGCCTTCGGCGAGATGCGCTTCGACCATGCGATTGACCAGGCGGATGCCTTCCAGATCGAGGTTGGCATAGGGTTCGTCAAGCAACCACAGCGGTGCCGGCGACAGCCACAGACGTGCCAGCCCGAGCCGCTTCTTCTGCCCCGCAGACAGCGTCCGCACAGCCGCGTCCTCGAATCCGGCAAGCCCGACCAGGGCCATCGCGGCGTCCACGGATTGGCCGATTCGCTGGCCGTGCAAGCCACCCAGGCATCGCAGGTTCTGTAGCGCGCTCAGGTCCGCTTTCAAGCCGGGCAGATGGCCGAGGTAGGCCATGTGGTTGGCTCGACGCAGCTGATCGGCGGGTATCGACTCGATTTCCATCGTGCCGGCATCGGCGCGCAGCAGGCCTGCCAGTACCCGCAGCAGGGTGGTCTTGCCTGCACCGTTGTCGCCCTGCACCAGCAAGGCCTCGCCGGCACCGACCGTGAATTCCAGCGGCCCGAACACGGGCAG
>NZ_JADZDS010000079.1 GCF_020850895.1 Thermomonas sp. | reverse complement strand
CCAATGAGCGCACCCGCATCGACGCGCTGGTGGCGCAATTCGCGCTGGATGCGGAGAACCATGCACCCACCGCGCTGGCCCGTGCTGCGGTGGCCTGCGTGGCGCTACCCACCTGCGCACTGGCGATGGCCGAAGCGGAACGCTATCTGCCGACCTTCCTCAATGTCATCGAGCCTTTGCTGGCCAAACACGGCCTGCGCGAACAACCCATCGTGCTGCGCATTTCCGGCTGCCCGAACGGCTGCTCGCGCCCGTATCTGGCCGAAATTGCCTTGGTCGGCCGTGCGCCCGGGCGCTACAACCTGTTCCTCGGTGGCGACCATCGCGGCATGCGGCTGAACACCCTGGCCGGCGACAACATCACCGAAGCGCAGATTGTCGCAATCCTCGACCCCCTGCTGGGCCGCTATGCCGCCGAGCGCGAACACGGCGAGCACTTCGGCGACTTCCTGCACCGCGTCGGCGTCGTCGCGCTGCCCGCCTATCCCACCCACGCGCTGGTTGCCACCAGCGAAGGCACCACCCGAGGCCAGAACCGGCCCGGAGGATCGACATGAGCAAGCTCGACCCCGTCAGCATCAGCACCGGCACCCTCGCCGAACTCAATCGCGAACTGGCGCCACGAACGGCTCAGCAGCGCATCGAATGGGCGCTGCAGCACCTCCCCGGCGGCCATGCGCTGTCGACGAGCTTCGGCGTGCAATCGGCGGTCAGCCTGCACCTGTTGACCCAGGTCATCCCCGACATCCCGGTGATCCTGGTCGACACCGGCTACCTGTTCCCGGAAACCTACCGCTATGCCGACCAGCTGGTCGAACAGCTCGGCCTGAACCTGCACGTCCACCATCCCGAGATCGGAAGCGCGTGGATGGAAGCACGTTTCGGCAAACTGTGGGAAGCCGGCAGCGACGGCCTCCACCGCTACAACCAGTTGCGTAAAGTTGAACCGATGCAGCGTGCGCTGCGTCAACTGGACGTGCGCAGCTGGCACGCCGGACTGCGCCGTGAACAATCCCGCAGCCGGCGCGACCTGCCCTTCCTCGATATCCGCGACGGCCGCTTCAAATTCCATCCGATCGCCGACTGGACCGATCAGGAGATTGGCGGCTACATGCTGGTGAACGCACTGCCCGAACATCCGCTGGCGCGACAGGGCTATGTCTCGATCGGGGACGTGCACACCACCCAGCCGCTGCTGCCGGGCATGGATGCCGCCCAGACGCGCTTCTTCGGCCTGCGTCGCGAATGCGGCCTGCATTTCGACGAACCCACGGTGTCCGCAGCGTAGGGCTGATCGCCGCCCACCCGTACATCGTTGGCTTGGGTGCGTCGCAGCGATGGCAGGCAATCGGCCGTCGATGCGCCGGCGCGATTCAAGACTGCGGGTCAGGACCCGCCAGATGCTCCGCCGACACGGTCAAACACCGATGGCGGGAATGCCCACCAAATGCCTCAACCCGCCGCCTTCCAGCGCGGCGGTTCCGGCCACAACGGCGGCTGGTTGCCTTCGAGGATGCGGCGCAGGTCACGCGGATCGATCTGCGGCGCCAAGCCGTTCAACAGCGCCAGCGCGTACTCGCGCAGCACCTTCCCGCGCGGAACGATTGCCCAGGTGATGCATTCGGGCAGTTCCAGCGGCGCCTGCAGCACGCGCAAGTCATCATCCACACGTCCGCCCACCGCCATTTCGGCCAGCAGGCCCGCACCCAGCCCGGTGCGAACATAGGTTTCGATCAGGTTCGCATCGCGCGCGGTCATCGCGATCTGTGGGGTGACCCCGGCCGCTGCAAAGGTGCGCTGCAGCGAGGATTCCGGCAGGTTCGACGACTCGTAGGAGATCATCGGATAGTGGGCCAGATCCACGATGCTGGGCGCATCCCCAAGGCGTGTGAGCGGGTGATCCTTCGGCACCAACAGCACGCGCCGCCAACGGAACAACGGGATCGCAAGACCGTTGGTTTCAGGCACGCTGCCGGCACTGCTGACCAAGGCGAAGTCGGACTCGTCCAACTTGGTCAAGACTTCGGAATCCCCCGCCACGAACAGGTCCACGCTGATTTCCGAGTACCGTTGGGTGACATCGGCGATCACCTGAGGCAGCACATAACGCGCCTGGGTGTGGGTGGTTGCCAGCAACAGGCGGCCACGGTACTCGCCGCGCTCATTGGCGGCGTAACTCCGGATGTTGGCAGCCTCGGCGAGGATCCGGCGCGCGTGCTCGATCACCTTGACCCCCGCCGGGGCCACGCCAAGCAGGCTGCGACCCTTGCGGCGGAACAGCTGAAAGCCGAGTTCATCCTCCAACTGCTTGAGTTGTTTCGACAGGCCCGGCTGGGTGGCGTGCACGCGTTCGGCCGCCTGGGTGATGTTGAAGCCAGAGTCGGCGATGGCGACGAGGTAGCGAAGCTGGGTCAGGGTCACGGCGGCGAGTCCTATTTATCGCTTTATCTGAATGTAGCGATGAATTATATATGGCACGGAAATCTTTTCCACTCAATGCTTATGCCTTGAAAGCATAAGCGAAAATCATGCCGCCATTTCACCTGCTTGTCGACGCGGCCTAGTTTGGCCGCATGCAAGACACCCCTGCCCCATCACTGTTCCCGCTGTTTCTCGACCTGCGCGGCCGTCGCGTGCTGGTGGTCGGTGGCGGCGACGTGGCTGCGCGAAAAGTCACCGCGCTGCTGGACGCGCATGCCGAAGTCGCAGTCGTCACACCGGCGTTGGATGCGAGCCTGGCACCATTGGTGCGCACGCAACGCATCCATCATCTCGACACGACATTCGCGCCACATCAGCTCGACGATGCGTGGCTGGTCGTCGCTGCGACCGACGATCCCACCGTGAATCGCGCGGTCGCCGAAGCCGCCGCTGCGCGACGCCTGTGGGTGAACGTCGTCGACGATGCCGAACTGGCCAGCGCGCACCTTCCGGCCCGCGTGCAGCGCGGCCCGCTGCAGATCGCGATCTCCAGCGGAGGTTCCGCGCCGATGCTGGCCCGCCATCTGCGCGAACAGCTGGAAGCCCAGTTCGACGAATCATTGGCAACGCTGGCCCAACTCTTCGTCGGCTTGCGCAGCCGACTCCGCGCCCGCCTACCGAATTTGTCCAACCGACGCGCCTACTTCCGGCGTGCGCTGGACGGCCGCGTGCAAGCCCTGCTGCGACGCGGCGACACCCCTGCCGCGCAAACCCTGCTCGAGGCCGAGTTGGAACAGCACACCGGCACCCCGCGCGGTCGCGTGAGCTTGGTCGGTGCCGGCCCCGGCGATCCCGGCCTGTTGACCCTGCGCGCACTGCGCGTGCTCAACGAGGCTGACGTGATCCTGCATGATCGACTGGTCAGCACCGACGTGCTGGCGCTCGCGCGGCGCGATGCCCAGCGCATCGAAGTCGGCAAACGGGTTGGTGGCAACCACGACGCCACCCAGCAGCGGATCCACGCGCTGATGATCGAACATGCGCGTGCCGGCAAGCACGTGGTCCGGCTCAAGGGCGGCGACCCGTTCGTGTTTGGTCGTGGCGGCGAGGAACTGGAAGCGCTGCGTGCGCAGTCCATCGACTACGACGTCGTACCGGGCATCACCGCCGCAGTCGCCTGCGCCGCCCATGCCGGCATTCCGTTGACCCATCGCGCGCATGCGCAGTCACTGCGCATCCTCACCGCACAAGCCAAGGCGGGCGACGCCGAGCACGATTGGGCCGCGCTGGCCCAGCCCGGCCAGACGCGGGTGTTTTACATGGGCGTGTCCGGACTGGTGCGTCTTCGCGAGCGCCTGCTTGCCCATGGACTGCCCGCCACGACGCCGGCTGCGCTTGTCGAGAACGGCAGCCTGCCGCAGCAGCGCGTCATCGCCGCGACCCTCGCGGACCTGCCGGAATTGGCGCGAGATCACGCCATCCAGGCCCCCGCACTCATGATCATCGGTGAGGTCGCCGCACTGTCCACACGCCTGCACTGGTTCGGCAGCCTGCCGATCACGCCGGCAAGCGCACGATGTCGCAACGACGACCTCGCCCGCGCCGCCTGATCAATCCAATATTCCAAGCAAGGACTTTTCGCAATGGCTCTGTACGACAGCATTCTCGACACCGTCGGCAACACGCCGATCATCAAGCTCAACCGGCTCTCCCCCGATCACGCCACCGTCTACGTCAAGGCCGAGTCCTTCAATCCCGGCGGCTCGGTCAAGGATCGGCTCGGCCTCGGCATCATCCTCGACGCCGAACGCCGCGGGCTGCTCAAGCCCGGCGACACCATCGTGGAAGCCACATCCGGCAACACCGGCATTGCCCTCGCCATGATCGCCGCCGCGCGTGGTTACAAGTTCGTGGCGGTGATGACCGAGACCTTCTCGATCGAACGCCGCAAGGCCATGCGCGCCTACGGTGCCAAGGTGATCCTGACCCCGGCGGCCGCACGCGGTGCTGGCATGGTCGAAAAAGCCAAGGAGCTCGCCGGAAAGCACGGCTGGTTCTGGGCCAGCCAGTTCACCAACCTGGCCAACCCCGCCTACCACCGCCAGACCACGGCGGCGGAAATCCTGCGCGATTTTGCCGGCAAGCGGCTGGATTACTTCGTCAGCGGCTGGGGCAGTGGCGGCACCATCACCGGTGTGGGCGAAGTGTTGAAGCTGGCACGTCCGGACGTCCGCATCATCGCCACCGAGCCGGCCGGCGCCGCCCTGCTCAAGGGCGATGCCTGGAACCCGCACAAGATCCAAGGCTGGACGCCGGATTTCGTGCCGGAGGTGATCAATCGCGCGGCCTATGACGAATTGCGCACGATCACCGACGACGAAGCCATCGCCACCTCGCGGCGGCTGGCCGCCGAGGAAGGCATCTTCGTCGGTATCTCGGCCGGCGCCACCACCGCAACTGCATTGAAGCTGGCCGATTCCGCGCCCGCCGGCAGCGTGTTGCTGGCCATGCTGCCGGACACGGGCGAGCGCTATTTCTCCTCGCCGCTGTGGGCCGAGCTCAATGATGGCAGCGACGACGACTGGCTGGCGGCGCAGGGCTGACCCGCAGCAAGCACCACGAAACAGCGACCAAGGATGGCCGAACGCGGGCCATCAAGCGGTGGCAACCGCCCGATAATTCCGATCGACATAGGCATCGACCAGGGCCACGAAGTCCTCGGCGATGCCTTCGCCACGCAAGGTGACGGTCTTCTTGCCGTCCTCGAACACCGGTGCCGTCGGTGCCTCACCGGTACCCGGCAATGAAATGCCGATATTGGCGTGGCGCGATTCGCCCGGCCCGTTGACCACGCAGCCCATCACCGCGATCGTCATGTTCTCGGCACCAGGGCGGCTGATCTTCCACTCCGGCATCTTCGCGCGCACATGCTCCTGCACCACTTTCGCGAGATGCTGGAAGAACTCCGAGGTGGTGCGGCCACAGCCGGGGCAGGCAGTGATCATCGGCGTGAACGCGCGCAGGCCCATGGTTTGCAGCAATTCCTGCGCGACCACCACTTCCTGCGTGCGCGGGCTGCCGGGTTCGGGCGTCAGCGAAATGCGGATGGTGTCGCCCACGCCTTCCTGCAGCAGCACCGCCAGCGCCGCACTCGAAGCAACGATGCCCTTGCTGCCGATCCCTGCTTCGGTCAGGCCCAGATGCAGGGCGAACTCACTGCGCTGCGCAAGGTCGCGATAGACCGCGATCAATTCCTGCACACCGCTGACCTTGGTGCTGAGGATGATGCGATCAGCGGGCAAGCCGAGCTCCACCGCCCGCTGCGCTGAATCCAGCGCCGAGCGCACCAGCGCCTCGCGCATCACCCGCCCGGCGTCCCACGGATCGGAGCGTTGCGCATTCTCGTCCATCAGCGCGGTTGCCAGCGCCTCGTCCAGCGAGCCCCAATTGGCACCGATCCGCACCGGCTTGTCATAGCGCAGCGCGAACTCGATTAACTGCGCGAACTGGATGTCCTTCTTCTTGCCAAAGCCGACATTGCCGGGATTGATCCGGTACTTGGACAAGGCCTCGGCACAGGCCGGCTCCTGCGCCAGCAAGGTGTGCCCGTTGTAGTGGAAATCACCGATGATCGGCACCTTCACACCCATCATCGCCAACCGCTCGACGATCTTCGGCACCGCCGCTGCGGCGTCGCGGGTGTTCACTGTCACGCGCACAAGCTCAGACCCGGCGCGCCACAGATCGGCCACTTGGCGCGTGGTCGCCGCCACGTCGGCGGTGTCGGTATTGGTCATCGACTGCACCACCACCGGCGCACCGCCGCCCACCTTCACGCCGGCGATGTCAACTTGTCGGGTCGTGCGCCGTGGCTGCGGGCCGAAGCAGGAAGAATCGTGGACGGAAGATGCGCTCATTTCGTCATTTTACTGCCTCGGCAAGACCTCCCGGTGGTCGCCAGCGCCCCGGGGTATCCTTGCCCGATGCCCGCCAGCAACCACACGCTCACCCCAACGCAGCTCAATACCCTGGCACGCGACCTGCTGGAAGGCGCCTTTCCAGCGGTGCTGGTCGAAGGCGAAATCGGCAACCTCGCACGCCCGTCATCCGGGCATGTCTATTTCGTGCTCAAGGACGCGCGGGCATCGGTGCGCTGCGCGCTGTTCCGGCCCAAGAGCCAGTGGCTGAAGTTCATCCCGCGCGAAGGCATGCAAGTGTTGGTGCGCGGTCGCCTGACCCTGTACGAGCCACGCGGCGAGTACCAGTTGGTGCTGGACACCATGGAGGAAGCCGGCGAAGGCGCGCTGCGGCGTGCATTCGATGCCTTGAAGGCCAGGCTCACCGAAGAAGGCCTGTTCGACACGGCACGCAAGCGCGCCCTGCCCGCCTTCCCGCGCCGGATCGGCGTGCTCACCTCGCCCTCCGGGGCGGTGATCCGCGACATCCTCAGCGTGCTGGGACGGCGTTTTCCTCTGGTCGAAGTCGAACTGTTGCCGGTGCCCGTGCAGGGCGAAGGCGCGGCCACGCAGATCCGCACCCTGCTGCAACGTGCAGATGCCAGCGGCCGTTACGACGTGCTGGTGCTGGCCCGCGGCGGCGGCTCACTGGAAGACCTGTGGGCCTTCAACGATGAGGCGCTGGCCCGCGCGGTGGCCGCCTGCGCAACGCCGACAGTGTCCGCAATCGGCCATGAAACCGATTTCTCGCTGACCGATTTCGCCGCCGACCTGCGCGCCCCCACGCCCTCGGCCGCTGCGGAGATCCTGGTCCCGGATGCGGCGGCATTGCGCACCGAACTCGCACGCCTGCGGCAACGCCTGCATGCGTTGCGCGACACTGGGCTGCGCGAACGTGCGCAGCGTGCCGACCGCAGTTGGTTGCGATTACTCGCGCTACGTCCGCAGGCGCGGCTGGACGCATGGCAGCAACGCATTCGGCACAGGCGCCAATTGCTGGAGGCAGCCTTGGTGCAGCGGTTGCAACTGGACAATGCCAACCTGCATTCTCTCGCGCTGCGCCTGCAGGCCGCCCATCCACGCCTGCGCATTGAACGCCTGCGTGAACGCCTGCGCTCCATGGCCGGACGCCCACGCACGCTGGTTGCCAGACGTCTTCAGCACGATGCCTTGCAGCTGACGGGACTGGTGCGTTCCCTGGATGCCATCAGCCCGTTGCGTACCGTTGCGCGTGGCTACAGCATCCTGCAGCGTGAAGATGGCAGGATCGTGCGATCGACCGCCGACGTCACCACGGGGGATCGCCTGCATGCGCGCCTAGGCGACGGCCTGTTGCAACTGCAGGTCGAAGGCATCCACGACGAGAATTGATCGCGGCGGCGAACAAGGATCACTCCCGCGATGCGGCAACCTCACCCGGTTCATTTGTCCCCAGTGGTGCCGGGCGGCCGAACAGGAAGCCCTGGGCATAGGTACTGCCCAACTCGATCAGGGTTTGCCTCTGCGTCTCGGTTTCGACGCCCTCGGCGATCAGTTCGATGCCGAGGCTGCCTGCCAAGGCAATGATCGCGCGGATCACGGCAATGCTCTCGTTGCGGATCTTGCCGTCGAGGCCGGCCACGAAGCTGCGGTCGATCTTGAGGCTGGCGATCGGGAAGCGGTGCAGGTACGAGAGCGCGGAAAACCCGGTCCCGAAGTCGTCCAGCTGCGCAAGGATCCCATGGCGTCGCAGCTGGTCCAGACATTCACGGGTTCGCGGCGCGTCGTCCAGCAGGGCAACCTCGGTGATTTCAACCCTCAGTCGATCAGGAGCAACGCCGGCATTCTCCAGCAGCGACAGCAGGCGCTCCGCAAAATCCTGGACTCGGAAATGCCTAGGCGACACATTGATCGCCACATACCCGTGCAGATCGGGATGGCTGGCCATGTCGGCGATGACCCGCGAATACATCTGCCAGTCGACCTGCTCGATCAGGCCGCTGTCCTCACCGATGTCGATGAACTGCCCCGGCAGCAACAAACCGAGCTGTTCGTGCTGCCAGCGCAGCAAGGCCTCGAAACCAAGCGTCTCGCCGGTCTTGATGTCGACGATCGGCTGGTAGTACGGCAGGAAGCGTTCTGCCTGGATCGCACGCCGCATGTCCGCTTCGAGATCGAGGCTACGGGTCGCCTCGCGGTGCATCTGCTCATCGAACAGGGCGCAGCGGTCGCGCCCATCCTGCTTGGCCCGGTACATCGCGGCATCGGCATCGCGCAGCATTTCCTCCCCGCTGCGGTAGCGCGGGTGCCACAGGGCAATGCCGATGCTGGCGCTCGGGAACAATTCGCGTCCAGCCACCCAGACCGGGGCCGACAGCGACGTGAGCACGCGCTGGGCCAAGTCCTCTGCCATCTCAGGCCCGTCGAGGCGTTCGGCGAGGATCGCGAATTCATCCCCACCGAGCCGCGCGACGACGTCGCTGCCGCGGACACAACTGACGATCCTTCGCCCGGCTTCGATCAGCAATTCGTCACCCACCGCGTGGCCCACGCTGTCATTGACCAGCTTGAATCGGTCCAGATCCATGAACAGCACCGCAAAGCAGGTCGAAGGATCCCGCGCCGCCGCGGAGATCGCCCGCCCCAGCCGCCCCAGCAATTGCAGGCGATTGGGTAGCCCGGTCAGCGCATCGTGCATCGCCTGGTGGATCAGCTTGCGCTCGGCGCGCATGCGTTCGCTGATCTGGTCGACCAATTCGACATTGGCCTCCGCAAGTTCACGGGTGCGCTCGCTGACGCGCTGTTCGAGGCTGGCATGGGCCTGGACCAGCCGGTCCTGGGCCCGCTTTCGGGACAGGCTGCTGCCGATGTGCATGGCGACGAAGGTCAGTAGATCCTGATCAGCGGTGCTGAACTTCAGTTCCTCGGAATAACTCTGCACCGCGATGACGCCCACCACCCGGTCTTCGTGCAGCAGCGGCACGCCCAGCCAATAACTGGCGTGCGCACCGTGGCTGCGCACCTTGTTCTCCGACTCGAGCGCCAGGATCCGCTTGCGATCGGCCAGCAGCGGCTTTCCGGTCTGGAGAACGAATTCGGTCAGCCCGTTGGCCAGCTTGCGCGCCTTCCGATCCGGATCACGCTCATCCACAGAATAGGGAAACTCAAGCATGCTGCCGTCCTCGGACAGCAGCGCGATATAGAAATTGCGCGCGTACAGCAAGCCGCTGACGATGTCATGGACCTCGGCATAGAAGTGACCGAGGCTCTCGCTGGTCAGCGACAGCTCCGCGATCCGGTACAAGGCGCGCTGGATCTCCTGCACGCGCTTGCGTTCGACGATCTCCGTCTGCAGCTCCCGGTTGGCACGCTGCAACTCTGAGGTGCGTTCGGCGACCCGCTCCTCGAGCCGCTTGCGCAATTCCCTGCGCTCCAGCGCGGTCAACACATGCTGGGCGACGAAGGCCAGCAGGATGCGGTCGTCCTCGCTGTAGACGTTGGCTTGGCGGTAGTTCTGCACGACCAGCGCCCCGGCGACGCGCTCATCCCGACTCATCGGGACGCCCAGCCAGTCAGCGCTGTCGGGCCCGTTTTCCGGCTGATCGGGGATGTGGAACATCTCGCGCAACAGTTGCGAGGGGCCACGCAGGGTCTCACCACTGCGCAACAGGTGCATCGTGAGCGTGTTCTCTTCCTCGGTGACCGGGATCTCCGCCTCGGGATCATTGACCCAAGGATCGAGCTGGTCGACGAAATACAGGAAACGCATGGTCTGCCTGCGATCGTCGTACAGGACAATGTAGAAATTGTCCGCGTACATCAATTCGCCGATGATCGTGTGCACCTTGTGCAACATGACGTGCAGATCGAGCGCACTGCCGGCGAGATCGGCAATCTCGAACAGCGCTTGCCGCAACAGCTCCGAACGCTGCAGGGATTCGATCTGCTGCGCAGCCTGGACCGCCAGCACCGCCTGGTCGACAAGTTGGCGGACACTCTCGGGCCAATACTGCTCGATTCCCTCGGGCCACGGCTTGGGATGGCTGGCCACGACGTTGAGGATGATCCCGTCCGGCCCCGTCCAGCCCAGCCGCAATGCACCCATGGACGCCGGTTCGCCGGTCGCCCCGATATCGTTTCCGGATCCCAGCACGGGATGCTGCCAAGCAAGTCGCACCCGCGCGCCAACGGGCAGGGTTTTCGCAAGACGATTGGCCACGCCCGCCAGCACCCCGAGGCGCTGCCTGGCGGCCGCATCCACGGACAGTGACCGTGCAGCTTTGGAAGTCGCGTTCATCGTCTACGCCATATTGCCTGCAACCCAGACGCCGCGCCATCCCGTCCAATCACAAGGCAACCCCGTTGTCGATCCTGATGCGTTTCCTCCAGTATGCGCCATGCCCAAACCATCGTGCGACTCCCGCCTTGCCCCTTCCCGGGAGCCGGGTCTGCGCTTAGTCTGGTGCAGGTGGACGCGGCGGGCGACAGCGACGAGGACCTGATGATGGCGTGGGTGGCCGGGACTGCCGGCGCCTTCGAGCAGCTCTACGCTCGCTACCGGCAGCGGCTGTACCGACACCTCTTGCGTCACTTGCGCGACAACGCTCTGGCCGATGAACTGTTCCAAGACGTCTGGCAGAAGGTCATCGCCGCACGCGCGCAGTGGAAGCCCGAGGGTAGCTTCGCAAGTTGGCTATTCGCCATCGCCCACCACCGGCTTGGCGACCACTGGCGACGCAGCGCACACCGGCCGACTGCCCCGATGGATGCCGACGAACGACTGGCGCAGATCGCCGATCCCGATACCCCGGAGCGGGCGCTGTCCGAGTTCGAACGCCGCAGGCAGTTGCAACTTGCCGTGGATGACCTGCCAGCAGAACAACGCGAGGTCTTGCTGCTGCGGTTGGAGCAGGAGCTGTCACTGGAGGAAATCGGGGAAATCGTCGGCGCTGGCCGGGAAACCATCAAATCCCGCCTGCGCTACGCCATGGACAAACTGCGCGCGAGGTTGTCTCCGTGAACCGCGATCGACCCGATCCGCTGGACGCCGAGGAGCGTGCATTGGCTGCGCAGCTTCCGCGCACGCGTGGGCGCAGCGAACCGACCGCGGAGATGGATGCGCAGGTCCTGGCCGCTGCGCGGGCGGCACCGGCCGGCAATCCGGTGCGGCGAGCACGGCGCTGGCAGGCCCCGGCGGCACTGGCAGCATCGCTGTGCCTCGCGATTGGCCTGGCTTGGCAGTCGCGGCAAGCACTCACCCAGCATGCGCAGGTGGATGCCGCCA
This sequence comes from Thermomonas sp., assembly GCF_020850895.1. Lineage (GTDB taxonomy): Bacteria > Pseudomonadota > Gammaproteobacteria > Xanthomonadales > Xanthomonadaceae > Thermomonas. The sequence continues at coordinate 1,733 of NZ_JADZDS010000079.1, read as the reverse complement.
CGCCAGCTGCAGGAAACGAGGATTTTGCAGTCCCCATGCCAGCAGCCTCCCGGGCGGATCCGGATACCGGACAACAGACGACCCCACGGCCGGCTGTCCAACCCCTAAACCACGCCGACGACCTCCCTTTCCAGCCCGATGCAGGCGTCGCCCGGACGCCGTGGCCGCGCGCGGCCACGGAACAGGCGCCCCCACGGAGTGAAGCGACGCCTGAAGCGGTTGAGCACGCCCAAGCCATGCCCGCTTCGCCGCCCATGGATTCGACCCAACCTTCGGCTCCACCGCCAACGCAAGCCGCCGTTTCCGCATTTCCTTCCGAGGCGATCGGCAAGCCGACTGGCGGCAATGAACAGCCTGCGTCAAGGCCACTCCTCCGTGACCGGATGCCGGAGTCTGCAGAAGTCCGCGCGCCTGCGGCAGCAGCGGCACCACGACCGGCAATGCCGGCACCCGCTCTCGCGCCGGCGCCGCCCCCTGCACCGCCCACGCAGGATTCAACGGCTAAACAGGCATTGTCTGCGCAAGGCTTCGGTGTCGTTGGGCAAGCCGCCCCCGAAAACGAGAACGACGAGCCGCCAGCCACGATGAACTCGCCCTTTGCGCGCGAAGCCTGGCTGCGGCGTATCTCCGAACTTGTCCACGAAGGTCACATCGAGGAGGCCCGTGCCAGCTTGGCCGAATTCCGCAGGCGCTATCCGAACGAACGCATCCCGGCGGCATTGCGCGACCTCGAACGTCATCCGCCCCACTGAACCGACGCGCACGGACCCAAGCCCGGTTGATGCGGATCGTCGCAGCTTGCCGTCGCACCATCAAGACAATGCTGAACAAGTCCCTCCTGGACGTGTCAGCACACGCTGTGTCCGGTGCATGCCCGGACGCAGCTCATGCGGATCAATCACTTCGGCGATCGATCCGCGGCCGACCATCCATGGTCGGCAGGCAACGCCGACTAAATCCGCGTTGCCTTAAAATGCGCGAATGAACTCCCGTTCTCCGGCGCCGACGGGCGCGCCACTTGGCTCGCTGCGCGCGCTGTGGCCTTTCATGCGCCGCCACTCCTCGCTGCTGGTTGCATGGCTGCTGGCGCTGATCTGCTCGTCGACCGCCACCTTGAGCCTGCCGATTGCGTTCCGGCAGATGATCGACAAGGGCTTCAGCAGCGGCGCCAACATCGACCGGGTATTCGGCTTCGTGCTGGTCGTGATCGTGGCGCTGGCACTGGCGACCGCGGCGCGCTACTTCTTCGTCACCCTGCTCGGCGAGAAAGTCGTCGCCGACCTGCGCACGCAGTTGTATACGCACTTGCTGGGGCTCGATGCCGGCTTCTACGACCGCAGCCGCAGTGGCGAACTGGTCTCACGCCTGACCGCTGACGCCGAACTGCTGCGCAGCGTGATTGCCTCCAGCATGTCGGTGGCCCTGCGCAGCAGCGTGACCGTGATCGGCGCGCTGGTGATGCTGTTCGTCACCAGCCCCAAACTCGCCGCATGGGCCTTGGTCGGCATCCCCGCGGCGGTGGCCCCGATCATGATCGGCGCACGCCGCATCCAGAAGACCTCGCGCGCCAGCCAGGACCGCATCGCCGACGCCAATGCGCTGGCCACCGAGGCGCTGGGCGCCGTGCGCACGGTGCAGGCCGATGCCCGCGAGGATCACGAAAGCCGGCGCTACGCCAGCGCGATGGTGACCGCGGTGGCCACCGCACGCCGCCGCATTGGTGCGCAGGCCAT
>NZ_JADZDS010000078.1 GCF_020850895.1 Thermomonas sp. | reverse complement strand
TGGGCCCACCAGGACTCGAACCTGGAACCAAGGGATTCGCTATTGCCGAAGGTTTCCCTCCGGAGCGGACTATCTCTTCACCCGCGACTTGCGTCGTTGGGGTGCGGGACGCTCGAGCCTGTAATCAAGGGCACTGCAGCCCTCAGGTAGTCTCTGCACCTTCCGGCGGTGTACCGCCGGCTTGGCTCAGGGTTGCCATCGGCCGTGCCGCAAAGGTTTCCCTGAATTCATCCCGTTCCCGTCCACGCATTCCTGCATGGCGGCACCTTTCGATGAGTCCCCTGCTCTGACCATTGAGCTATAGGCCCGTTCCGGCCATGGTAGCAATCCGTGGCCATGCCTGTGTCGATTCACTCAATTTGAGGATTATGATCTGGCGATGAAATCCAAGCTCCGCTGCGTGATCTGCAAGCATGTGTTGATTGGGAGGCAACGCCGGTTCTGTTCACGAGGTTGCAAGAACGCTGACACCAATCATCGGCATCAGAACTACGCAAGCCAGCAGGCCCGCGGCCTGAAGCGGAAGCTTGAGTTGGTGTCCGCCGCGGGTGGGCGTTGTTCAAATTGTGGATATGATCGCAACCTCGCGGCTTTGACCTGGCATCATCTGGATGCCGGCAGGAAATCATTCCATCTCGACCTGCGTTCGCTTTCGAACCGCAGCGAACAAGACGTCCTGCGCGAACTCGCCAAATGCATCTTGCTCTGCGCGAACTGCCACGCAGAAACCCACGCACCCGCAATGGACATGGGCAAGTTGCTCGCGAACCGCTGAAAAACAAACGGCCGCAGAGCGGCCGTCGTCCATTGCACCCGCAAGCTTGGGTGCGGCGTCAATCGATATCAAGGAAGCTGCGCAGGGTCTCCGAGCGCGACGGGTGGCGCAGCTTGCGCAGGGCCTTGGCTTCGATCTGGCGGATGCGCTCGCGGGTGACGTCGAACTGCTTGCCGACCTCTTCCAGGGTGTGGTCGGTGTTCATGTCGATGCCGAAGCGCATGCGCAGCACCTTGGCCTCGCGCGGGGTCAGGCCGGCGAGCACGCTGCGCACGGTTTCGATCAGGTTGATGTCGGTGGTGGCATCGATCGGCGACATCACATTGGTGTCCTCGATGAAGTCGCCGAGGTGCGAGTCTTCATCGTCGCCGATGGGAGTTTCCATCGAGATGGGCTCCTTGGCGATCTTCATGACCTTACGGATCTTGTCCTCGGGCATCTCCATTTCCTTGGCCAGCTCCTCCGGCGTGGCCTCGCGGCCGTACTGCTGGAGCATCTGGCGGGAAATGCGGTTGAGCTTGTTGATCGTTTCGATCATGTGCACCGGGATGCGGATGGTGCGCGCCTGGTCGGCGATCGAGCGGGTGATGGCCTGGCGTATCCACCACGTGGCATAGGTCGAGAACTTGAAGCCGCGGCGGTGCTCGAACTTGTCCACCGCCTTCATCAGGCCGATGTTGCCTTCCTGGATCAGGTCGAGGAATTGCAGGCCGCGGTTGGTGTATTTCTTGGCGATCGAGATGACCAGGCGCAGGTTGGCCTCGACCATTTCCTTCTTGGCCTTGCGTGCCTTGGCTTCGCCATAGGCCATCGCGCGGTTGATTTCCTTGAGCTCGGCCAGCGACACCCGCATGGTCTTTTCCAGCGCGATCATCGAATCCTGCTCGGCGATGATCCGTTCCCTGACGTCGCGCAGTGCGCTGCCCCACTTCTGCTTGCGCTTGAGCAGCTCGTCGACCCAGCCAAGGTTGGTCTGGTTGCCGTCCCATGCCTTGAGGAAATCCTTGCGCGGCATCTTGGCGATGCGGGTGGCGAAGTCGAGGACGCGACGCTCGTGCTCCTTCACCGTGCCCACGGCGTCGCGCAGGTTCTTCACCAGCGCGTCGGTCAGCGGCAGCGGAAGCTTCAGGGTGACGAAGGTTTCCGCCATTTCGGCACGCGCCTTCTGGGTGGGCTTGGCGTTCGACCCACCCTTGGCCCAGGCCTTCACGAAGCGCGCATGGGCGTTCTCGATCAGTTCCATGCGGGCGGCGACTTCCGCCGGGTCGGGACCGGTTGGACCCGGTTCGTCGGCGCCGCCGTCATCCTCGGCTTCGTCGTCGTCGGCGTCGTCGTCGGCATCGGCGTCGGCGCTGCCCTCGAGCTCAGCTGCCGCGATCTCGTCCGCGTCACCCAGCAGCTCGTCGTTGAAGCCAACCACGATGTCGGCGAGGCGCTTCTTGCCGGCCTTGTGCTGTTCCCAGTCGGCGAGGATTGCCTCGATGGTGGGCGGGAAGGTGGCCAGCGCGGCGTTCATCTGCGCCAGGCCTTCCTCGATGCGTTTTGCAATCGCGATCTCGCCTTCGCGGGTCAGCAGGTTCACCGTGCCCATTTCGCGCATGTACATGCGCACCGGATCGGTGGTGCGGCCGCCTTCGGTGTCCAGCGACGTCAGCGCGGCCGCGGCTTCCTCGGCGGCGGTTTCATCGACGTCGCGGCCCCCGGCTTGCTGGCCGGCCAGCAGCAGGGTTTCAACATCGGGCGCGACCTCGTGCACCTCGATGCCCATGCCGTTGATCATGCCGATGATGTCTTCGATCTGCTCCGGATCGACCATGTCATCGGTCAGGTGATCGTTGACCTCGGCGTAGGTCAGGTAGCCCTGTTCCAAGCCTTTGCTGATCAGGAGCTTGATGTCGGACTGGGGAGCCGTCTGCCGCTCATTGGCCATGGGTCTTGCCACCGTTTCGGTTGGGCCGCGTCAAGCACGGCAGGGAACCGCTAATCGTAACACAGGCGGGAATCCCGCCCTCGCCTCCGGTCACGACTGCAGCAGGAATGTCGCCGGCCCGTCGTTTTCCAGACTGACCACCATATGGGCACCGAAGCGCCCGATTTCCACCCCTGCCGGGTGCAATTCCCGACAAATGGCGACCAAGCGGTTGAAGCCACGTTCTGCGTCGGCCGGTGCGGCCGCGGTGCTGAAGCCCGGACGCATGCCAGAGCGGGTGTCAGCGGCTAGGGTGAATTGGCTGACCAACAACAGCTTTCCGTCGATATCCGCCAAAGAGCGGTTCATCTTGCCGGCATCGTCGTCGAAAATGCGATATCCAAGCAGGCGCTGGGCGATCCGCTGGAAGTGCGGCTCGGCGTCGCCGGGCTGCACCGCCACCAATGCCAACAGACCGGCTCCGATGGCACCGACGGTCTCGCCATCGACGAGAACGCAGGCGTGATTGACGCGTTGGATCAGGGCGAGCATGGATCCATTCCGGGCACTCCATTTCGATGGGCCGGCACGTGGGTGTTCCGGTCCGTGGCTTGGGCAGCCGTTGCCGAGCGCTGCCAACAGGTCAACGCAAATCCTGCGCCAGTCCGGACGCGTCGGGCGCGGTGGGCTGGTCCGGGTCATGGATCGGGCCATCGAGCGACGCTGGTTCGCAGCACCGTCGCGTCCCGCTGCCGGTGCTACATACAATGCGCCGATGACGGAATTCACCGCCGCGCTGTTGCGTGCCCTGGCCTGGGCCGTGGCCCGCTTGCCATGGCCACTGCTGCGCATGATGGCCGACGGGATCGCACGACTTTGGATCGCTTTGGATGCCCGCGAAGCGCGGGTGACCCGGCGCAATCTGGAATTGATCCGGTCTGACCTGGATGCCGCCGGGCGTGAAGTGTTGATGGCGGAGATCCTGCGCACCACCCTGCGGCAGACCTTCGAGACCGTGCGGCTGTGGACGCGGCCGGCCTCGCGCAACCTCGGGGATATCGTCGAGGTCCACGGCGAGGCCTTGTTCGATGCCGCACTCCGCAGTGGCGAGGGCCTGATCGTTGCTGCGCCGCACATGGGCAATTGGGAATTGCTGAACCAGTGGCTGGCCAGCAAGACGCCGCTGGCGATCCTGTATCGGCCGCCCGAATCTGCCGTCGGCGAGGCCTTCCTGCGCCGGGTGCGTGCCAATGCGGGCGGTCAGGTCGAGCAGGTGCGCGCCGAGGCGGCAGGGGTGCGCATCCTGCTCAAGCGCCTGCAAAAGGGTGGCGTGGTCGGCATCCTGCCGGACCAGCAGCCCAAGGCGGGCGAAGGCGAGTTCGCGTCGTTCTTCGGCCGGCCGGCCTTGACCATGACTCTGCTGGGACGGCTGGCCAATCGAAGCCGCGCACGAGTCTTGCTGTGTTGGTGCCAGCGCCTGCCCGGGACCGGCGCACCGACATTCGCCCTGCATGTCGAAGCCGCGCCGGAGGCCGTGGCCGCTGCCGACCCGCAGGCGGCGGTGGCGGCGCTCAACGCAGGCGTGGAAGCGGTGGCGCGTGCGGATTTCGTCCAATACCAATGGACCTACAAGCGCTATTCGATGCAACCGCCGGATTGCAGCGATTCGGTCAATCCGTACATCGACCTGTATCGTCGGAAAAGCTGAGGCGATTGCAGCTGCAACCGGGCACGCTGTGTTCAGCGTTCCTGCCCTGCCAGGGCGAGGAACAGCGCCTCGTAGCCTTGGTTCATCAATTCACGGCTGTGCTTCGTCAGTGCGGCTTGGCGTGCATTGGCCGCCATGCGCGCGGCGGCGTCGGGGTTGCGCAGCAGGCGCTCCAGCGCGCTCGCCAATGCCTGCGGATCGCCTTCGGCCACCAGCAGGCCATCGTCGCCGTCGTGCAAGACCTCGCGCACGCCCGGCACCGCGCTGCCGATGACCGCGCAACCCGCCGCCATGCCCTCCAGCAGCGCCAGCGGCATGCCTTCGTAGTGGGTGCTCAGCACGCAAACCTGATGCGACATCAACCGTTGCGGCACGTCGCCTACCACGCCGGGAAATTTCACCTGTTCGGCGATCCCAAGTTGCGCCGCCAGCGTTTCCAGCGGCGCGCGGTGCAGGGCCTTGCCGCCGCCCGGCAGCTGCAGTGGGACGTGCAGCCCGCGTTGCTTCAGCAAGGCGATGGCGCGCAGCAAGGTGGCATGGTCCTTCTGCTTCGAGAACCGCGCCACCATCACGACGCCGGGGATGCGCCGCGCAAACGGCTGTGCGTCGGCGGCGGTGAACGGTGCCAGGTTGATCCCGTTGGAAATGGCCAGCGTGCGTTCGGGGGGCATGCCCATCGCGAGCAGTACCTGGCGCACACCCTCGGAGCAACCCACGATGCGGTCGGTGCGACGCGCCAGCCAGCGCGTCTGCGCGATCCGCCAACGCGTGTAGCGCTCGCGGGTGTTGTGTTCGACGTGGATCAGGTGCGGCACCTTTGCAATCAGGCCGGCGTAGCGGCCCCACAGGTGCTCGGAATAGCCGTGCGCGACCAGCACGTCCGGCTTGAACTCGCGGCACACCCGCACCAAGGCCGGGATCGTGGCCAGATGCGACCAGCCCGGCACCAATCGCAACGGCACGCCGTCATGCCGCAGCGCGTCCAGCCGCGCCGAAGGCGTGTGCCGCTTGCGGCGGAGGACCAACAGCGGTTCGATCCTGTCGCTGGCACGTGCGGCGTTGACCAGTTGCAGTGCGACCTGGGTGGCGCCACCGGAAAAGCCACCGGTGACGAAGTGCAGGACGCGCACGCGCTTCATGGGCAGCCGCCGGCGCTGCGAGCATCGAGCAGCCACCAGCGGCGCCCGTTGGCCACGCCCATGTCACGGGCGCTGGGTTTGTCCACGCAATCCTGCAGGGCGCTGCCCTCCACCAGCAACCAGCGCCGCGCCGGTTGCGCACGTTGCCAGCGCAGGCCATCGTTGAACTGTGCCTGTGGGCTGCGCTTGAAGCCGAAATCGGTGGCGGGGCGATCAGCCATCAGCAATTGTTGTTCGCGCCAGCCGACCAGGCCCAACTCTGCCGTCGGCCCGATGGCCATGCCGACAGTGCGCATCAACCCGCGCGAGGACGAGCCGTCATTGAGCAAGGGTGCGCCGACCAGCGAATACAGCACCCACAGGACCGTCAGCTGGGCGACCAGCGCGAGCTGGGCGCGACGGCGGCCGAACCACAGGGCGGCGCCGAGGCCGGAGCCGCCGCAGGCAGCGAACATCCACGCCAGTCCCGTGGCGACGTGGGCATCGCGACCGTCCATGAACTTGCGTTCGAAGGCGGGATCGCCGGTAAGCATGGCGATACCCGTGGCCAGCGCCACCAGCGAGAACACCACCACGAAAGCCAGCAGCAGGCGCTGCGGATTGGCCTTGCGCAACAGCCCCGGCAACAGCGGCGCCAGTGCCAGGCACAGCATCGGCAGCGCCGGCAGGATGTACATATCCCGCTTGCCGGAGGGAATGCTGAAGAACACGAACACCAGCAGCACCCAGCCAAGCAGAAGCACGTAACGCGGATCGCGCCGTTGCAGGCGGCGCCTCCACGCAGGAATGGCCCATGGCAGTGCCAGCACGGTGGGCAACCAGTTGGTGAGCGCGATTTCGATGAAGTACCACCACGGGTGCTCGTGGTGCCAGGAATTGGCGTAGCGGGTCACCGTCTGCCGGAGCAGGATGTCGTCGATGTAGGCGCGGTACGCCTCGCCGCCGTTGCCGAGCGCGGCCACCAGCATTGGGAGCAGCCACACCCCGCAGGCGGTGAGGAAGGCCAAGGGGCCGAGCCAGAATTTGGGATCGCGCGCATGCACGCGCACGCCGGGCCAGCCGCGCAGCGCGGCGATGCCGGCCGGGATCAGCATGAGGAGCGCGATCACGCCCACGCCCTTGGTGATCGTGCCGAGGCCGGCGGCGGCCCAGCCCAGCGCCCACATGCGCCAGTTCGGGCCATGCAGGACGTGCCGCAGCAGGGCGTAGCAAGACAGGGTGATCCAGAACACCACCACCGGGTCGATCTGCGCTTTCTTGGCCTGCCAGGTGAACTGGATGGTCAGCAAGGTGGAGAGGCCGGCCAGCACGCCGACGCGCGGCGTCCACAGCCGCTTGCCGAGGTCGACCACGCACCACAACGTGCCCAGCGCCGCCAGCAGCGAGGGCAGCAGGAAGGCGATGCGCAGGTTGCCGGTCAGCCAAAGCAGGCTGGCCTGCATCCACATGAACAGCGGTGGCTTGTCCGAATACAGTTCGATCCCGCGGTGCGGGAACAACCAGTTGCCGCTTTCCACCATGTGCCGTGCGACCAGCGCGAAGCGCGGTTCGTCGGCCGGCCACGGGTCACGCAGGCCCAGCCCGGCGCCGAGGATCAGCAGCGCGAACAGCCAGAACAGCACGAGGTCGCGGCGGGCATGGCATGGGGCAGACGTCGTCATCGGACCCATCATAGGCACAGTGGTTCAGCGCCTTGTCAGGCGAGCGACAAAAAAACCGTCCCGACCGTCTTCGCCCGGCAGGCGTTGGTGGCCGAAGCCGGTGTCATGGCCGTAGCGGGCGTCCAGTGGCTCCAGCGCCGCGTCGGGCGTGCGGGTGAGGAAGGCATCGACCTGTGCCGCGTTTTCCGCGCCAAGGATCGAGCAGGTGGCGTAGACCAAGGTTCCTCCATGCGCGAGCAGCGGCCACAGCGTGTCCAGCAGGGATGACTGGATCGCGCAGAGGGCGGCGAGGTCGTATTCGCGCCGATGCAGCAAGACATCGGGTTGGCGGCGCACGATCCCGCTGGCGCTGCACGGAGCGTCGATCAGGACGGCATCGAACGGCGTGCCGTCCCACCATGTGGCGGGCTCCGTGGCGTCGCCGGTGCGGACGTCGAGTTCCAGCCTCAGGCGTTGAAAGGCGTCCTGCATGCGGCGCACGCGGCGCCCGTCCACGTCCAGCGCGGTGATCCGCAGCGTGGCATCGCGTTCGGCCAGGTGCGCGGCCTTGCCGCCGGGGGCAGCGCAGGCGTCCAGCACCCGTGTGCCTGACGCCAGCGCGAACGCATCGGCCACGGCTTGCGCGGCGGCGTCCTGCACCGAGACCAGACCGGCCTCGAAGCCGGGCAACTGATGCACCGGCAACGGCGCGTCCAGCCGCAACGCATCCGGCGCGGTGCGATCCGGTGTGCTTGCGATGCCGGCGTCGTGGAGCAACTGCACGTAGGCATGGCGCTGGATCCAGCGCCGGTTCACCCGCAGCCACATCGGTGCCGCTTGCGCACTGGCCATGAAGATCGCCTCGGCCTGTTGTGGCCAGTCGCTTGCCACGCGTTTGACCAACCACGGCGGCCATTCCGAACGCGGGTCGGCCTGCGGCAGGCCTTCGCGTTGCGCACGGCGCAGCAACGCATTGACCATGCCTGCTTGATGCGTGCGTTTCATCGCGCGTGCGGCATCCACGGTTGCGGCGAGGGCGGCATGCGCGGGCAGGCCCAGCTCCAGTTGCGCGAATCCGACCTGCAGCAAGGCGCGCAGGTCGCCATCGCGCTGCCCGAGCGGCTTTGCCAACCACGCAGTCAGGGCCGCATCGAAGCGTGTGCGCTGGCGCAGCGCGGTCATCACGATGGCTTCCACCAGTGCGCGGTCGCGGCTGTCGCCGAGTTGCGGCAGCATCGTGCCCAGCGCCGCCTTCAGCGAACGGCCGCGGTGCAGGACGTCATCGAGGACGCGGGCGGCGGCAACGCGGGCGGCGATGCCGTCGCTCATGCGCGCAAATCGCGCCGGGCGTTCAGGTAGTCGGCGGCGGAGATGACCTTGCCGCCTTCGCGCTGCACCCGCAGCAGGCGCAAGCCACCTTCGCCGCAGGCGATGTCGATGCCGGACTTGCTTGCTGCGACCACGGTGCCGGCTTCCGCAGCCCAAGCGAGGCTCGACGCCACCGCCTCGTGGATGCGCAGGCGCTCGCCGGCGACGACGGCTTCCGCCATCGGCCAGGGATTGAACGCGCGCACCTTGTTGGCCAGCAGGGCGGCCGGCTGCGACCAGTCCAGCCTGGCGTCGGCCTTGTCGAGCTTGTGCGCGTAGCTCACGCCTGCGACTGGCTGCGGTTGCGGTGGCAGCCGGATCGTGGCGCGCAGCAGGCCCAGGGCATCGCCGAGGACCTGCGCGCCGAGCGCGGACAGGCGGTCATGCAGCTGGCCACCGGTTTCCTCCGGGCCGATGTCGATGGCTTGCGACAGCAGCACCGGGCCGGTGTCCAGGCCCTTCTCCATCTGCATCAGGCAGACCCCGGTGCGAGCGTCGCCGGCCTCGATCGCGCGCTGGATCGGTGCCGCGCCGCGCCAACGCGGCAGCAGCGATGCGTGCACGTTCCAGCAGCCGTGCTCGGGGATGTCCAGCACCGATTGCGGCAGGATCAGGCCGTAGGCGACCACCACCATCACGTCGGGCTTCAGCGCGCGCAGCGTGGCCTTCGATTCTGCCGAGCGGAAGTTTCCCGGTTGGTGCACCGGGATGCCGCGCTGCACGGCTTCCAGTTTCACCGGCGATGGCGTCAGCGCGCGGCCGCGCCCGGCGGGCCGGTCCGGCTGGGTGTAGACGGCAACCACCTCGGCCTTGCCGCAGGCGGCACGCAGGCAGGGCACGGCGAATTCGGGGGTTCCGGCAAAGACGATGCGCATCCGGCGACTCCGGGGCTCTGGGTCGAGGGTTCGGGTTCTTCAATTCCGACCGCGGGGGCGGGCGCCGGCGCCCGTCCGGGCGTCAGGCCGCGCTGCGCTTGGCCTTGAGCAGCTTCTTGCGCACCATTTCGCGCTTGAGCGGCGACAGGTAGTCGACGAACAGCTTGCCTTCCAGGTGGTCCATCTCGTGCTGGATGCACACTGCCAGCAGGCCGTCGGCCTCCAGCGTGAAGGCCTGGCCGTGGCGGTCCAGCGCCTCCACCGTGATGGTGGCTGCGCGGGTGACGTCGGCAAAGATGTTCGGAACCGACAGGCAGCCTTCCTGATAGACCTGTTCGCCGCTGCGGGCGGTGATGGTCGGGTTCACGAACACGCGCGGCGCATCGTGCTCCTCGCTCACGTCGATCACCATGAAGCGCTTGTGGACGTCCACCTGACTGGCGGCCAAGCCAATCCCCGGGGCCTGGTACATGGTTTCGAACATGTCGTCGAACAGGGTCTGGAAGGCCGGGGTGGCCAGTTCGACGGGGTCGACCCGGGCCGCGCGGGTGCGCAGTCGGGGGTCGGGAAACTCGAGGATCGGAAGCAGTGCCATGAGGGGAAAATCCGCAGGATTCGGACCGATTTGGGCCGTTTGTCGGCAAGTGTAATGGGGTCAACCTGCATGGGTGCTTGCCAGACCTGCCGAATTGTGAGCTATATTGACGCAGCTTGGGGGGCTTTTGCGAAACACAGCGGGGAGATAGCGACCATGCTTGAACGGGTTTCCAACTTGGCGCGCGCCAATGCTTCACGCCTGCGCATGCTGCGCACGGTGATGGTGGCGGCGATGCTGACTGTGGCCACGCTGGCCACGGCGGTTGAAATGCGCGGCGACCATCCAGACCATTACGTCGTCAAACGCGGCGATACGCTCTGGGACATCGCCGGACGCTTCCTGAGGAAGCCTTGGCTGTGGCCGGAGATCTGGCAGGCCAATCCACAGATCCGCAATCCGCACCTGATCTATCCGGGTGACGTGATCAGTCTGGCCTACCTGGACCGGGTTGCCGTCCAGCAGGGGCCGCGGACGGAAGCGCCGGTGAACGCGGTGCCCCTGTCCGAGGTCGAGCCGTTCCTCAAGGACCTGAAGATTGTCCCGACCATCGACAACCTGCCCTATGTGGTTGGCCTGGAAGACAACCGGATGCGCGGCATCGAAGGCCATGTCGCCTACATCCGCGGCATGGAAGGTGCCCAGCCGGGGCAGCGTTACCTGGTGGTGCGTGCGCAGAAGCGCTACCGGATGATCAACAACAACGGCGGTTGCTGCGATCAGTTCGATGCCCGCGATCTCGATTCGCGCGGCCAGATCGCGTTCGGCCTGAGCGATGGTTCGCTGTGGGACACGCCGATCTACGTCAACCACGGCACCGAGTTGCTCGGCTACGAGTTGATGACCCAGACCACGGCCACGGTGACCCGCGGAGCGTCCGGCCCGGACCAGTTGGTGACCTTGATGATGGATGCGGAAGGGCGTGACGTGCGGGTCGGCGATCGGATCATCCCGGTCGAAGCCCAGACCTACGACTTGCAGTTCTTCCCGCATCCGCCGAAGCAGCAGGCCGCCTACGGACGCCTGAGCGTGATGTCCGTGGCCGACGGCTACCGGACCGGCGGCACCCATGACGTGATCGCGATCTCCGGCGGCGCGCGCGAAGGGATCGACAACGGCACCGTGTTCTCGATCTGGCGTCATGGCGACCGCACTGTCGATCGGGTGCGCTACGACCTGGACCGTGATCCTGCCATGACCCCAACCGACGGGCACGTGCGATTGCCGGACGAGTTCGCTGGACATGCCATGGTCTTCCGCACCTTCGACAACGTCAGCTATGCGCTGGTGATGAGCAGCGTGAAGCCGGCGCGGGTGGGCTACGAGCTGAAGCATCCGGACGCGACCGAATAAGGCGAGGAAAAATCCGATGCGGTTTTGCAGCGGCGCCCGAGGGCGCCGCTGTCGTGTCCGGGGCAGGCTGTGCGCATGCCCGAAACCGCCGATCAGGAACCCTTGCTGCGGCTGCTGCACAGTGGCGCCGGTGCGGGCGCCCTGCGGCGCCTGCTGGACACCCACGGAAGTGCAGGCGCGGCAGTCGCGGCCGGCGCCGAGTCTTGGCGTACGCACGGACTGGAGTCGGCTGCCTGCGCTGCAATCCGACAACCCGACCGGGACCTGCTGGCGCGGAGTCGGCGCTGGTTGGCGGCCGATGCCCATGCCTTGATCGGATGGCGTGATGCCGACTACCCACTTTCGCTTCGGGACATCCAATCACCGCCGGTGGCGCTGTTCGTGTCCGGGGAGCCGGCCATGCTTTGGCGGCCTTCGATCGCGGTCGTGGGCAGCCGCATGGCCACCGCCGGTGGCCGTGCCAATGCCGGCGCGTTTGCAGCCGCGCTGGCGCATGCCGGGCTGTGCGTCGCCAGCGGATTGGCGGCCGGGATCGACGCCAGCGCGCACAGGGCGACATTGGACGCCGGCGGTGCGACGGTTGCAGTCTTGGGCACCGGTCCCGACATTGCCTATCCGCGCGCCAACCGGACGCTGATGGCAGACATCGCCGCTGCGGGGGCGCTGGTGTCCGAGCATCCGCCGGGGACACCGCCCTTGCGTCCGCATTTCCCGGGGCGCAACCGGATCCTCGCCGGCCTGAGCCTGGCGACCCTGGTGGTGGAGGCCGCGCAGCGCTCCGGCGCCCTGATTACCGCCCGCATGGCAGCCGAAGCCGGACGCGAGGTGTTCGTGGTCCCCGGCTCGATCCATAACCCGATGGCGCGAGGTTGCCACCGTCTGATCCGCGAAGGAGCGGCGCTGGTGGAAAGCCCTGGGGAGATCCTGGACACCCTCGCCACTCAGATCGCGAACCTGGCCGATATCCAGCGCAGGACGTTGCAAGCCGAGCCCTCGGACTGTGCCTGTCCGCCGCACTGGGCGGAGCAACCTGACTACAACATCTTGTGGGAGGCCATGGGATATGACCCAACGTGTATGGATGAACTGGTGCTGCGGACCGGATTGACGTCGGCCCGGGTGTCGTCCATGCTGCTGGCGTTGGAGCTTGACGGGCAGGTGGCAGTCGAGCATGGCCGCTTCAGTCGGCGCAGAGTTCCGCCGAGGGCATGATCGGCCCGTGCAAAGGTGGCGCGTCGGCGTGGGGAGGCGGTGTATGGGTGCGAAGGACTGACATGAAAGAAAGCATCCTCGATGTCCTGTTATATCTCTTCGAGCACCATCTGGGAGCCGAGGACGGCCCGACGTTCGACCTGGCAGCGCCAACGCGGAGCGAGCCGCTGGTGGCGGAACTGCAGTACGCCGGGTTTTCGCCGATGGATATCCGCAACACCTTCGATTGGCTGGACGTGCTGGCGCGACAGCGTCCGGTTTCGAGCCAGCCGGGCCAGCGCGGCCCGACGCGCGTGTTCCACGCCAGCGAACTGGAAAAACTGGACGTCGAGGCACGCGGATTCCTCCTGTATCTTGAACAGCAGGGCATGCTCGACGCGGACCAGCGGGAACTGGTTCTGGATCGTGCGCTGGCGCTGGATCAGGAAACCGTGGACTTGGATGATCTCAAGTGGGTGGTGCTCTTGGTGCTGTTCAATCAGCCCGGCAGTGAAGCCGCCTATGCCTGGATGGAAACCCAGATGTTCTTGGACGCACCGGAGCCGGTGCACTGACGCTGTGCCCGCATGGGAGGAGCCGTGACGGACTGGTATTACGCGAGCCAAGACAACCAGCAAGTCGGCCCGGTTGCGGGAGGGCAACTGGTGGAATTGTTCGAGCGAGGCGTGATCACGCGCGAGACCCTGGTCTGGCGCGAGGGCTTGGACAATTGGCTGCCCCTGCGTCGCCTTTTCGACGAACTTGGCCTGCGTGAGGCGGCGGCTGCACCGGCCGCTGCCGTCACGGTCGAGGAACCGCCATCCGCGACCGAAGTGCATGTGCGCCCCCCGGAAGTACCCGCTGAAGCGGTTGCACCAAAGGTGTCCAGCCCCGTCCATGTGCCTGTCATGTCGGTTCCGCCGCCGCGCACCGGCATGTCCGGCTGCGCAATTGCGGTGATCGTGGCCTTGGGCCTCTGCGTGGTCTTGGGCGGCCTGCTCGCCGCAATCGCGATTCCCGCCTACAAGGATTTCCAGCACCGGACGGAGATCACGAGTGCGCTGACGTCTGCCATGGCCCACAAAACGGCCATCGCCGAATTCCAGCAGCACAACGGCAGTTGCCCGGACAACTCCAGCGAGGGATTCAAGCCGGCCGAAGACTATGCCGGCACGAACATCGCGGCGATCAAATTCGGGCAATTCGAGGACGGTAACTGTGGCATGGAGGTCAAGCTGCGTGGCGACGACATTGATGGCAAGTTTCTGTGGCTGGAACATGCCGGCGATGACTGGCGCTGCAGCTCGGAAATCAAGGATTCGCTGCTCCCGGTGACCTGCCGTAGTCATTGATCCTGGTGGCTTGAAGCAACACGGGGCAAGTCGCGCATGCCTGTCATTCCCGCTTGCGCGGGGATGACGGCTGCAAACCAACGTCGCCTTGTTGCTGACTGCGGGAAGACCGGGAGAATCCGCGTTACCCTGAGTCGACCCTCCCTATTCGAGATTCGCCCATGTCGCAATGGCACTATGTCGACCCCGCTCGCCAACAGCAGGGCCCCGTCGATGACGCCGAACTGGTGCGCCTGTTTCGCAGCGGGGCCATCGGACTGCACTCCCTGGTCTGGCGCCCGGACCTGACAGAGTGGCAGGCATTGGGGGGATTTGCTGACGTGCTGGGCTTGCAGGAAACGGCGTCGCCGTATGCGCCGCCCACGGCCGAAGTGCTGGCCGATGCCGCGGTGGTGGCTGGTGGCGAGGTGGTGTACGCGGGCTTCTGGAAACGGACTGCTGCCTACGCCCTCGATTCGGTCATTGCCGGCATGGTCAGCGGCATCATCGGGGCCATCATCGGCGCTGCGTTCGGGGCGGGCCTGCTGGGCTCCGGAAACATGGCGGGAAACGAAGGCAAGCTCATCGCCGTGCAGCTGATCGGCAACCTCATTGGCATGCTGATCGGCGCCGCCTACTTCGCGGGATTCCATTCGTCGTCGTCGATGGCCACCCTCGGCAAAATGGCGGTCGGCATCAAGGTGGTGCGCAGCAACGGCGAACGGATCAGTTTCCTGCGCGGCGTGGGTCGCTATTTCGCGCTGTTCGTCAGCACGCTCCTGCTCATGATCGGGTTCTTCATGGCCGGTTTCACCGAGCGCAAGCGCGCCCTGCACGACATGCTGTGCGACACCTTGGTGGTCGACAAATGGGCGTTCACCCAACACCCGGACATGCAGCGACGAGAACTTGGCGCGGTCACCATCCTGATCCTGGTCGTGGTGGGGCTGATGGCGGCCCTGTTCATGACCGCCATTCTCGCGGCAATCTTGATCCCGGCGATGGCGACCCGCTGACTCCGATTGCGCGGCGCTTGACACGGCCCCCGTATCCGTGATTCCACTATAAAAAGCGCCCGGGGCATCCAGCCTCGGGCGTTGGCATCTACGGCATGGGCCGCGGGTGTCTGTCGCGTCCCTTTGGAATCCGCGTTGCCATGGCCAAGAACCTGCTCATCGTCGAATCGCCTGCCAAGGCCAAGACGATCAACAAATACCTCGGCAAGGACTTCTCCGTCCTCGCCAGCTACGGCCATGTGCGCGACCTGGTGCCGAAGGAGGGCGCGGTCGATCCCGAGCGCGGCTTCGCCATGCGCTACGAAACCATCGAGAAGAACGAGCGCCATGTCGATGCCATTGCTAGGGCGGCGCGTGCGGCCGACCACGTCTATCTGGCCACCGACCCGGACCGCGAAGGCGAGGCGATCAGCTGGCATATCGCCGAAATCCTGAAGGAACGCGGACTGCTCGAAGGTCGCTCGCTGCAGCGGGTGGTGTTCACCGAAATCACCCCGCGTGCGATCCGCGCCGCGATCGAACACCCGCGTGACATCGCCTCCGACCTGGTCGATGCGCAGCAGGCGCGGCGTGCGCTGGATTATCTGGTCGGCTTCAACCTGTCGCCGGTACTGTGGCGCAAGATCAAGGCCGGGCTGTCGGCCGGCCGCGTGCAATCACCGGCGCTGCGGATGATCGTCGAACGCGAGGAGGAGATCGAAGCCTTCATCGCCCGCGAATACTGGACCATCGAGGCCGAGTGCGCGCATCCGTCGCAAGCCTTCACCGCCAAGCTGGTGAAGCTGGACGGTCACAAGTTCGAGCAGTTCACCATCACCGATGGCGAGACTGCGCAGGCTGCCCGCCAGCGCATCCAGTCCGCGTCGCAGGGTTTCCTGCAGGTGACCGATGTCGCCAGCAAGGAGCGCAAGCGCCGGCCGGCGCCGCCGTTCACCACCTCCACCCTGCAGCAGGAAGCCGCGCGCAAGCTCGGCTTCACCACCCGCAAGACCATGCAGGTGGCGCAGAAGCTGTACGAAGGCATTGCGCTGGGCGATGAAGGCGCAGTCGGCCTGATCTCCTACATGCGTACCGACTCGGTGCATCTGTCGCAGGAAGCCCTATCCGAGATCCGTGATGTGATCGCGCGCGACTACGGCACCCATGCCTTGCCGGACCGCCCGAATTTCTACCAGACCAAGTCGAAGAACGCGCAGGAAGCGCACGAAGCGGTGCGCCCGACCTCGGCGCTGCGCACCCCGGCGCAAGTGGTGCGCTTTCTTTCCGACGACGAACGCAAGCTCTACGAGTTGATCTGGAAGCGTGCGCTGGCCTGCCAGATGATCCCGGCCACGCTCAACACCGTCACCGTCGACTTGGCTGCGGGCGGTGAACACGGCTTCCGCGCCAGCGGCACCACCGTGGTGGATCCGGGGTTCCTCGCCGTCTATGAGGAAGGCAAGGACAGCAAGGGCAAGGATGATGAGGACGAGGGCCGCAAGTTGCCTTTGATGAAGCTGGGCGACCGGGTGCCACTGGACCGCATCCACGCCGACCAGCACTTCACCCAGCCGCCACCGCGCTACACCGAAGCGTCACTGGTGAAGGCGCTGGAGGAGTACGGCATCGGCCGGCCCTCCACCTATGCGGCGATCATCCAGACCCTGACCGGCAAGCAATACGCCCTGCTCGAAGGCCGTGCCTTCAAGCCCACCGACATCGGTCGCGCGGTGGGCAAGTTCCTGTCCAGCCATTTTTCCAAGTACGTCGATTACGACTTCACTGCCAAGCTCGAGGACGAGCTGGATGCGGTCAGTCGTGGCGAGGAGGAATGGGTCCCGTTGATGGAGAAGTTCTGGGGCCCGTTCAAGCAATTGGTCGACGACAAGAAGACCACGCTGGACAAGGCCGATGCCGGCAGCGTGCGCGTGCTCGGCAGCGATCCGGCCAGCGGCCGCCTGGTCAGCGCGCGGATCGGCCGGTTCGGCCCGCTGGTGCAGATCGGCACCGTCGAGGACGAGGAAAAGCCGCGTTTTGCGTCGCTGCGGCCGGGCCAGAGCATCTACAACCTCAGTTTGGTCGAGGCGCTGAAACTGTTCGAGATGCCGCGCAAGCTCGGCGTCGATGGCCATGGCCACGAAGTGAGCGTGGGCATCGGTCGGTTTGGCCCGTTCGCCAAGCGCGGCAGCACCTATGCCTCGCTGAAGAAGGACGACGATCCGTACACCATCGACCTCGCCCGCGCGATCTTCCTGATCGAGGAAAAGGAAGAGATCGCGCGCAACCGCGTCATCAAGGAATGGCCGGGGCACGAGGTGCAAGTATTGAACGGTCGCTTCGGCCCGTACATCAGCGATGGCAAGCTCAACGGCAGGATCCCGAAGGATCGCGAGCCGGCTTCGTTGTCGCTGGAGGAAACGCTCCAGCTGCTGGCCGACACCGGCAAGCCGGCGCGCAAGGGCTTTGGCGCGAAGAAGGCGGTGGCGAAGAAAGCCGCGGCGAAGAAGCCAGCAACCGACAAGCCGGCGAAGAAGACTGCGGCGAAGAAAGCAACGACGAAAAAAGCGACGGCCAAAAAACCGGCCAAGAAAGCGGCGGCCAGGAAATCCTCCGCGCGTCCGTACTCGGCGGACATCGAGCCGGCCAAGCCCATGCTGACCGCGGCCAAGGTGGAGCCGGGCAAGAAGCGCGTGGTGAAGAAACCGCCGCGCGAGGACGCGCCGTTCTGAGGATGGACATCGACGCTTCGCTCGCCGCGCTCCGCAAGGGCGGCCTGATCGCCTACCCGACCGAGGGCGTGTGGGGCCTGGGCTGTGATCCGCGTGACGAGGCGGCGGTGATGCGCCTGCTGGCGCTCAAGCAGCGTGATGTCGACAAGGGCTTGATCCTGATCGCGTCGAACGAAGCACAGTTGGCCGAGTTCATCGACATGTCACCGCTGGATGCCGCGACACGTGAGGCGGTGCGTGCCAGTTGGCCGGGAGCGAATACCTGGATCGTGCCGGCATCGAGCACGGCACCGCGTTGGATCACCGGCAGCCACGACGGCATCGCGGTGCGGGTGACCGCGCACCCGCAGGTCATCGCGTTGTGTGTCGGCTTCGGTGGGGCCCTGGTGTCCACCAGCGCCAACATCGCCAATGCGCCCTCGCCCTGCAGCCGTGATGCACTGGATCCGCGCATCGTGGCCGGCGTCGACGCCATCAGTCCCGGCGAAACCCTCGGACGCGCACAGCCCAGCACGATCCGTGACGCCCGCAGTGGTGCCCTGTTGCGTTGATGACAGCGCAGCGGTGGTTTGACTGGGTGGTGAACACGCGGCCCGGGCAGGGTTCCTTCGCGGCGGCGCACGCCGCAAGATAGGGCCATGCGTGCGCACGGATTCCATCTCGCTTGGCTGTTCTTGCTGGCCTGCGTCGGCTTGCTGGGCGCATCGGGTGCCGTGGCCCAGGAAACCGTCTTCTACAAGTGCACCGACGCCAGTGGCAATGTCACCGTTCAGAACGGCACGCCCTGTGCCGCCGGCATGAAGCAGGAAATCCGCCGCGTGGGTTCAGCGCCGACCGTGCCGGTGCCCGCGCGTCGAGCACCCGAGCCCACGCCCGAACCCGCTGCACCGGCCTATGGCGAGTTCGTGCTGGTGGCCGGACCCAACATGGCGCGCAGGCCTTCGCCGGAAGCTGCCGCGCTGCCGCTTCCGCCCGCGCTGTTCCAGTGCACGACTTGGGATGGCAACACGTACTACGGCGAAACCGCGAGCCCGGATCCGCGTTGTGCGCCGTTGCAGGTGACCGGGATCGATGGCAGCAATGCGATGGGGGCAGGCCAGGCCTGCGAGATGCGCCAAGACACCTGCGCTGCAATCCCGGAAGACCAACTGTGCTCCGCGTGGACCCGGCGCCTGGATGAGGCGGATTTCAAGCTGCGTTATGCCAATCACGGCGATCGGCGGGAACGCGAAGCCGCACGCGCGGACATCGCGGCAAAAATCCGCGCCAGCCGCTGCTCGCCGGAACCACCGGCCAATCCATCGGCGACAACGCCGCCGGCACCGGTGCCGTAAGCTTCCAGCCAACGCCTGATGCTGGATTACGATGGATAGCGGTGGCTTGGAACTTGCGCTGGTCTTCCTTTTGGCCGCCGTGCTGGCGGTGCCGCTGTTCAAGCGCTTCGGCCTGGGCGCCATCCTTGCCTATCTCACCACCGGCGTCCTGCTGGGCCCGCACGCGCTGGCGGTGGTGCGCGATCCCGACCGGGTGCTGGCTGCCAGCGAAATCGGTGTGGTGATGCTGCTGTTCGTGATCGGGCTGGAATTGTCTTTGCCACGGCTGACCCTGATGCGGCGGCCGATCTTCGTGGTCGGTGGCCTGCAGGTGCTGCTGTGTGGCGCTGCGCTGGGTGGGCTGGCACTGATGGCCGGGCAGGGATGGAAGACGGCACTGGTGGTGGGACTTGGACTGGCGCTGTCGTCCACCGCGGTCGGTTTGCAGCTGCTGGCCGAACGCAAGGAGCTGGCCAGCGAACACGGCCGGCTGGCATTTGCGATCCTGCTGTTCCAGGACCTGGCCGCGATCCCGCTGCTGGCTGCCATCCCGCTGCTGGGCAAGGCCAAGAGCGCGGGCCTGGGTTGGGTGGAAGCAATGCATGCGGTGGCGGCGATTGCCGCGCTGGTGGTGGGTGGTCGCTACCTGCTGCGTCACCTGTTTCGGGCGATCGCCCGCACCGACTTGCCCGAGGTGTTCACCGGGGCGGCCTTGCTGGTGGTGCTTGGCAGTGCATGGCTGATGCAGAAGGCCGGGTTGAGCGCGGGTTTGGGCGCGTTCCTCGCCGGCGTGCTGCTGGCTGAATCCGAGTATCGGCATGAACTTGAGGCGCAGATCAAGCCGTTCGAGGGCCTGCTGCTGGGCCTGTTCTTCATGGCCGTGGGCATGGGCATCAACGTGTTGCGAATCCTGGCCGAACCCTGGCTGATCGCTGCTGGCGTGGCGACCCTGTTGGCGGTCAAGACGATCCTCCTGTTCGGGATTGGATTGCGTCCGGGCCGGTTGCACCCGCGCAGTGCCTTCCTGCTGGCCGGGGTGCTGGCACTGGGCGGCGAGTTCGCGTTCGTGGTGTTTGCCGAAGCGAGCAAGGCTCGGCTGCTGGATGGCGCCACCCGCGATCGCCTCACCGCGATCGTGGGCCTGTCGATGGCGGTGACGCCTCTGCTGCTGATGTTCGCCTCCCGACTGTTTCCTGCAAGCCGACCGCAGCCACGCCCGTTCGATGCGATCCCGACCGACCGTCATCCACAGGTGCTGGTGGCGGGGTTCGGTCGTTTTGGCCAGATCGTGGCGCGCCTGCTGCGTGCACAGGGCATACCTTTCATCGCGATCGATCCTGACATCGAGCAGGTCAACCTGTCGCGCAGCCTGAGCAGTGACCAGATCTATTACGGCGATCCCACGCGGATGGCGATACTGCGCTCGGCGGGGGCGGAACGAATCCGGGTGTTCGTGGTGGCCATCAATGGTGTCGAGGCAAGCCTGCGGATGGTGCGACTGGTGCGCAAGCACTATCCACAGGCGCGGGTGTTTGCGCGGGCGCGCAACCGCCAGCACGCCTGGCAACTGGTGGACCTGGGCGCCGAGGCGCTGCGCGAAACCTACGGAAGCAGCTTGGAAATGGGGCGCGAGGTACTGATGGCACTGGGGATGGATCGCGTCCAGGCCGCGGATCGGGTGCAACGGTTCCGTTACTGGGACGAGGCCCTGCTCGAACAGCAGCGCCTGTTGCAGGACGACGAAGATGCGCTGTTGCAGGCCACGCGCGACGCCCGACGCGAGCTGGATGGGCTGTTTGAGGAGGCGGCCGCGTCCACCCACCCACAGGGCAGCGGCTGACCGAATCAGTCGCGCAGGAAACGCGCCATCGGGACATCACGCGGTTCTGGACGCGTCGAGGGCGCGAGCTCAGCGGCCACTTCGACATAACCGCGCAGCAGGGCCAATTCGCGCGGACTGCGATTGAGGGCGTCGCGCTGGTCGGGGTCGGCGCCGGCGCGCAGCAGCGCGCGTGCGACCCGGACCAGTCCGTGCAAGCCGGCCAAGTGCAGCGGCCCGTAGCCGCGCGGGTCGCGGACGTCGAGGCTGGCATCTTCGTCGAGCAGGCGCTCCATGCCGGCCAGCAGCACGTCCTCGCTGCTCGGGGTCCCGGGTTCTGCACGCGCACCCAGCAGCAACAGCAGTGGCGTGGTGCCATCCAGGGCTGCCCGGTTGGCGTCGGCGCCGGCCAGCAGCAGGCTATCCAGCAGGGCCAGCAGGCGGCTGCGGTCGCGCTCGGTGAATCCGTACAGTGCCGCGCAGTGCAGTGCGGTCAGGCCTTGCGCATCGGCTGCCCGCAGGTCAGCGCCGGCATGCAGCAATCGCGCCACCACTTCGGGCAGGCCCAGTGCGGCGCCCAGCATCAACACCGTCACGTCGCCGGGCAAGCGCTGCTCCAGATTGCAGTCGGCGCGCAACAGGCGTTCGACGATGGCGAGGTGGCGGCGACTGACCGCCGCGGACAACGGGGTGGCCCCGGTGCGTGCGGCGATGCGCGGATTGGCGCCGCGGTCGAGCAGGAATTCGACCAGCGGCGCGTGGCCGTCACCTGCTGCGCGCAAAAGGGCGGTGCAGCCTTGCGCATCGGTAGCGTCGATCGGGAAGCCCAAATCCAGGAGGCGCTCGACTGCGTCCTGATCGCCGGCGATGGCGGCGGCTGGCAGGTCAGTGGCGGCCAAGGCGCGGCGTGGCAAGCGCCAGCCGTGCCAATCCAGCCAGGAAGCAAGGTCGCTGCGACCGCTGGCGAGGGCAATCCCGAGGGGTGTTTGTCCGTCGCCGGCGCGGCGGTCCGGGGAGGCGCCGGTGGCGATCAGCAGTTTGGCTGCCGCCAGGTCGCCGCGGGTGGCAGCTGCGTGCAATGGGCCGTGGCCACGGGCGTCGCTGCGGTCAGGGTTGACGCCCAGCGCGAGCAGCCGTCGCGCCAGCTGCAGCCAACCCAACTGGATCGACAGCAGCAGAGGGGCACTGCCGTTGGCACTGACCCCGAACGGATCCGCGCCGCGCTCCAGGAGTTCGATGGCGAAACGTTCGCCGCGCTCGCTGGGACTCGGGGCGCGGCAGGCCGACAGGAAATGGGCCAACCCGCCGGCACCGGCCGGTGATCCGCCGTGAGCGAACAGCAGCCCCAGGGTTTCGATCCCGGCCTCGCCCCGGGCCAGCGCCGAAGGGACCAGCGTTTCCTGGGTGTTCAGGCGTGCTCCGTGGCGCAGCAGCCAGCCGAGGATGCGCGGCCGCAGCGTGAGCTCGGGTTCTGCCAACAACAAGGTGGTGTCGCCCGGTGCCAGCCGCGCGGCAAGTGGCTCCAGGGTCGAAACTGGCGCGTCCTCCAACAAGGCATCGCGCAGCAGTTCCAGCGGCGGCAGTTCGGGCTCTGGCCTGGCCGTGGGAGCTGTCTGCGGCGCCGCAGGCAGGGCGGGCTGGGGCTCGAGGATGGACGCAAGGCGCCAGCGACCTGCGCCTTGGGCGATGTCCAGGGCGCTGCGGCCGTCGGCATCGGGTTGGCGTGGGTCCAGGCCGAGTGCTAGCAGGCGCTGCACAAGGTCGGACGAGGCCACTTCCGCGTGGCAGGCGTGGTGCAGTGCGCCTGCGCCGGAGGCATCCACCACGGCCGCTTCGGCACCTGCCGCAAGCAGCATGTCCAGCACCCCGGTGGCACCGGCGCGTGCGGCTTCGAGCAGCGGCGTGCGGCCAGCCGCATCCTGGGCATGGGGATCGGCGCCGGCGTCCAGCAGCGCCCGGCAGATGGCCAGGTGGCCGGCAGTGGCGGCTTCATGGAGTGCGGTCCGGGCGTTGCCGTCGGTCGCATTGACGCGTGCCCTGCTGCGCAGCAGGAGTTGCACGCCGATTGGGTCGTCGTCTTCACAGCCGGCGGCCGACAGCAGGGCGGGTTGACCATCCTGTGGTTCAGGCTTGGCGCCGCGTTCCAACAGGAACTTGGCCAACCGCCAATTGCCGCTGGCGCAGGCGCTGCCCAACGGCGAGATCCCGTCGCCGTTCAGTGCATTGATGTCGGCGCCGGCGTCGCGCAGCAGGGCGGCAACCCCTGGATCGGAACTGCGCACGGCGTGGTGCAGGGGGGTATTGCCGTCGGTGTCGGCCAGGTGCACGTCGGCGCCATTGGTCAGCAGGGTCATCACCGCTTCCGGACGGCCATGCCAACTGTCGCGGGTGGCGGCGAGCAACGGGTTGAGGCCGCTCTGCATGGCGTTTACGTCCACACCGCAGGCGATCAGGGCACGCAGCAGGCGCAGGTCGGGCAGGACGGCGGCCAGCACCGCCAGGCTGCGGCGGTCGCGGGCGTCAGGATCCGGCAATCCCAGTGGATCGGCACCGGCTTCCAGCAACGCCAGAGCGCGCTCGACCCGTCCCTGTTGGGCGGCGGCATACAACTCCCGGGTCAAGGCTGTTCCATCGACCGCGGGCGCTGCGTCTGCCGTCGGCGCGGGTACAGGTTCCGGTTCCGGGACCGTTTCTGGACCCGGGCTCGATACGCCTCCGACAGGCACGGGCTCCGGTTCTGGCGACGCTGTGGGTGCGCGGGTCGTGGCAACCTTCGCCGGTGGCGGGGGCAGGTCCACGATCGGCAGCCCGGACAGTGCCGGTTCCACCGGCAAGGCAGCCTTGGGCGCCGATTGAAGGGCAAAATGCAGCAGCGGAACCAGCACCGCGTAGAACGCGCTTCCGCCCGCACGGGCCGGACCCTCGAGCAGGCCGGGCCAGGCCAGCAGCAGTCCGCCTGCCAGCAGCAGGAACGCCGGCAATGCCACGTGCAGCAGGCCGCTCCAGGCGGCGCGTTCCTGCAACCGCTGCTCGCGGTGACGGCTGGCGGCGCTGCCGCCGCGGCGCTCCAGCAGCAGCCATTGCGGCCAGCTGACCCACAGCAGCACCAGCACCGCGCCCGCCAATCCGCTCAACGCGAGCGTGGCGGGCAAGGACGGCGTGGACGTCAATTGCCACAGCGGCCACGCCAACAACACGCCGGTGAGCAGGAAGCCACCACCCCAGAGCAGGGCGAGTCGGCCCGCATCTGCGCCTAGCGCATCACGGCCACGGGTTCGCCGCAGCAGGGCCACGCCCAGCCCGGCCGGGATCTGGGCCAGCCAGGCCACGCCTGCCGCTGCGCGCGGATCGAACCAGCCGGCGCCGACCAAGGCCAGAGCCAGCACCAGCAGTGCGCTGCCGATGGCGGTCGAACGCTCAGGCATCGGTGCCCCAGTCGTCGCTCATCGGATCGGCCACGGTGGGCGGGAACTGGATATGGAAGCCGCGCCCGGCCAGGTTGCTGCGCACCACCTCGGGGTTGGCGCTCGCCAGCGTGCGCTCCGGCGTCAGTTCCACTTCCAGCACGAACTGCAGCGTGCCCATCTGGGTACGCACAGGTTCGGGAAGCCGTGCGAAATCATCGCGGTCGGCCAGATACACATAGGTATCGGGTTTGCGCAGACTCTTGTAGACGTGGGCCAGCATCGCGATCCGGTGGAGGGCTGTCGGTGCAGCCGCAATGCGGAATTGTGCGGGAAAGCGCGCGCCATGGGTATTGCCGGCGCTGAACACGGCGCGGCGGAGGCGGAATGTTCGACGGTCGGACGAGGCATGGCAGCCGGGACCAACGGCACGGGCGGCGCGGTGGCCGGCTGCTAACCTGCTCGATTCCCGATGTACCGGAGCGACCGATGCGATTTGCCGCGTTTGCCCTTGCCCTGATCGCCACCCTGCCCGTCGCGCATGCCGCCGATCCGGCGACGCCGAGGGTGACGCTCGAACAGGCGATGGCCGATCCCGACTGGATCGGCCCGTCGGTCGACGCCGCATGGTGGCGCTGGGATGGCACATCGGCCTATTACATGCTCAAGCGCAAGGGCGCGAACATCCGTGACATCTGGCAGGTCGGCGCCGCAGGTGGCGCACCAGCGCTGGTGGACGATTCCGGCCGCGTGGACATGGATACCGCCATGGTGATCGAGGCGGATGGCGCGCGCGGCGCCTTCATCCGCAACGGCAATGTGTTCGTGCGCGACCTGCACAGCGGCGCGTTGCGCCAGCTCACCCGCGACAACCAGGCCGCCGAACGCCTGCAATGGAACCGCCAGGGCGGGCTGATCTGGCGGGTCGGTGCGGATTGGTACCGCTGGGATGGCGGCGTGGTTGCGACCGCCGCACAGCCGCGTGCCGACGAGGCGCCGGGTGCCAAACCGCCGACCGATCACTTGCGTGACCACCAACTTCGACTGCTGTCGACCCTGGCCGATGACAAGGCTAGGCGCGAGGCCATGCGCGATCAGACCGACGCTTGGCGCCGCGCCGATCCCACCCGCCCGCCGGCGCCGATCCATCTCGGCAAGGATGTGGTGATCGTCGATTCGGCGCTGTCCCCCGATGCGCGCTGGCTGCTGGTGGTGACCACCGCCAAGGGCGCCGATGACGGGCGCACGGAGAAGATGCCGGTGCCCGTCACCGAATCCGGTTACGGTGAATTCGAGGACGCACGCAGCCTGGTTGGCCGCAACGATCCCTCGCCGCAGCGGTTGTGGCTGGCCGAGGTGGCCACCGGCACGGTGCGCGAGCTGACCTTCGACGGCTTGCCCGGCATCAAGGACGACCCACTGGCGGCATTGCGCAAGGCCGCCGGCAAGGACCCACTGAAGGGCAATCGACCATTGCGGGTCGGTGGTGATGACGTCTCTGCGCCGCAATGGAGCGAAGATGGCCGCAGCGTGGCGGTGATGCTGCGCGCGGTCGACAACAAGGACCGTTGGCTGGCCACGGTGGATCTGGCCAATGCAAGCCTGCAGCCACGGCATCGCCTGCACGACGCCGCGTGGATCAACTGGAGCTTCAATGATTTCGGCTGGCTGCCGGACAACGCGACACTGTGGTACCTGAGCGAGGAAAGCGGGTTCTCGCACCTGTACACGCTGCGCGGCAACCAGCGCAGCCAGATCACCGATGGCCGTTGGGAGACCTCGCAGGTGACGGTGTCGCGCGATGGCACGCGGTTCTATTTCCTGTGCAATCGCGCTGCGCCGATCGACTATGAGGTCTGCGATGCGCCGGCCACGGGCGGTACCGTCCGCGAGCTGACCGCACTGGATGGGGTCGAGGACTTTTCGTTGTCACCCAAGGGTGATGCCTTGCTGGTGCGGCATTCGGCGGCCTACCTGCCGCCGCAGCTGTCAGTGGTGTCGGCGCAGGGCGGGCCGTCGCGCCAACTCACCGATACGCGCAGTGCCGAGTTCAAGGCGCATCGCTGGATCCAGCCGCAGTACGTGCAGGTGCCGAGCAGGCACGGCGCCGGCGTGATCTGGGGCAAGTACTACGGGCCGGCAAATCCCGAACCTGGCCGCAAGTATCCGATCGTGATGTTCGTGCACGGTGCCGGCTACCTGCAGAACGCCGACATGCACTGGCCCGATTATTTCCGCGAACAGATGTTCCACAACCTGCTGGTCGATGAGGGCTACATCGTCCTCGACCTCGACTACCGCGCCAGCCAAGGCTACGGCCGCGACTGGCGCACCGCGATCTACCGCTGGATGGGCAAGCCCGAGCTGGAGGATTACCGCGACGGCCTCGACTGGCTGGTGGCGAACCATCAGGGCGACCGTGATCGCGCCGGCATCTACGGTGGCAGCTACGGCGGCTTCATGACCCTGACCGCGCTGTTCCAGGCGCCGGGTGTGTTCAAGGCCGGTGCCGCGCTGCGCCCGGTCAGCGACTGGATGCAGTACAACCACGGCTACACGGCGAACATCCTCAACGACCCCGAGCTCGATCCGGAAGCCTACCGGCGGTCCTCGCCGATCGAATTCGCCGCCGGCCTGCAGGACCACCTGCTGATCGCGCACGGCATGATCGACGACAACGTGTTCTTCCGCGACTCGATCCTGCTCACCCAGCGCCTGATCGAACTGCACAAGGACCATTGGTCGATTGCGCCGTATCCGATGGAACGCCACGGCTTCGTGCATCCGGATAGTTGGCTTGATGAGTACCGCCGGATCCATGCATTGTTCGAGGCGAACCTTAAGCATTGAGCCGACGCCGGCGCGCCCGAGCCGCGCATCACGCCCGCAGCGGGCCCGCCAATGCGGCCAGGTCGACATTGCCGCCGGTCAGCACGATGCCGACGCGTCGGTCTGTGAACAGGGCGCGGTTGCCGAGCACGGCCGCGAGTGCGATCGCGGAGGAGGGTTCGACCACTTGCTTCATGCGCGCAAGGATCATCTGCTGCGTGGCCAGGGTGTCGGCATCGTCCACCGTCAGCACCCGCGCACCGGTGGTGCGCAGCAGGCCGAAGTTGATGGCGCCCAAGCTGCCGCGCAGGCCATCGCAGACGGTGTCGGGCACGAAATCGTGGTCGAGCATGCCGCCAGCGAATGAACGTGCGCCATCCGCGGCACCGACGGGTTCGGCCAGATAAAGCGCGCAGTCGCGCTGCAGCGTCTGGATCGCAAGCGCAGTACCCGCAGCCAGACCACCTCCGCCCAGCGGCACCACCAAGGCATCCAGTTCGGGCCGGGCGCTCAAGAGTTCCAGCGCGGCGGTGCCTTGTCCTGCGATCACCCAGGGATGGGTGTAGGGATGGATGACCGTGCCGCCGGTGTCGTCGTGCAGCTTGGCGCAGGCGGCTTCGCGGGCGGCAATCGTCGCCGCGCAGTGATGCAGGGTCGCGCCGTAGCGCTGGATCGAGGCGAGCTTGGCTGGCACCGCGCCATCCGGCGCCACCACGTGGCAGGGAATTCCGCGCAACCGCGCCGCCAGTGCCAGTGCCGCGCCGTGGTTGCCGGAGGAATGTGTCACCACCCCGCGTGCAGCGTCGTGGTCGGAGAGCGAGAACACCGCGTTGCAAGCGCCGCGAAACTTGAAGGCACCGACCCGCTGCAGGTGTTCGGCCTTGAAGTGCAGCGCGGCGCCCGCGTCGGCATCGATCGAACGCGCCTGCAGGACCGGCGTCACCGTTGCATGCGGCGCGATCCGTGCCGCGGCGTCGAGCACGGACTCGGGGGCGAGCGTGTGGTCGGAGTCTGTCATCGGCAAATGCTAGCGCGGCGTCTGCACGGCAACAGCACGGATGAGGAGGGGGGCCTCCCATGCTGCATCCGGGTAAAATCGGAACGCCGTCACAGTCTGAACCGCAGCTTGTCGAAAACCTGACAAACGGCGTCACATCGCGTCGGAACGGGGTAATCTAAACCCGCCGGTGCCTGGCGGGACTTCCCGGATCCCCCCTGTTCCGCATGTCCTGCAGGCACCGGCACTTTCGGTCGCGGACCATTCGCAGACGAAAAAGAGGGCCGGCTGTCCCCCGACAACCGGCCCTCGGGCTTTCTCGATGTGCGCAGGATCGGCCCCTGTTCAGTCCGACCATCGCCCGGGGAGTACGGGCGTGCCACGTCGAGCGCTATCGGAGATTTCGCAGGAAGCGTGCCAAGCAACGTGCGAAAATCCCATCCGATCCAAGACAGTGTTTGAAACGTGACCAAGGCCACACCGGCGTCGGGATCGGGCGCACGAAATGGCCGACGCGGTCGGCAGGGCGATGCGATGAACAACGATTTCCACAGCCATGACGTGATCGTCATCGGCGGCGGCCACGCCGGCACCGAAGCCGCGCTCGCCTCCGCGCGCAGCGGTGCGCGCACCCTGCTGCTCACCCATTCCATCGAAACCGTGGGCGCGATGAGCTGCAACCCAGCCATCGGTGGCATCGGCAAGGGCCACCTGGTCAAGGAAATCGATGCGCTGGGCGGGATCATGGCCAAGGCCGCCGACGCCGCCGGCATCCAGTGGCGCACCCTCAATGCATCGAAAGGCCCGGCGGTGCGCGCCACCCGCTGCCAGGCCGACCGCAGCCTGTACCGCGCCTTCATCCGCCGCGCGGTCGAAGCCCAGGCCGGCCTGACCGTCTTCCAGGCCGCAGTCGATGACCTGCTGATCGAACAGGGCGCCGTGCGTGGCGCGATCACCAACACCGGCCTGCGCTTTCACGCGCCGGCGGTGGTGCTCACCGCCGGCACCTTCCTCGCCGGCAAGATCCACATCGGGCAGACCCAATACGCCGCAGGGCGCATGGGCGAACCACCGTCCACCACGCTCGCGCACAAACTGCGCGAAGGCCGCTTCGTGGTCGATCGGCTGAAGACCGGCACCCCGCCGCGCATCGATGGGCGCAGCCTGGATTATTCGAAAATGGACGTGCAGTCCGGCGACGATCCACGGCCGGTGTTCTCGTTTCTCGGCAGCCACGCCGACCAGCCGGCGCAGGTGAACTGCTGGATCGCCCACACCAACGAACGCACCCACGAAATCATCCGTGCGTCCTTGCACCGCAGCCCGCTGTATTCGGGGCAGATCGAAGGCATCGGCCCGCGCTACTGCCCGTCGATCGAGGACAAGGTGGTGCGCTTCGCGGAGAAAACCGCACACCAGATCTTCGTCGAGCCGGAAGGCCTGCACGTCACCGAGATCTACCCCAACGGCATTTCAAGCTCGCTGCCTTTCGACGTGCAGCTGGCGCTGGTGCGCAGTATCGAGGGCTTCGAAAACGCGCACATCACCCGCCCCGGCTATGCCATCGAATACGACTTCTTCGACCCGCGCGGTTTGAAAGCGTCGCTGGAAACCAAGGCGGTGGCCGGGCTGTTTTTCGCCGGCCAGATCAATGGCACCACCGGCTACGAGGAGGCCGCCGCACAGGGCCTGCTGGCCGGCGTGAACGCGGCGCGTTTCGTGCGTGAACAGGACGCCTGCACCTTGCGTCGTGATCAGGCGTATCTGGGCGTCTTGGTCGATGACCTGATCACCCACGGCACCAGCGAGCCGTACCGGATGTTCACCAGCCGCGCCGAATATCGGCTGCAGCTGCGCGAGGACAATGCCGATGCGCGGCTGACGCCGCTCGGGCGTGAACTTGGCTTGGTGGACGATGCGCGATGGCGGGCCTTCAGCCGCAAACACGAAGCGGTGGGGGCCGAGACCGCACGCCTGTCCGCCATCTGGGCCGCACCGAACAACGCGCTGGGCCAGGCCATCGCGCGCCAGTTGGGCGTGGAACTGACGCGCGAAAACAGCGCGCTGGACCTGCTGCGGCGGCCCGAGATCGACTACGCCGGTTTGATGCAAATCCCCGCGCTCGGCCCCGGCGTGGACGATGCCAAAGTGATCGAGCAGATCGAGATCGAAACCAAATACGCCGGCTACCTGAACCGCCAGCGCGAGGAAATCGCCCGCCAGCAGCGCAACGAAGACACCGCGATCCCCGGTGATTTCGACTACGCGCAGGTGCGCGGGCTGTCGGCCGAGGTGCAGCAGAAGTTCGAGCGCGTGCGTCCGCAAACCGTGGGACAGGCGCAGCGCATCCCCGGCGTCACCCCGGCGGCGGTCTCGCTGCTGCTGGTGCACCTGGAGCGCGCGCGCAGGGAGCGCGCTGCGTAAACCGCAGGACTCGAAAAGAGATTGATTCGCATTTGGATTGCCGCAGACTTGGCATCCGCGCGACAATGTCGGCATCCGTCCTGCAGGTACGCCCATGAACATCCGTATCGCCACCGTGCTGGCTGTCGCCGCGCTGTCGTTGGCCGCCTGCGGCAACAAGCCACCGGCCAAGCCAGCCAATGGAAAATTCACCGCGCAGGTGTGGCCGTTGCCGGCCGAGGCCGGTTCGATGGCGCCGGATCTGGTGCGTACGCCGGACGGACGGATCCTGCTGAGTTGGATCAACCGTCGCGAAGGCCGGCGCAACGTCCTTCAGTTTTCTTCGTATACCGAAGCCGATGGTTGGCAGAGCCAGCCGCGCACGATTGCCATCGGCAATTCGCTGTCTGCCAGCGCGGCGAACACGCCGCACCTGCTGGCCACCCGCGACGGCGCGCTGTGGGCGCAATGGCTGCAGTCGCGTCCCAACGGCGCCAAGCACGATGCCGACGTGGTGTTGGCGCGCTCGCGTGATGGCGGCATGACCTGGGCGCAGATGACCCGGGTCAATGACGATGGCGCACCGGCCGAGCACGGCTTCGCGGCGCTGTGGCCAACCGGCGATGACAGCCTCGGCATCGCCTGGCTGGATGGGCGTGCGCCAGCGGATGCGACGGAGACGCAGCCGGAGTCCGCACCTGCGGCAGCAGCCGACGCGTCTGCCACGCACGCGATGGCCGGCATGGGCCACGACGGCGGGGACGCAGGCAAAAGTACCCAACTGCGGGTCAACGGCTTCGACTTGAACTTGCAGCGCGGCGCCGATGTCGTGCTCGACCCGCACAGCTGCGACTGCTGCCAGGTGACGGTCGCAGCGACCGCCCGGGGCCCGCTGCTCGCCTACCGCGCGCGCAACGCGGAGAACGTCCGCGACATCGCCACGCTGCGGTTCGAGAACGGCGCCTGGAGCGCGCCGAAAATCGTCCATGCGGACGACTGGAAGATCGACGCCTGCCCGGTGGCCGGCCCGGCGCTGGCCGCGCAAGGCAACACCGCGATCGTGGTTTGGTACAGCGAGCGCGACGGCAAGCCGCTGCTGCAGCTGGCGCGCAGCACGGACGCCGGCGACAGCTTCTCGGCGCCGGTGGAGCTGGACGCGGGCGAGCCGGTGCTGGGCCGCGCCGCGGTCGCCTTCGACGGCCAGCAGGTGTGGGTGGCGTGGCTGCGCGAGAACGCGCCGGGGCAGACGCTGATGGTGGCGCGCTACAGCCCGGATCTGCAGCGCCGGCTGCAAACCATCGAAGTGGCCCGACTGGGCGCACGCGGGATGGCCAGCGGCTACCTGAAGCTGCTGGCCGGCGACGGCATGGCCTGGCTGGTGTGGACCGACAGCGTAAGCGGCGTGGCCCACCTGAAGGGTGCGCGGATCACGCGGTGAGCCACGCTGTCGAAGGCGCTGCCCTACTTCTCCATCCGCCAGTTGATCGAGCCGCGGTTTTGCACGCTGCTGGATTCCACTTGGATGTCGAAGCCTTTCTTCAACAGGTATTTCAGCGTGACCACTTGCCCGGTGCCGAGCAGCGAGACGCCGTAGCTGACGTACAGCCGTGGCGACAGGTATTTGCCGATGCCCAGTACCTCGCCGCCGAGTGCGCGCGATTGGCTGACGCCGGCATCATCGAGGCCGATGCGGTTGCCGAGTTCCGCCGCCAGCAGGCCGGCACCGGCATTGAGCGCGGAGCGTGCGGCGCCGAGTTGTTGCGCCTCGCGTCCGTTCAAGGTGGACAGCGGGCGGCCGAGGGTGAGGTAGGCCAGTGCTTCCGACTGGCTCATCGCCGGGTTGGAATACACGCTGGCCTGCGGCGCGTTGGCGCGCCCGGCCACGGCCACGCCTGCCACCACGTCGCCAACGTGGCGCTCAGCGCGGATGTCCAAGCGCGGATTGCCGATGGCGTCGTTCGACCAAGCCAGTCGACCACGGGTGATCTGCAGGTTCTGGCCATAGGCGCGGTAACGGCCTGCGACATCAAGCGTGCCGGTGGCACGGCTCTCGCGGCCGGGCGGCTGGAGCACGCGCAGGCCACCGGACAGGCTGCCGGTCAGCCCGTAGCCGTCGATGCGCACCTTGTCGCCGACGCGCAGGCCGAGGTCGAGATCGACCGCGAGCGGCGTCACTGCCGACGTCGGCTTGTCCGGATCCAGCACCACCACGTCGGGCGAGGGCGAAACACCGGACTGCAGGCGTTCCAAATGCAGATCGGCTTCCGGCACCAGCACCTCGCCGCGTACTTCGACCGGAGTACCGGAGCGCCAGCGCACGGTCATGTCGGGGGAAGCCAATAGACGCAATTGGCGGGTGTCGGCCAGCAACACCTCGTTGCCGCGGATCGACACTTGCAGCGGCGTGCTGTCGTCCAGCCAGCCCAGATTGCCATCGACATGCAACACGCCCTTGCCGGTCGCAAGGCTGCCGCTGATGCGGGCGCTGCCGTCCTCGCGCGCCTGCAGTTCGACCTCGCCCTGCTCGATGCCGATGCCCAGTGCCGGCAGCTCCGCACTGAAGGCCTGCAACTGCGCGCTGCCGCCGAGGCGGGGATGGCCGCGGCTGCCGGCAAGCTGCACATCCAGTGCGAGCAGGCCACCGGGTTCAGCCAGATCGGGGGAAAGCAATTCCAGCCAGGTCAGTTCCTTGGTGTTGGCGCGCAGGCTGCCGGTCAAGGGCGCAGCGGCATCCCAGCCGGTGGCCAGTTGCGCGTCGATCCTGCCACCACCACTCAGCGCGGCGGCGAGCTCGCCTTCGATGCGTTGCGGGTTGGCCTGCAGTGCGAGCTTCAAATCGCGATAGCCGAACAGCACGCGGCGTGCGCGTGCGCCGCTGCGCAAGCCGCCGCTGCTGGATTGCACGCGGGCGCTGGCCGTCCAACCCAGGGCAGCGGATGCGATGTGAGCATCGAGGTCGAGCGTGCCATCCAGCAACCAGCGACGGCCGTCCTCGCGTGCCGGCAGCCAGTCGGCCAGCAATGCCAGTGGCAGCGCATCGCCTTTCAGGGCGATGCCAGCACGTGGCCAAGCACCGCTGGCACACAGACTGCCGCCCAGCGTGACCTGCAGGCAGGTGTCGCTGATGCTGATGGCGTGACCATCCCACCCCCAACTACTGGGGGAACGCAAAGCCCATGCGCTGCCTTGTGTGGGTGTCAGCGACAGCCGCGTGAGCTGGCCTTGCCAACGTGTGCCTGTTTGACGCGCACTGCCGGCAATGTTGAGTGCACCTGCCTCGCCACGGGCGTCAAGTTCAACAACGAGCCGGCTCAATGCGCCGCGCAGATTTGCATGCAGGGATGCCAATACCACCCCAGCGTGCACATCCTCGGCCGCAACGGACAGCGTGCCGTCGCCTTGTGACCACGGCAGCTGGCCATGGAGCTGCAATGCACTTGCGCGGAATTCACGATAGACGAGGGACTGGCCCTGCAGATCGACGCGCAGGTCCGGCATCGCGGGCGTACCGCGCAGGGACACCTGACCCTGCAGGCGACCGCTTGCACCCGGCAACAGATCCTCCAGCTGCAGCGGATCGAAACGCGCATCGACCGCCAGTGTCGTATCAACCTTGCCCTTGGCTTCGATTCTGCTGCCACCCAAGCTCAGCGCCAGTTCGCCGGAATAACGCGCAGCATCGATGGCAAGCTGCGCATGTCCGGAGAGCGGGCGACCACGCAGCTGGCCGCCGAGATCGCGTGCATCGAAGCGTGCAGTCAGCGTGCCATTGCGTTGTTCGCCGCTGGATGTGACGCGGCCGCGCAGTGCGCCCGGCCAGTCCGGCAGGAAATTGCCGGGATCGAAGTCGCGCAGATTGGCATCGGCTTGCCAGCGCAGTGCGGGCGACCACGCCAGCATGCCGGTGGCGGAAAGTTTGCCGAGGTTGGTGCCGGCATCGAAGCGTTGCAGACGCATGCCGTTGCGGTCGCCGCTGCCCGTGAGATCGACCGTCGCACGATCCTGGTCGCGTGCCAGCCGCGCCTGGCCGCGCAGTGTCCATTGATCGAGACGTCCGCTGAGATGTAGATCGGCATCGCCGGCAACGAGGTTGCGACCATTGGCATCACTCCAGCGCAGCCCGCGCGCCGCCAGCGCCAGTGCCACGCTGGCTTGATCGGAATCCTTCAGTTCGACATGGCCATTGGCGGTGATACGCCCATGCAGCAGATCGACCACCAGCGGTTGCAGGTCGATGCGCTGGTCGTTGACGCGCAATTTCGATGGCTGCAACTGCGCGGTGAAATCGCCGGCACTGAATCTGCCGCGCAGGTCTGCCGAACCACCGATGCCGCTGGCGACGAAGCTGAATCGCAGTGGCGTTCCACTGGCCGTGTGGCCCATGAAAACATCCGGATCGAGCCCTTCGCTGCTGGCCTGCAACTGCCAGCGCGGAGCCGTGGTGTCGCCGCTGAGCGTCAGATTCAGGTGCGTGGCACCGGGCAAGCGACCTTCGGCAGTCGCCTGCAGGTTGGATAGATCGCCCTGCACGCGCAGCTTGAGTGCGGGTGCCGCTTGCCCAAGCTTGGCTGGCAATTGTGCCGAGGCGGTCAGGTCGGTGCGAAAGTTGTCGCGTGGTGCGTAATCGCCGTGGGCGTTGAAGACGCCGCGATCACTGTCGATCCGCAGCTGTTCGACATGCAGCGCGCCTTCACCCACGCGCAAGCCACCGCGCACGCTGTGCACGGCGATCAGGGCCTCGCCTTCACGGGCGATGCGGGCGTCATCAAGCACAAGCGCATCGGCTTGCACGGTCAGCGGAAGGTCGAGTGTCGGCAGCAGGTCTGGCCAGTGCGGCAGCTCCAGCGGGGTGTCGTCGCGCGGCAGGTCCAACTGCACGCCACGCACGGACAGCGTGTCCAATCGCAATCGACGCGCCAACAAAGGCAGCAGTGCCGGGTCGAGCTGGAGTTGCTCAATCTGCAGTCGCAAGGTGCCGGTGGCGCACTGTGCTGCGAGGGTTGGCTTGCAGTGCGCGTTGCGTTGCACCGGCGTTGCGAATTGCACGCCTTGCAGTGTCAGCGGCCCGGCGAGGTCGCCTTGTGCGGATTTCCATTGCAATGTGCTGCCGGTCGGCAGCCGTGCAACGAGTTGGCGTAACGCGAAGTCGCGACCGCTTGCGGTATTGAGCAGCCACAGCAGGCCAATGGCAGCGAGCAGCGCCACCGCAACAAACGCGACAAGAATCCTGCGCAGGCGTCGCCGCGTCGGCGCGGACTGTGGCGTGGTCGTGTTTGCGTCAGGCGTCTGCTGCATCACAGATCCGCCCCGATATTCAGATGCAGCGTCACCGGCGAATCCGGGTCATTCAGACCGTGCGCCAGGTCGATCCGCACCGGGCCGACCGGCGAGCGCCAGCGCAGGCCAATGCCTACACCGGTGTGCATGTCGGGCCTGCGGCCATCGAAGGCACTGCCGCTGTCGACGAATACGGCTGCGCCCCACGGGCCGTTGAAATAGCGCTCGTATTCGAGGCTGGCGGTCAGCAGGTTCGGCGCGCCGGTGAAGAAATCGCCACCGCTGGTGACGATGCGCGGGCCGATCTCGTGCCAGCCATAACCGCGCACGCTGCGGTCGCCGCCAGCGTAGAAGCGCAGGCTGGGCGGCAGGTCGAGCACGTCGTCGGTGAAGGTGTGGCCAAACTCGCCGCGCACGATCAGGCGACTGTCGGCATCGAAGCCATGGAACCACTGCGCTGACAGGTAGAGTTGGGCGAAGCTTGCATGGCCATCGCTGCCGCCTTGACCGCCACGCAGGATGGCACTGGCACCGAAGCCGCGGCGCGGTGCCATGCGATCATCGACGGCGATGTAGTCGGCTTGCAGTGCCGGATACAGGAAGCTGGCAAAACGGAAGTCCTCGGTGGGCTTGAGGATGGAACGATAGGCCCAGCGCTCGCGCAGCAGATGCAGCGAGGCGATCAGGTTGAGGTGGTCGTTGTATTGCCCGCTGCGGCTGGCCACGAATTCCAGCCGCCGGCTGTTGACGTAATCGGTCTGCTCGTCACTGGCCTGCAGGCTGGCGGTGTACCAGCCGTCCAGCCAGGCGAAGGCGGGGATCCGGTATTGCAGGGTGACGGCCTTGCGCAGGCGCGCCCAGTCGACCTGTGCCAGCGCCTTGTGCCCGCGGCTGTTGAGGTAGCGGCGCTCGACGCTGGCGCTGATGCCGGGGCCATCCAGCGTGCCGTAGCTCAGGCCGAGGGTGTAGATGCTGCGTTTGGCGGGGGTCAGTTCGACGGCGACGGGTGTGCGGTGGTCGCTGGCCTGATCGGGCTGGGCTTGCACATCGACCAGCGCGAAGTAGTCCAGTGCCACCAGCGAGCGGCGCAGCCGTTCCAGCTCGGCGTCATCGTAAGCCTCACCGACCTGCCACGGCACCAATTTGCGCAGCAGGTCGTCGCGCAGGAAGGGCGTTGGTGTCTGGTTGAAGCGTGCCTCACCGAGCGTGTAGCGTTGGCCGGAATTCCAGCGCAGTTGCAGGTCGGCGGCCTGCGCCTCGCGGGTCACTTCGACCCGGTGTTCGTCGAGGCTGGCATCGAACCAGCCATGCGCGGACAGCGCCCGACTGATCCTGGCTTTGCCATCCTCGTACAGCGCATGGTTCATGACCTCGCCGGCACGTGGCTGGAATTGCGCGAGCGCAGCTGCCACGGTCGGGTCGGTGCTGGCCGCGCCATCGACGCCAAGATCGAAGCCGCGCACGCGCACAGGTGGCCCCAGGTTGATCGTGATGGTGACGGTCAGGGCATCGCCACGGCTGCGGATCGTGCCCTTCGCCTCCGGATCGGGCGGGTCGACCGCGCTGTCGTCATCCTCGAGCAAGGGGCTGTCGGATTTTGCATCGCCGCTCGCCACGTCATCGGCGCTGCCCTCGTCGGCCTCATCGTGTGCAGTCGATGTGATGCCGCTGCGATCACTGCGCTGGATGGTGATGGTCGGCGCGTAATAGCCGAAGGGTTCCAGCGCCGTCCGGACTTCGTCATTGGCGGTTCGCAGCAAATAGGCCAGGCGGCGCGGCCGCAGTTCACGATCCAGCGCGTCCTGCAGCGACAGTGCGCTGCGCACATTGGCCTCGACGGCGGGATCGTGCAGGCCTTCGATCCGAATCTGACGCACCTTGACGGCAAATGCAGGTGCGCTGGCGATCAGGCAGGCGAGGGCGACGGTGATGCGATACCGGGTGTTCGGCATGCTCTCAGGATAGCGGGCTGCGGCGTAGGTCTGCCCGCCCGCTGCTGAACGCGGATACGGACGGGCGATCAGATCGACAGGAACTCGATCGCCGCCACGCTGCCCAGCCGCTGTGCCAACCGGTGCAGCAATGCGAGGCGATTGGCGCGGATGGCGGGGTCATCGGCGTTGACCATCACGCCGTCGAAGAACGCGTCCACCGGTGCGCGCAGCTGAGCGAGTCGCGTCAGCACACTGACGTAATCGCCCTGCGCCAGCGCCGGGCCGGTTTCGGCGTAAGCGGTTTCCACCGCCTCGGCCAGCGCCAGCTCGGCTGGCTCCCGCAGCAGGGCGGCCTCGTTCATCGCCGGGATGGTGATGTCGGCTTTCTTCAGGATATTGCCGATGCGCTTGTTGGCGGCGGCCAGTGCGGCGGCTTCGGGCAGCTGGGCGAACTGGCCGATGGCGTCGAGACGGCGGGCGAAATCGTGCAGTGAGGCCGGCTTGAGCTCGGCGACGGCGTTGAAATGTGCGGCGGGGACGCCACGGTCGGCGTAGTAACCGCGCAGGCGGTCGAGGATGAAGTCGTACAGATCAGTGGCCACGGTTTCCCCAACCGGCATCCACGTGCCTGTGCTCGCGCCCACTGCCTTGACGCCCTCGCTCTTTGCGGCAGCCAGCTTCGCATCCAGCGTGCGATGAATGACCGTCTGGATGGAGCCGATGGCGCCCTGTGCAGATGTTGCCAACAGTGCCTTCAAATCCAGTTCGAAACCGGATTCGATGATGGTGCGCGCCAACCCCAAGGCATTGCGGCGCAGCGCGAACGGGTCCTTGTTGCCGGTGGGCTTCAGGCCTGCGGCAAAGCCACCGGCCAGCGTGTCGAGCCGTTCGGCAATGGCCAGCAATTTTCCCAATGGCGAGGCCGCAATGTCGTCGGCGGCAAATCGCGGGCGATAGGCCTCGTCGATGGCCAGTGCCACCTCCGCGGATTCGCCCGCACGCTGTGCGTAATAGCGTCCTGCGATCCCCTGCAATTCCGGGAATTCGTTGACCATGCGCGATTGCAGGTCGTTCTTCGCCAGCATCGCCGCACGCTTGGCTTGCGTCGGATCGACGCCCACCTGCGCGGCGATGGTTTCCGTCAGCGCGGCCACCCGTTCCACCTTGTCGGCCACGCTGCCGAGCTTGGCTTGATAGGTCACGGCCTTCAGGCCCGCGCCCATCGCGGCCAGGCCTTGCTTCAGGTCTTCATCGAAGAAGAACTTGGCATCGGCGAAGCGTGGGCGAATCACCCGCTCGTAGCCCTTGCGGATCTCGCCCGGCGCCTTGGATTCGATATTGGCGATGCCGATGAAATGCTCGGTCAGGCGGCCGTCTCCATCGAGCACCGGAAAGAATTTCTGGTTGCTCTCCATGGTCTCGATCAAGGCTTCCTGCGGCACGCCCAGGAAGTCGCGTTCGAAGGCGCAGGCCACCGCTACCGGCCATTCGTTGAGGCAGTTCACCTGCGCGAGGTTGTCTTCGCTGATGCGTGCGCTACCACCGACCGCCTTGGCGGCGGCCTCGACTTCGGCGATGACCCGCGCGCGGCGTTCGCCCGGATCAACCAGCACGAAGGCGCTGCGCATGGCCTGCACATAGTCCTGCGGCTGGGCGAAGCTGATATCGCCCGGCGCATGGAAGCGATGGCCACGGGAATGGCGGCCTGCACGAATGCCCAGCACCTCGACGCTGGCCACGGTGCCGCCGAGCAAGGCCACCAGCCAGTGCAGCGGGCGTGCAAACCCGTAGGCGTGATCGCCCCAGCGCATCGGCTTGGGAATCGGCATCCCCGCCAGTGCGTCCTCCAGCACGCCCTGCAGCAGGTCGATGGTCAGCGCGCCCGGCGTGACCGCGCGATGCACGAAGCGCTCGCCCTTGGCGTCGGAGGTTTTCTCCAGCGCGGTCCAATCCACCCCGGCCTTGGCGGCGAAGCCCTGCAGTGCCTTGGTGGGATTGCCGTCGGCATCGAGCGCGATATTCAAGTACGGGCCCAGCACCTCGCTGCGCTGTTCCGGTTGTTGCATCGCCACGCCCGGCAGCAGCACCGCCAGCCGACGTGGTGAATACAGCGGCTTGGCATCGCCGCGTTCGATCACCACGCCGCGCTTGTCCAGCGCCGCGAGCACGCCATCGAACAGGGCCTGCGCCAGACCCGGCAGCGCCTTGACCGGCAGTTCCTCGGTGCCCAGTTCGATCAACAGCGGCTGCATGCTCATGCCTGTGCCTCCTTGGCTGCCGTCTTGCTGGCAACGGCGTCCAGCCGCTTGGCCTCGTACAGCTTCGCCACCGCCTGCGCCAACGTGCGCACGCGCAGGATGTAGCGCTGGCGCTCGGTGACGCTGATCGCGCGGCGTGCGTCCAGCAGGTTGAAGCTGTGGCTGGCCTTGGTGACCTGCTCGTAGGCGGGCAGCGGCAGGCCAGCCTCGACCAGCTTCATGGCCTCGGCTTCGCAGGCGTCGAAGCGATGGAACATTTCGTCGACATTGGCATGTTCGAAGTTGTAGGCGCTCTGCTCGACTTCGTTCTGGTGGTAGACATCGCCATAGGTCACCGGCGCGCCGTCGGGCCCGTAGGTCCAGACCAGGTCGTAGACGTTGTCGCAGTTCTGCAGGTACATGCAGAGGCGCTCCAGGCCGTAGGTGATTTCACCCAGCACCGGCCGGCATTCGAGCCCGCCGGCTTGCTGGAAATAGGTGAACTGGGTGACTTCCATCCCGTTCAACCACACTTCCCAGCCGAGGCCCCAGGCGCCCAGTGTCGGCGATTCCCAGTTGTCCTCGACCAGGCGCAGGTCGTGCACCAGCGGATCGATGCCGAGGCTTTTCAGCGAATCGAAATACAGCTCGACGATGTTGTCGGGGCTGGGCTTCATCACCACCTGGTATTGGTAATAGCGCTGCAGGCGATTGGGGTTGTCGCCGTAGCGGCCGTCGGTGGGGCGGCGCGAAGGCTGCACGTAGGCCGCGTTCCAGCTTTCCGGCCCGATCGCGCGCAGGAAGGTGGCGGGATGGAAGGTGCCTGCCCCGACTTCGAGGTCGAGCGGCTGGATCAGCACGCAGCCCTGCTCCGCCCAATAGGCGTTGAGGCGCGAGATGAGTTGCTGGAAGGTGATGGCGACGGTCATGGAGGTGGAGGTTGCAAAAGCAGCGAGAGAAGGATGGGCGGACGTGTGCGCGATGCCGACATCGGTCGGGCAAGGCCGATGATGCACGCAGGACATGGCCTGCTGCCATCTGCGCTCGAATGCGACGAGCGATTGTCTAGTATAAATGCGCCTGCCCCGCGCCCCGGCGGGAACCGGATGAAACGCCCATGCCCGCCCCGTTCCTGATCCTGCAGACCGGCCACCCGATCACCTCGATGCATCGTTATGGCAGCTTCTCGCACTGGATCCGGGTGGCCTCCGGGCTTGGTCGCGACGAGGCCATCGTGGTCGATGTCGAACATGGTGAGGCGCTGCCCAGCCGCGAAGGCTTCGCCGGCGTGCTGGTCACTGGCTCGGCGGCGATGGTGACCGATCGATTGGACTGGAGCGAACGCAGTGCCGATTGGCTGCGCGAGGCCGCACAGGCCGGGTTGCCGGTGCTGGGCATCTGTTACGGCCACCAGTTGCTGGCGCACGCCTTCGGCGGAGAGGTGGACTACAACCCGAAGGGACGCGAGATGGGGACCGTGGATATCGAGCTGACCGCGGCGGCGTCAGGCGATCCCTTGTTCGCCGGGCTGCCGATGCAGTTTCCGGTGCAGGCCACCCACATGCAGAGCGTGCTGAAGCCATCGGCCGATGCGGTGGTGCTGGCCAGCAATGCGCACGACGCCTGCCACGCGCTGCGTTGGGGGGATTCGACTTGGGGCGTGCAGTTCCATCCCGAGTTCGGCACTGCGCACATGCGCGGCTACATCAATGCCCGCGCTGACGACCTGGCCCGTGCCGGACGCTGTGCCGACAGTCTGCATGCGGCGGTCAAGGCCACGCCATTGGCGCGCCGCGTACTGCGCAGGTTCGTGCGCCACACCCGGCGTTGACGCGCCATCCGGTATCCTGTCGCGGTGATTTCGGGGCGTTGAATGGACATTCGCAGGTTGCCGGCCGGTCAAGGCCTGGTGTGGTTCCGGCAGGCCATCGACCTGGGGGCAAAGAACCCGCGGGCGGTGTTTGGTGCAGGCATGTTGCTGGTGTCGAGCTTGTACATGGCAGTGTCGGCAATGGCTCTGGTGTTGTCCTTGTTGATCGGCGACGAGCGTGCGGATGGACAACTTCCGGACATGAAGCTGTTGATGCTCGTCGCGCTGGCCTTGGCCCTGTTGATCATGTTCTTGGTGCCGATCCTGCTTGGTGGCCTGATGCACGTGGTGCGTGCGGTCGAAGCCGGGCATCCGGTGCGTGCGCGCGACCTGTTTGCGCCGCTGTGCAGCCAATCTGGGCAGGGCTTGGCTTGGCTGGGGCTGGTGCAGGTCGTGCTCGCCGTGGTGGGCGGGGGGCTGGTGGTGGCGCTGGCAGGAGTCGGGTACTGGCAGGACTACCTGAAGGCGGTGGAAGTGGTGATGCGGGGCGGGACGCCCGAGATGCAGGGTCCGGCGCATCCGGGACTGCTGTTCGTGGTGCAGATGGTCTTCAACTACTTCAGCTATGCGCTGTTGCTGTATTCCATCCCTTTGATGCTGTTTTCCGGGTGCCGCCTGCTTCCGGCACTCGGCTTGGCGTTGCGCGCAGCGGTATGCAATGCCGCGGCCAACCTGCTGGCTGCCACCTTGTTCGTCGGTGCGCTGGTCATTGGCGCACTGGTCGCGGCACTGGTGTCAGCACTGCTGGCTGTTCTAGGCGGAGCGATCCATCCGGTGTTGGGCAACCTGCTGGCGGCGCTGGTGATGCTGGGTTTTGCGTGCGCCGCGCTGGTGCTGGTGTCCGGCGCCGCCTTCCTGGCGTGGCGCGACACCTTCGGAGAGGGCGGATCGCCGGTGCCGAATTCCCCGCCGCATCAGATCGAAGCTTGATCTCAGTCCATCACGGACCGGTCAACGCCTGCCCCAACAGGGATTGCATCCAGGCGTACAGGGCCATCAACAGCCAGGCGCATGCAATGGTTCCGGCAACTGCCTGCACCAGCAGCCACAGCCGTGCCCAGGTTGGCAGCACTCGCCGCGTTGGATCGGCAAGTACGC
The DNA here is from genome assembly GCF_020850895.1 of Thermomonas sp. Classification (GTDB taxonomy): domain Bacteria; phylum Pseudomonadota; class Gammaproteobacteria; order Xanthomonadales; family Xanthomonadaceae; genus Thermomonas. Next base: position 42,575 of record NZ_JADZDS010000078.1, on the reverse strand, counting down.
GGGTGCGGCTGAAACGGTCGTGCAAGGCCAGGTGCGGCGCAAACAGGACCATTGCATGGCCGAGGTTGAGGGTGAGCCAGGACAGGCTGGCAGCGGCAAACCGTATCAGCGCTTGGGCGATATCGAGTCTTGCGCCCCCGGCATCAGTGACGCGTAGACCCAACGCGCGCTTGCCCGGCGTGGCCTGCCAGGACGAGCACTCGAAAGCCAACGACCACAGGCAGGCGAGTGCCGCGTAAAGCAATGGGGGCACGATGAGGAGGGTGGTCAATGCCGCCGACAGCTGATCCACGCTGGCATTCAGGCGTGGATCCCCAAGCAGGGTGAGGGCCATTTCCAGCGGCGTCTGTGCCTGTGCCACGGCGGTGTCCATGCCATGCGCCATGGCTGCGGCCAACGCGTGCAGTGCCGCCTGTGCGTTTGCCAGCGCGGCACCCAGCGGAGCCAGCCCTAGCAGGGCGGCAACCGGCAGCAGGCAGGCGGTGTCGAGTGACCATGCCGTGTAGCGCATCCAGAAGCCGGCTGGAATGGGTTCAGGGGGAGGCATCGGCGGGATAGCGTGGCGTGACGAACTGGGCGGCGAGGATACCGGCCTCGTACAGCAGGCACATCGGGATCGCCAGCATCAGCTGGCTGACCACGTCCGGCGGCGTCAGCACGGCGGCGACGATGAAGATGCCGACAACCGCGTAGCCGCGTCCCTCGCGCAGTTGCGCCGGAGTGATCCAGCCGAGCAACACGAGGATCACCAGTGCCACCGGCAATTCGAAGGCAAGGCCGAAGGCAAGGAACAGCACCAGCACGAAATCGAGGTAGGCGCTGATGTCGGTCATCATCGCCACGCCTTCGGGCGTCACCCGGGTGAGGAAACCGAACACCATTGGCAGCACCAGGAAATAGGCGAAGGCACAACCTGCGTAGAACAGCAGCAGCGCCGACGACAGCAGCGGCAGTGCCAGTCGCTTCTCGCGCTGGTACAACCCCGGCGCCACGAATGCCCAAGCTTGGTAGAGCAGCCACGGCATCGAGAGCAGCAGGGCGACGAAGAACGCCAGTTTCATCGGCGCAAAGAACGGGCTGGCGACCTGGGTGGCGATGATGTGGCTGCCCGCGGGCAATTTGGCCAGCAGCGGCTTGGCCAGTTCCGCATACAGCCGATTGGACAGGGGCAGCAGGCAGACCAGCACCAATCCCAGCCCGGCGATGCCGCGCAGCAAGCGCGAACGCAGCTCCAGCAAGTGGGCGATCAGCGGGCGTTCGCTGTCGCCGTCAGCCTCGGTCATCGCGACGGTCTCCGGCTTCGCTGACGACGACAGGCGGGGACGTGCCTGCAGGCGGGACCGCGGGCGAGGCAGCGTCCTCCAGCGCATCGCTGGCTGTGCTTACGGCCGCCAGCGTGCTTGCGTGCGATTCTTCGAGGGTCGTGCGGGCGTCGGCCAGGCTACGGCGCAATTCTTCGCTGGCCAGTTCCTGCTCCAGCTCGTTCTTCATCGAATACCACTGCGCACGCGCCTTGCGCACCCACAGGCCGGCAAAGCGTGCGGCCTTGGGCAAGCGTTCTGGCCCCAGGACCACGAGGGCCACCAGCGCCACCACCAGCATTTCGCCGAAAGAAAAATCGAACATCGGCGGTGCCTGAAAGGATCAGTGGGCGCTGTCGTCCGGCCCGCGCGAATCCGCTGCCGATGCGGACCTGTCGCCTCCGGTGGGCGCTGTCGGCTTGTCGTCGCCGTGGACGCCTTTCTTGAATTCGTTGACGGCCTTGCCGAGGTCGCGCGCGCCCGAGGTCAGGCGCTTGGTGCCGAACACGAGAAGGACGATGAGCAGCACGATCAGCCAGTGCCAGATGCTGAAACCACCCATGATTGCACCTGTGTGTGTGGACGCGGCGATTCTACCCCACGTGGTCGCTTACGGCCGTGTCGCCGGCTCCGGGAGTGGGGTGCTGGATGCCGGCGCCTGGGAGTCCAGCGGATGCGCGCTCGTGCTGCTGGAGGCTGCTGGCGGCGCAGAGCCGCGGCGCGAGTTCCGTGCCGCGGTCGTGGCTTCTTCCAGTTCGTCGCGGAAGGCAACGATCGGGGGCGAGGCGGCCTGCGGCGTGCGCCCCTCGAATACCATCCGTGGGGTGATGCCATAGCCGTAGGCACTGCGGTTGGCGCCGTGGTCGATCTGCAGGATCGCGCCGTCCAGTGCGACTCCAGCGAACAATCCGCGCGCGCGCGACCATGACCAGATCTCGGCCTTGAGCGAGCCATCGGTGGCGGCGGCGGCATTGCGGCCGACCGGGCCGGCGGCGACCGAGGCATCGGCGCCGAGGGTGACTTTGCCGTTGATGATGTTGTCCAGGCCGCGTTCGCTGCGGAACACCAGGATCACGTCTGCCGACTGCACACCGGCCTGGAAGCCGACGCTGGCGCCGGTGAGTTTGACGAACACCGGATTCGACCAACTGCCGTCCGGGTTCTTGACCGACATCAGCCCCAGCCCGCGGCGACCACCGATCACGAAGCCGGCCTTGATGGTGTCCGGAATCACGATAATCCCGCGGGCTTCATCGAGCAGGCGATCCGGGATCGAGTTGTCCGGAACCGCTTGGATCTCGCGCATGACACGCAGTGCATTGTCGGCGCGGTTGTCCTCGCGTTCGCCGGCAATGCCGCTCGTGGCGACCAGCAAGGCGGCAAGGGCGAGGGTCAGGCGCAAGGGACGTGCAGTCATCGTGGATCTCCGTCGAAAGCGGGCGGGGGATGCTGGCATCCTCGCGCGGTGGCCATGAATCGCAAGTTAAGCCGGGCTCCAGCCCGGCCATGCATGCGATTCTATGCGCATGTCCGCCCCTTCCGACGCGCCGCCGGCGCTGATCCTCGTCAATCTCGGTACGCCGGCGGCCGCCACGGCCGCTGCGGTGTCGGCCTATCTTGCCGAATTCCTGTCCGATCCGCGCGTGGTGCAGCTGCCGCGCTGGCTGTGGCAGCCCGTGCTGCGCGGGACCATCCTGCCGCGACGCAGCCCGAAGGTCGCACACAAATACGCGGAAATCTGGCTGGACGGCGGCTCACCATTGGCCGTGCATACGGCGGAACTGGCGCGGGTGGTGCAACAGCGCTTGCCGGAGCGAACCGTCGTCCACGCGATGCGCTACGGCACGCCGTCGCTGGCGTCGGTGCTGGCGCAGTTGCGCGCGGCCGGCACCCGCGCTGTGCGCGTGCTGCCGCTGTATCCGCAGTATTCGACCACCACCACCGCCAGCGTGGCCGATGTGATTTCGGCCCACGGCGACGGCTTGCGGGTGGAGATATTGCACGACTACCACGCCGACCCGGCGTGGGCGTCGGCGGTGGCGGCCTCGATCCGTGCGCATTGGGCGTCGCAGGGCCGCGGTGAGCGCCTGTTGCTCTCGTTCCATGGCATTCCCCAGCGGCTGGTGGACCAGGGCGATCCGTATGCCGCCCAGTGCGAGGCCAGTACCTGGGCAATTGCCGAGGCACTGGGACTGGACAGGGACGACATCCTGCTCACCTTCCAATCGCGCTTCGGTCGCGCGCGCTGGCTGCAGCCGTACACCTTGCCGATGCTGCAGCAGCTTGCTTGCGCAGGCGTACGCAACGTTGACGTGGCCTGTCCGGGCTTTGCCGTGGACTGTCTGGAAACACTGGAGGAGATCGCCATGCTGAATGCCGAGGCCTTCCGCGCGGCGGGCGGGCAGGCGCTGCGCTACATCCCCTGCCTGAATGCAAGCGCTGCGCATGCCGATGCTCTGGCCGCGTTGGCGCGCGCCGACACAGGATGGAACTGATGCGCGAGGTTTCCCTGCACACCGCGCTGGGCCCACTGGCTGCATTGCGCAATCACGGGCAAGGCCCGCGCGTGCTGGCGCTGCACGGCTGGCTGGACAATGCCGCCAGTTTCCTGCCGCTGGCGCCATACCTGGAGGACGTCGCGGTGGTGGCGCTCGATTTGCCCGGGCATGGGCGCAGCGCACACCTTGGTGCCGGCGGCGATTATTCGTTTGCCGGCAGCATTGCCGCCGTGCTGGATGCCGCTGATGCCTTGGGCTGGGAGCGCTTCCGTTTGCTTGGACATTCGATGGGCGGTGCGATTTCCTGCATGGTCGCGGCGGCCTGTCCGGAGCGGATCGAACGCTTGGTGCTGATCGAGGCCGTGGGCGTACTGACCGAAGCGCCGGCGCGTACCCACCTGCGCCTGCGCGAGGCGGTGACTGCGCAGCGTGTGCTGAAGGGCAAGCAGTTGCGCGTGTTCCCCGACATCGACACGGCCGTGCGTGCGCGCATGCAGGCCGGGCGCGTGCCGGGCAGCGGACTCGATGCCGAGCTGGTGCGGTTGTTGGTGGAACGCGGATTGCGCGAGGTGCCGGGCGGCTACGTCTGGAGCAGCGATCCGCGGCTCACCCTACCCAGCTTGGTGCGGATGACCGAAGCACAAGTGGACGACTTGCTGGCCGGCATCCAATGCCCCAGCCTGGTGTTGTTCGCCGATCCGGCCCAGCCGTATCTACCGGATGCAGCGCGTCGCCATCGGGTTGCGCAGTTGCAGGATGGGCGGATGGTGGTGCAGCAGGGCGGGCATCACCTGCACATGCAGCAGCCGGAACGGGTGGCCGCGGTGATCGCGCCGTTTCTGTACCAGGAATGATCTGCATCGGAGATGAGCCATTCGGCAACGCTCAAAGCAGGCCATGCTTGCGGGCGATGCGTCGGTGGAGCCAGACACTTAGCCCGCAAGCGAGTGGAAATGGCCCAATCAAGAACAATATCTGGCGCAGTGGCACCTTCGCGGAACCCTGTACCCACAGCACGACGCAGAAAAACGCGAGCAGCAGCGTCATCACGCCAAAGATCATGATCCACTGTTCGGACAGACGATACCAGCGCGCGTCACGCGGGCTCACTGCATGGATTTGCTCGAATCCGCCCTGGGACATCTGAGCCACCTGACACCTTGATCCTCGGGATGACCTTGCTGCAAGCGCAGAACGCATGCCGCGACCGTTGCCTCACTGCGCGCTGGAGATCGAGACGTTGATGTTCAGGTCGGTGCTGCCGTTCTCGTTCCTGGCGATGTAATACGCCACGTTGTGGTTGTCCTTGCTGAACGACAGCGCGCCGCCATCACTGGTCTGCGTCGCCAGTTCGCGCTTCCAGCCCTTGCCTTCCATGCCACTGGACAGCGAATTGAACAGCGTGTCCATGGTATCCGGGGTCGACAGGGAAACGATCTGCGCACCACCCACCTCCATCACGCTGTCGACCTTGTACTGGGCCGGCAACTGGACATCCTTGGGGAAGCTGGCCGGTAGTGCAACGCTGGCACCATTCTCGGCGGTGGCGAAATGCATATCGCCCTGTGCGGTCTTCACCGTGACTTCGTCGCCGTTGTGCTCGATCTCGGCGCCGGTGGCATGTTCGATCGCGGCATCGACCGCCGCATCCTGGGCTTTCTTGCAGGCGGGCAGGATGAGCATCAGGGCAGTCAGGGACAGGGCGATGGCAAGGCGGGGCGAGCGTGTCATGTGTGGGGTCTCGTGTTCGGAAATCTTGGTGGGGTTGGATCAAGCCGGAACCCGGCCGGTATCCCAACGCCGAAAATCGCATTATCCGGCCAGCAGGCCACGCAGGCGGGCTTTCAGGGCGCGTCCTTCGCCATGCAGGTAATCGCGTTCCCGCCGCCAGTCCGGGAAGCGGGCCTCGACTTCGCGCCAGAAGCGCGGCGAATGATTGGCCTGCAGCAGATGGCATAACTCATGCACCAGGACGTATTCGAACGCCGCAGGTCGCGCAAGGGGCAGCGCCAGGTCCAGCGCCATGGTGCCATCGGGTGCCATCGAGCCCCACAGTGACGTGGTGCGCTTGAAAACGATCCGGCCGGGCGCGCGCGGCAGGCCCGGCACGTAACGCGGCAGCCAACGCCCGATCGCTGCGCGCGCCTGGGCTTCGTAGAAATCCCTCAAGGCGCGACGCAGTGCGGGATCGCCGGCATGGGCGGGCGTGATGAAGTGCAGGCAGCCGTCATCGGCCAGGTCCAGCCGGGTCGTGCGCCCGCGTTCCCATCGCAATGGCAGTTCGGCGCCATGCAGGGGCAGTGACGATGTGTGATCGCGGCGCAGGGCCATGCCAGCAGCGATCGCTTGGGTGGCGAGCTGTTGGGTCAGCCAGTCGATGTGCGCATGCAGGAATCGCTCACCCGAGGCGCGGCTGGCGCGTTGTGGCAAGGTCAGCCGTGCGCCGCGTTCGTCCACGCTGAGCTTGATGCGGCGGGCGCGCGGATCGCGCCGCAGTGCCACGTCGACACGCTTGCCATCATCCAGCACGACATCGATGCGGTCGTGCTGGATGGTCGGGTGTCTCGGTGCTGCGCGTACAGCCCTCAACAAGCGCAACAGGGAATGCATTCCTAGCGTGAGCGACAACCACCGGTGGCGATGTTCTCGCGGTCACCATCGTCATAGAGGATGTCGATCCGCGTGCCATTCCTGCTGACGCCGGTGATCTTGCCCGCATACCAAATCGTGCCGCCTTGCCATCGACACTCTACGCGCGTGCCCAGTGTCCAGGTGTAGGGACGGACGAGTTTGCTTGACAGCGTTTCGCGCGTGCCGTCGTCATACAGGATGGTGATGTTGTCGCCCACGTGCGACTGCACCACGCCAGGGAACCAAAATTCGCCCCCGCGCCATCGCCCCAGCACCCAGTCACCACGCGATTGCGCCGCGGCCGACGCACAGGTCAGCACGCCGATTGCTACAGCCAGAAGTTTCACGTTCATATCACGTCTCCCCGAGTGCCGGAACGAGTGTCCAAAGGTGGACGTGGCCAGTGTATACCTGCCGCGGGCGTGGTCGCGGCGTGGATTAGGGCAACGCTGATGTAGTCGGCGTTGCCATGCCGACCATGGATGGTCGGCCGCGGATCGATCACCGAAGTGATTGATCCGCGTGAGCTGCGTCCGGGCATGCGCCGGACGCAGCGTGTGCTGACAAGTCCAGGAGGGACTTGTTCAGCACTGCCTCAGGCGTCGGCCTTGCTGAGCTTGAAGGCCGTCTCCAGCACCGTAAACAGGCGCTTGAACTCACCGGCCATCAATGCAAAGCGGGTCTCCAGTTCGGCGACGATGTCGTCATCGTTGCCGGCTTCGAGTTGATCTACCGCGCCGTCGAGCAATTTGAACTTGCGCACGATCAGGTCCTCGCCGATCACGAAGCTGACGTGGTCATCCAGGGTCAGCGCCAGCCGTGTTGCCTGCTTGCCGGATTCCAGGTGTTTGGCGATCTCGTCACCGGACAGGTCCATGCGCTGGATCTTCACCACCGCGCCGGTGTCGGTGGGATCGCGCAGTTCGCACTCATCGCCAAGCGCCAAGCCGTCGGGCAGCGGATCGCCGGCGATCCAGCCGGTCAGGATGGCGCGGGGCGCGACTTCGGCGTTCAGCGGCAGCGCGGGGAAGCTGCCCAGTGCGCGGCGCACTTCCGACACTGTGCCCTCCGCGCTCTTGCGTGATGAGGTGTCCACCGCGATCACGCCGAAAGCGGTGTCGATCAGCGCATCGGTGCGCACCGGCCGCACGAATGCACGCGGCAGCAGTTCGGTGACCAGATCATCCTTGATCCGCTTGCGGGTGCGGCCGCCGGGCTTGCGGCCTTCCTTTTCCTCGATCGCCGCCAGTTTCTTCTGCAGCAGGTCATTCACCACCGCGCCGGGCAGCAATTTGTCCTCGCCACCGACGGTCAGCCACAGCGCATCGTCACAGGCGTGCTGGAAGGCGGCGTGATGCTGGCCCATCGGCGGGATGAAGCCGCGCGAGGAAAGCTCCAGCGCGCCGACCGGCTTGAGCGCGCACTCGGTCAGTTGGGTTTCGAGGTCGGAAAGATCGAGCGAGGTGGGGAAACGGAACAGGGTGAGGTTGCGAAAGAACATTCGGGATTCCAGTATCGAGAGAGGCGCTGCGGACGCCTGAGGCTTGCCGCGACACGCCGTGAATCCATCCATGGAGGCTCATCGGCGACGTCCCTGTCGCCGATGGTCGCGGCAAGCCTCAGGCCTCCGCAGCACCCGCGGTGTCAGGCCTCCGCAGCGCCTGCGGTGATATCAACCTTCAGGCATCCACATCGCCTGTGGTCGAGGAGGACAGCCACGCATGCGCATCCGGCAGATCGCCGTCGCCGCGTTTGCCCAGCGCAAGAAAATCGAACAACTTGGGGTCGGAGAGTTGCGACGGGCGGATATCGCCCAGCGCCCGCGCCATGGTTTCGATGCGGCCCGGCGAGTCTTTCTCCCACTGCGCCAGCATCTTCTTGACCTGCTTGCGCTGCAGGTTGTCCTGCGAGCCGCACAGGTTGCAGGGAATGATCGGAAAACCCCTGGCCTCGGCGTACTGCTCGATATCGGCCTCGCGTACATAGGCCAGCGGCCGGATGACCACGTGCTTGCCGTCGTCACTCAGCAACTTCGGCGGCATCCCCGACAGCTTGGCGTGGAAGAACAGGTTGAGGAAAAACGTGTTGACCAGGTCATCGCGGTGGTGACCCAGCGCAATCTTGGTGTAGCCGTGTTCCTCGGCATAGGTATACAGCGCGCCGCGCCGCAGCCGCGAGCACAGTGAGCACATCGTCTTGCCTTCCGGGATCACCCGGGTGACGACCGAATAGGTGTCCTGCTCGATGATGTGGAAGTCCACGCCAATCGAATGCAGGTAGTCGGGCAGGACGTGTTCGGGGAACCCGGGCTGCTTCTGGTCGAGGTTGACCGCGGTGATGGAAAAATCGACCGGCGCCTTCTTCTGCAATTGCAGCAGCACGTCCAGCAGGGTGTAGCTGTCCTTGCCGCCGGACAGGCAGACCATCACCTTGTCGCCGTCTTCGATCATGCCGAAGTCGGCAATCGCACGGCCGACCTGGTGGCGCAGGCGCTTGGCCAGCTTGTCGGTCTCGCGCTTGGCTCGGGCGGCGGACTCCGAAGCGGACCGGGGCATGGAATCGAGAATCGGCAGAATGTTCATTCCCCGCCATTTTACCTGCGCCGGGCAAATGCCTGCGGTCGAAAGGCGCGCTATGCTCTGGCCATGGGCCGAATGCTCGAATCCAGTGAATTGGCCAAGCTGGCGCGGCTGGTGATGGAGCTGCGCGAGGAGCACCGCGATCTCGACGAGGCCATTGCCCGCCTGCAATCCGATTTGCAGTCCGATGAGCTGCTGCTCAAGCGGATGAAGAAACGCAAGCTGCGGCTGAAAGACCAGATCGCCTGGATCGACAACCTGCTGATCCCGGATGAGCCGGCATGATCCGGTAGCGGTGCGCTGATCGCCGCAAGCCGCATTCAGGTGCTTTCCACGGATGTGATGTCCTCTCGCCTCCTTGTTTCCCGCTAGACCTCGGGAAGCCGGCGTTCGCCGGTGTCAGCGAGAGTGGGTGATGAACAAGATTCCGTTGTGGAAAACCAGTCTCGGCGCCTTGTGGCTGGCCGTGGTGGGCTTGGCTTGGGCGCCGATGGCACTGGCGCAGACCAGTTCCGGCGCCATGCCGGACGGGCGTGGGCGGGTGGTGGCGTTGGCGACAGCGACTTATCACAGTTGCGCACTGCGCGCCGATGGCTCGGTGGCATGCTGGGGCGCCAATTGGGTGGGGCAGAGTTCGCCACCGACGCGCGGGTATTTCACCGCCGTGACGACGAGTTATGACCATAGCTGCGCATTGCAAGCCGACGGTAGCGCCGTTTGCTGGGGTAGCAATGCCTACGGCCAGTCCACGGTCCCTGCAAGAGAAACATTCATCGCGATCACGGCAGGCGATGGGCATACCTGCGGTCTTCGTGCTGCGGGCACCCTCTTGTGCTGGGGCCGGAATGACTATGGGCAAGCCACCCCGCCGTTGAGGGGGCGCTACGTCGCACTGGTCGCGGGCGACACCCATACCTGCGGCCTGCGCGCGGATGGCGTCGCTGAATGCTGGGGAAGCAACCTTGCGGGTGAATCCACGGTTCCCGGTGGTGAGGTGTTCACCGCGCTTGCTTCGACCTACATGCACACCTGCGGCCTGCGGGCGAATGGCACGTCGGTCTGCTGGGGCAATGCTGGCGGATACAATCCGCCTGCGACGCAGCCGTTCACCGCGCTGACCGCCGGCGGCAACCATACCTGCGGCCTTAGCCCCAGTGGCGCGGCGATTTGTGCTGGCGACAATACGTACGGTCAATCCCGCCCGCCCTCGTCTCGCATGAACCGCTTTACGGCATTGGCGGCAGGTTACCGACACACGTGCGCGCTCAATCAGAATGGCAATGTCGTTTGTTGGGGCGACAACAGCTACGGCCAACTCAATGTGCCGCGCGGTCCGTTCGGCATGGGCACCGTGGCTGCGGGCTACGCGCATGCCTGCGACCTGGATGCCGATGGCAGCCTGGTCTGTTCTGGCAGCAATGGCAGCGGCGAAGCCACGCCACCTGCGGGCAGCTTTGCCGACGTGGGTGCGGGCGGCGCTTTCAGTTGCGCCCGCAGTGCCGCCGGTACGCTCGCGTGCTGGGGCTTCAACGACAGCGGTCGCGCCAGCCCGCCCAGAGGCCAGTACGCTGACATGCGCGTTGGCAGCTTGGGTGGCTGCGCCCTGACTGGCGCAGGTGGCTACGGTTGCTGGGGGGCGAATACCTATGGACAAACCATGCCCTCGTACCTGCCGATCGGCATCGGTATGCATTACCGCCAACTCAGCCGGGGTTCTTTCCACGGATGCGGCATCGTCAATGATGGCAGCGCCCGCTGCTGGGGATACAGCGGCACGGGTGCCACTGCGGTGCCGGGTGGCAGCTGGCTTGCTATCGGCGAAGGCGACCAATTCAGCTGCGGCCTGCGCCCAAACGGCACCCTGGCGTGTTGGGGTGGCGCGATGGCGGCCACGCCGGTGCCCACCGGTGGCTTCAAGGCTCTGTCGGTCGGGGAGGAACACGCCTGCGCGATCCGCGACAGCGGCGAGTTGGCCTGCTGGGGCAGCAATACCTACGGGCAGGCAACGCCACCGGCGGGACGCTTCGTGCATGTCAGCGCGTCGTACAAGCAGACCTGTGCCGTGCGTGATGATGGCAGCCGGACCTGCTGGGGTGCGCCCTGAAGGAAGCGAGGTCGAGGCGCCAGCGGAAGGCACAAGGACGGGGCTTCGGCCCCGTCCTTGGCTTGTTCAATCCTCGGCGTCGACCGAGGTCATGGCCGGATGCTCGCCGGTGGTGCGCCCAGTATCCGGACTGATCTTCTCGATGGTGTGGCGCAGTTCGCGGCCCAGCACCACGCGGGCGTCCTTGACCCAAGCCTTCAGGCGATCGTCGAAGGCGAGCTTGCTGACTTCGTTGGACCAGACCAGTTTCATCTCACGCAGCTTCTGGATGAAGCTGCGGAACAGTGCCTTGTCGAAAAATTCCGGCGCGGTGTTGGCGTACAGCAGCGACAGTCGCTGCGCCGCAAGCTGGCACAGGCTCTCCAATTCGCCGGCGCCAAGCGTGCCGGAACCGTTCTTCACCAGCACGCTGATGGCGATGTAGTAGCGCTCGAAGGCCTGCTGCAGTGAATGCCCGATCGCGCGCAGGCGGAACACTTCATCAGTCTGGCCCGCGAAACGCTGCAGGATGCCGCCTTCATCGTCGCTGACCTGTTGCAACAAGCCTTCGCGGATGAACACCTCGATGGTGCGATCGATGCGCTCGGCAAACTCGTCTTCGTTCCAGGGCAGGAACAGCTCAGCCTGCAGGAATGGGTACAGCGAGCGACCGATCTGCTGCAGCTGGCGCCGGCCCATGCGACGGTTGTTCTGCAGGCAGACCGCGATCCACGCCGAGGCGGTGAACAAGTGCAGGACGTTGTTGCGGAAATAACTCAGCAGCACCGCCTTCTCGCCCTCCACCCCAAGCACGTCGCCGAGCGGGTGCGGGGTGCGCTCGATCAGGCCGATCTCCTCACCATGGGCGATGATCTGCTCTGGTGTGTGCGGCGTCACCGTCACCCAATCCGAATACGGCACGTCCGCCAACAGGGTCTTGGACAGCGCGATCTGCGCACGCAGGTCGGCTTCGCCCATCGCGTTCTTCGGCGTCGACAGCAGGGCCAGCGCCAGCAGGTTGATCGGATTGACGTCAGCGGCGCGGTTGACGTTGACCTGGATCCGCTGCGCCAGTGCGTCGATGGCGCTGGCGAACCAGCTCGGCTTGGCGTCATCGGGAATCGGTTGGCCGTCCCATTCGGCGGCGTGCTCGGCCAGCACGTCCTTGAGCTGGATGCGTTCGCCGAAGTTCACCACCACCTGGCCGTAGTTGCTGCGCAGCACCTTGGGGATGCCCAGCAGCACCCGCCAGATCGACTCCTTCTCCTTCGGCTTGCCGGACAGTTCGTCGAGATAACTGTTGCCCTCCATCAATTTTTCATAGCCGATGTAGACCGGCTGGAACAGCATCGGGCGGCTGGGTTGGCGCAGGTAGGCGCGCACCGTCATCGCCAGCGAGCCGCCCTTGGGCTGCAGCAGACGGCCGGTGCGTGAGCGCCCGCCTTCGATGAAGTATTCGATCGAATAGCCGCCGGCCACCAGCTGCGCCATGTATTCGCGGAATACCGCCGAATACAGCGCATTGCCCTTGAAGCTGCGACGGGCGAAGAACGCGCCGCCCTTGCGCAGCAGGGTGCCCAGCACCGGCAGGTTGAGGTTGATGCCGGCGAAGATGTGCGGCGCCACGATGCCGTGGGAGTAGAGCAGGTAGCTCAGCAGCAGGTAATCCATGTGGCTGCGGTGACTGGGCACGTAGATGACTTCGTGCCCGGGCGCGTCCCGCTTGAACTGGTCGAGGTGATGCACCAGCACGCCGCGGTAGATGCGGTTCCAGACCGAGGTCAGGAAGAAACTGGCCGAGCGCACCACCGTGTTCGAGTAATCGGCGGCGATTTCCCAGAAGTAGCCGTTGGCTTTCTTCCATGCAGCCGCTTGCTTGCCGCCCTCGCGCTTGGCCTGGTCGTCGATCGCCTCCTTGACCAATGGCGAGGACAGCACCTGGTCGGCCAACATGCGGCGGGTGGACAGGTCCGGCCCGATCACCACTTCGCGCACGCGCCGGAAGTGGGTGCGCAGCACGCGCGAGAGCTTGCGCACGGTGCGTTCGGCGTCGAGACCTTCGGCCACGCTGCTGCGCAGGGACACCGGCGCCGCGAACTGGACGAGGGTATCGCGGCCGTTCAGCAACACCGCCAGCAGGCGTCGGAAGCGGCCGACCAGGGCCCAGTTTTCCGAGAACAGCACGCTGAACCAGCCACTGGTGCGTTTGGGCGCCTGGCCCACGAAGATCGACACCGGCACCAATTGCACGTCCAGCGTCGGGTTGTCGCGATGCGCTTGCAGCAGCCGAGCCAGCGAGCCGGAATGGGTCCTGTGTTCGGCGCCCGGCAGCAGGCCCAAGGCATTGGAATGGCGGCGCGACAGCGCGACATACGCACGCTTGCGGCCCAGCAGATCGCCGGTGATTGGCTGCAGCGGTGCGGGCAGCCCGGATTCGCGGCAGGCGCGCTGCAGGATCAGCGCATTGGACAGGCCGTAATCTTCCAGCACGTAGCAGATCGGGCGTTCCGGATCGATCGTGACCTGCGCACCATTGCCGATATCGAGCTTGAGCCAGGGATCGAGCAGCCAACCCAACAGGCTCGCCCACAGGGGCGTGCGTGCCCTGATGGGCTGGGGTGCGGCAGCGTGCGCGGCGGCGGGATCTTCCGCGTTGCCAGTGCCTGTTGGCGGCGTGGATTCAGCGAGAAACCCGGGCAGCGGCAACGGCACCTCCGGTGTGGCCGGGGCGTTGGCCTCGCTTGCAGGGATCGTCTCGGTGCCGGACGACACTGGCGTCGTGGCGTTGGTCTGATCGAACAGACCCACCTGCTGGGGAGATTGGGGATCGGGCATCGTCTTCATTATGGCCGAGCGCCCCGCGTGGCGCTTCTGGCCGTGGGTTCAGGCCGCCACGGGAATTGCGACCGCGGTCACGGTTTTGGCGGTGGTGCGGCCGAGGGCACGGCGACGGCGGGCGGGCTGGCCAGCGAACGCCGCGCATCGGCCACGTAGTCGGCGAGGTACCAGTGCCCGTCGATGCGCACCACCGGGATGATGGCATCGACTGGCTGGCCGGCGAATTGGTATTGCAGGCGCAGCCGCGCGGTGTCACCGGTCTGCTGCAGCAGGCTCACCTGCGCGCTGCGCAGGCTGGCGTCGAAATCCAGGCCGTATTGCAGGCGCATCTGGGTAAGCAAGGTGGCGTAGAAGCGCGACAGCCGGGCGAGTCCGGCCGTCATTCCGAGCCGCGCAAGATCTGTCTTCGCGTGGCGACCGTCGATACCCGTGCGCGTGGCGGACGCAGCAAGTGCCGAGAACAGGTGTTGTGCGCGGTTCGGATCGGACAAGGGCGCGGCCAGCGCCCAATCGCCCAGTGCCATCATTGCCTGGTCGATGTGCTTGCGCTGTTCGTCGTTGTAGTCCGGGTCCTTTTGCAGGTAACTGCGACCGAACACGACCAGCGTCCGCACGGCTTGGTCGATGTCGCCATCGGCCCCAGCGAACTGGCGATGGAAGCTGTCCATCAGGCTGCGCGTTGCACCGGGCTCCTGCAATGCGGCAAGCATGCGCGGAATGTCGCCATCCAGCGGCAATTCCTCCAGTGGCCAGCGGCTGCGGCCAGCGCGCCAGGCGGTTTCCACCTGTGCGTGCAGCGCAGGCGGCAGGGCCACGTGCGCAAAGCCGGCACCGTCGCGCGCCAGCAGGCGGTCGCGCAGCACAAGCACGGCATCGACCGGGCGTTCGGCGGCGGCATTGCGCAGACCGGATGCATCGGTTGCGGCGGTTTCCGGCGTTGGTCGGCAGCCTGACAGCCAAGATAGGACCAACGCACCGCACAACAGCAGTGCAAATCGGGGCGCGGTTCGGAGGTGGTCCGGGCCGGTCATGCAAGCGAGTGTCGTGGCTGGGCGGGGCATCGCGCAAGCCGCTGCCGGATCAAGCAACGCACTCGGTGTTCAGCAGCCAAGGCTGGACGCCGCTCACTCGTTGCACTTGCCCTGCTCCATCGCCTGCAGGCGATGCGGGTAGTTGGCCTCCAGCAAGCTGCGCCAGTGTTGCCAGCCGGCGCGCGCAGCGGCGATCCGTTCGGGGGTAACGGATTTGTCGACGTGCACGTAGTGCAGGCCGAGATAATCGATGCCGGCGTTGAGCAGGGCGGCGCGCATATTGTCGATGTTCTGCTGGCCGTCATCGACCAGCACCACGCGGTCGTAGTGGATGCGCAGTTCGCGGAACAGATCGAGCAGGACCTTGCCCTTGTCCTGCCCGGTGGTCATGAACAGGCCCTGGTCGTAGACCACCCGCATCGGCTTGGCGTCGGGCGCTTTGCGGAAATCCCAGCTGCGACCTTCGCTGATGCCGCCAAGCATCGCCGGGAGTGCGTAGCCCGCGCTGGCCAGCGTGCGCAGGGTGCCACCGCGGTAGAACGCGCTGCGCGAGGTCAGCAGCAGCTTGTCGGCATGGATGGCATTGATCAGCGCGGGGCCATCGGGCTGGGTCGGCAACTGGGTGCCGGCTTCGTAATTGAGGGCGATCAGGGAAAAGATGCAGGGCAGCTTGTCCGGGTCGCTGGCAGGCAGTTTGCTCTGCCATTCGTACCAGGTGTCGCTGCCGTAGAAGCCCTCCGAGGTCAACAGGGTGTCGTCGATGTCGAGCACCAGCAAGGTGCGTGCGTGGCTTTCCGCAAACGCCGGTGCGACCGCTGCAAGATCGGTGATATCGCGCACCTCGGAGGCCGCGGCATCCGGGCGCAGCGCCGGCGCGGTACAGGCCGTGAGCAGGGTGACGAGGACGACGGCGAGCAGGCGGCGCATGGGTCGACTCCAGGGTTTGCTTCCCGCAGTGTAGCGAGTCGGCGCGGGCGGTCCTATTTGGCCAACAATGCGCGAATATCCTCGATCGCCATGCGCCGGCGTTCGTTTTTCTGTTCGGCGTCGGCCTCCGGATCGGCACCGTCACGCTGCAGTTCCGCGGCCGGCAGTTCGTCGATGAAGCGGCTCGGCTGCAGCCGCAGTTTGTCGCCCCAGCGCTGGGCTTCCTTCGCATGTGACAGCCACAAGCGTTCCTTGGCGCGGGTGATGCCGACGTAGAACAGGCGGCGCTCCTCGTCGAGGCGGCCTTCTTCAATGCTCGCCTCGTGCGGCAGGTTGCCGTCTTCCACGCCGACGATGAACACGAAGCGGAATTCCAGCCCTTTCGCCGCATGCAAGGACATCAGCCGGACCTGGTTGCCGGCATCGCCCTTGTCGGCATGCGACAGCAAGGCCAGCGCGGCGGCAAGGTCACCCGGTCCAGAGGTCTTCGGGCCATCGAACCAATCCGCCAGTTCGTCGAGATTGCGTCGACGTGATTGGAATTGCGCATCGCCCTTGCATTGCGCACGCAGCGCAGTCAACAAGCCGGAGTCTTCGTTGAGCTTGCGCACCAGTTCGGCAGGCGGCAACACATGCGCGGCCTTGCGCAGGCTGTGGACGATATCGTTGAAGCCTTGCAGGGCATTGCCCGTACGCGCGGGCAATTGCTTGCACAGGCTGATCGATTCGGCGGCGCGTGCCAGCGGCAGGTGCGCGTGCGCGGCCATTTCGCCGAGCTTGGCCAGTGTCGTGGCACCGACGCCACGGTTGGGCGATTGCACCGCGCGCAGGAAGGCGGCGTCGTCCTCGGGATTGGCCAACAGCCGCAGCCAGGCCAGCGCGTCCTTGACCTCGCCGCGGTCGAGGAAGGCGGTGCCGCCGGACAGGTGGTAGGGAATGCGCAGCAGTTGCAGCGATTTCTCCAGCGCGCGGCTCTGGTGGTTGCCGCGGAACAGGATGCAGAAGTCGCTCCACGGCGGAACGTCATCGACGACGGCGTGCTTGCGTGCAGTGAACTGGATCTCGGCGGCGACCTTGTCGGCCTCGTGGCCGGCATCGCGACATTCCCAGACGCGGATGCGCTCGCCGTCGGCGGCGTTGCTCCACAGGGTCTTCGGATGTTCGTGCGGGTTGTGCGCGATCAGCGCATTGGCGGCGCGCAGGACGCGGCTGGAGCAGCGGTAGTTCTGCTCCAGCTTGATGATGCGCAGCGCCGGATAATCGCTGCCCAAGGTCATCAGGTTGTCGGGATTGGCACCGCGCCATGCGTAGATGCTCTGGTCGTCATCGCCGACGCAGGTGAACTGGCCCGCCTCGCCCGCAAGCGCCTTCAGCAGGCGGTACTGGGCGTCATTGCTGTCCTGGCATTCGTCGACCAGCAGGTAACCGATGCGCTCACGCCAGCCGGCCCGCGCCTCGTCATCGGATTCGAGCAACTGCAATGGCAGCCGGATCAGATCGTCGAAATCCACCGCATTGAACGACGCCAGCCGCTGCTGGTAACGCGCATACAGCGCCGCTGCTTCACGTTCGCGCGGGCTGCGTGCGGCTTCGAGCGCCTGCTCGGGCGACAGCGCCGCGTTCTTGGCGCGGCTGATCAATTGCTTCATCGCCTCGATCACATCGGGCTTGCTGCCGGCGGGCAGCAGGTCCTTGATCTGGGCGCTGGAATCGTCGGCGTCGAAGATCGAGAAGCCGCGCCGCAGGCCGAGCTTGGCGTGCTCGATCTGCAGGATCTTCAGGCCCAGCGCGTGGAAGGTGCAGACAGTGAGTTCCTGCGCGGCCTCGCCCTTGATGCGCCGGGCCACGCGCTCGCGCATCTCGCGCGCGGATTTGTTGGTGAAGGTGATGGCGGCGATACGCTTGGCCGGATAGCGCCCGGACTGCACCAGGTGCGCGATCTTCTCGACGATGACGCGGGTCTTGCCGCTGCCGGCGCCGGCCAGCACCAGCAGCGGGCCTTCGACATGGAGGACGGCCTGTTGCTGCGGAGGGTTGAGGCCGTGCAGGGCAGCGTGGTGCATGCGGCCATTGTCGATGCTGGCTGGTCGCGGTTCCAGCCTTGTGCGCGGGTAGAATCCGTGCATGGCCAAGCTCTATTTCTACTTCTCGGCGATGAACGCCGGCAAGACCACGACCTTGCTGCAAAGCGCCTACAACTACCGTGAGCGCGGGATGCGGGTGGCGATCCTGACCCCGCGGCTGGACGACCGCGCCGGGGCCGGCACCGTGGCCTCACGGATCGGTCTGCGTGCGCCGGGCATCGTGTTCGAGCGCGAGACCGACCTGCAGGCGCTCGTTGAGGCCGACATCGCCGCCCATGGTCGTCTGCACTGCGTACTGGTGGACGAAGCGCAGTTCCTCACCAAGCCGCAGGTCTGGCAGCTCTCCGAAGTGGTCGATGTGCTGAAGATCCCGGTGCTGTGCTACGGGCTGCGCACCGATTTTCGCGGCGAGTTGTTCGAAGGCAGCCAGTACCTGTTGGCTTGGGCCGACGAGCTGTCGGAGATCAAGACCATCTGCCACAGTGGCAAGAAGGCCACCATGAACATGCGGGTGGATGAAAGCGGTCGTGCAGTGTGCGACGGTCCGCAGGTGGAGATCGGCGGCAATGAGCGCTACATCTCGGTGTCGCGTGCCGAATTCAAGAAGGCGCTACGCGGCGAAGGCACCATCGAGCCGCTGCAGGTGCCACTGCCCCTGGAATGAACGTCAGTCATGGGCTGCCTGTGGCCATGCACTGATCGACCGCTGGTGTCTGGAGCGTGTTGGCCAAGCTTGCTCACGGGAATCAAACACTTGGGTGATTGATTCCCGGTCGACCGTCCATGGTCGGCAGGCAACGCCGACGAATTCAGCGTTGCCCTAAATCAGCG
This sequence comes from Thermomonas sp., assembly GCF_020850895.1. Taxonomy (GTDB): domain Bacteria; phylum Pseudomonadota; class Gammaproteobacteria; order Xanthomonadales; family Xanthomonadaceae; genus Thermomonas. The sequence goes on along the minus strand of NZ_JADZDS010000078.1, from coordinate 23,772 downwards.
TTGCCCGAGATTCCGGTCGAGCCCTCGTTGTGCGATCCAGTGGGTCGACGGTGCGGGCATTCGTACCTGCCCGGTGGGGTGAAGCTCAGCGCTGTGCGGGACGTGCGCTGCGCGCCGGATCCTGTCGCGCAGCGACCGGCTTCGGAGTGGCCGCCGACCGTGCGCAGGTATCGCGGATCTGCTTGATCTGGCGTGGCACTGCGCCACCTTCGGGCAGCGCACTGTGGACCTGGATCAGCAATGCATCCAATTGCGCGGTGGCAAGGACGGCGTCATCGTCGCGGCACTGCGCTTCGGCCGCATAGGCCCCGGCCAGCCAAGAGGCCTTGTGCTGTTCGATGTCACCTTGGTTGCGTTGGCTTTGCGTGACCAGTTGGGCAATGGCGGCACTGTCGCCGTCCTGTGCGCGCAAGCGTTCCAGCGAAATCTCGGCGCGGCGGGTATGGGAATGGCCGGTGCGGTAATCCCGGGAGGTGATCCTCACGGCCTGTTCAAGGGCGGCACGCGCCGCCGTGCGTTCGCCCAACGCAGCAAGGATCTCACCGCGCAGGCGCTCACCATCGCCGACCAGCCCGTTGTCCACGCCGAACTGACGGGCGCGCAGCTGGATCGATTCCAGCACCGGTTCCAGTGCTTCGCGTTCGTGTCGGGCATCGTGCAGGATCATGGCGAGGTTGTAGAGTCCATTGGCAATCGCCACGGGGTTTCCGGACTTGCGCCAGGCAGCCACGGCCTGCCGCTGGAAACGCAGTGCGCGCTCGATATCGCCACGCTCCCAGGCGACGATGGCAAGGCTGTTGTAGGCGCGCGCCATGTCGGGATGGTTGGGGTCGAGTCGAGTGCGCATCCAGGCCGTGGTGTCGAGGAAGATCACTTCCGCTTCGTTGAACCGGCCAAGGTCCACGTACAGCGCGGCCAGCTGGCGGCTGGCGTCGATGGTGGTGCGGTGGCTGCGTCCGTGCAATTCCTGGGCCAGCGCAAGTGAAGCGCGGCAATCGCGCAGGGCGTCGTCGAGTGCGTCGGTTGCGCGTTCCAGCATGCACAGCGCGCGACGCATGTCGATGGCCATCGGATGGTGGTCGCCGGCGCGCTGACGGAGCTGGTCCAGCGCCAACTTGAGCGTGCGGATTGCCTCCTCGGGCCGGCCGGCATCGGATTGCAGGATGGCCAAGTCGAGTCTGGCTTCGGCAACGCCGCCAACATCGTCCTCCTTGCGCCGCAATTCCAGTGCGCTGGTAAACAGCCGTCTTGCCGCGTCAGCTTCGCCTTGGTCGCGATGGCATCGTCCCAGCTGCGAGTAGAAGCCGGCCACCACCAGCGCAAGCTGCAGTTCATTGCGGCGTGCCGAGGGTTCCAGTGGCTGCATCTGGAGGGTGCATTGGGCGGACTCGCCCAACTGCTGGTGGACGTTTCCACGCAGGGTTGCGGCCTCCAGCCGCAGGCCGTCGGGCGCATCCGGCAGTTGCGCGAGCAGCCGAGATTGGCGCTCCAGCAAGTCTCCGGCTTCGCGGTAATCGCCCAGCCCCAGGCGCAGCCGTGCGACGACGCCATAGAGTTCGGCGCGAGCCTGCGGCTGCCGCGCGAGGCTGCGCTCGCCGCGCAGGATGCCCATGTCCAGCAGGCTGCGGACGTCAATGGGCGTGTTGGCCGAACTGCCGGCGTCCTCGAACAGTTCGGTGACGAAATGCTGCATGGCTTGTGCGCGATTGGCTTCGCGCAGGGCGCGCTGTGCTTGCCAGCTCACCAGGCCGAGCGCAGACACCAGCACGACGAGGATGGCTGCGGTGGTCGCCAGTCCCCAGCGATGCCGATAAATGTATTTGCGCATGCGGTAGCTGACGCTCTCGCCGCGTGCGATGACGGGCCGCCCATTCTGGTAGCTGAGCAGGTCCTGCGACAGTGCTTCGGCCGACGAATAGCGCTGAGAAGGTGCCTTGGCCAGCGCCTTGAGGACGATGTTGTCGAGGTCGCCGGACAGTAACTTGGCAAGCCGGGCCGGGGTGTATGGCCGAACCTGCTCGACCGCTGCCCGGGCGGCTGCCAGCGAAGGCCGCATGGGCTCGCCTTCGATGATCGCTTCTTCCCACTCGGCGTCGGTCTCGCGCTTGAGTCGATAGGGTTTGCTGCCGGTCAGCAGTTCGTAGAGCACGACCCCGAGCGAATAGACGTCGGTCATGGTCGTCACCGGCTCGCCCCGGATCTGTTCCGGCGCTGCGTAGTGCAGGGTGAAGGTGCGCACACCGGTGCGGGTCTGTTCGACCGGGACCGGCTCGGCATCCAGCAGCTTGGCGATGCCGAAATCGAGCAGGCGCACATGCCCGGCCGGGGTGACGAGGATGTTCGACGGTTTGAGATCGCGGTGGACGATCAGGTTGGCGTGGGCATGGCTGACCGCGGTGCAGACGTCACGGAACAGCGCCAGCCGCGCGGGGATATCGAGCTGGCGCGTTTGGCAGTAGCTGGCGAGGGGCTCGCCCTCGACATACTCAAGTGCCAGATAGGGTTGGCCGTCGGTTGCGCTGCCGGCGTCGAGCAGGCGTGCGATGTTGGGGTGTTCGAACCTGGCGAGGATTTCGCGCTCGCGGATGAAGCGCTGGTGCAGGCGTGGGTCGGCAAGGCCGGGACGAAGCAGTTTGAGCGCAACCTTGCGTTCGTACAGTCCGTCGGCGCGTTCGGCCAGCCACACTTGGCCCATGCCCCCTTCGCCAAGCAGGCGTTCCAGCCGGTAGGGTCCGATCCGCGATCCGGGGATTGGCCCGCAGGACATCGACAGGGCAGGTGTGCCGAGAAAGTCCGGGGTTTCAGCATCGAGCTGGAGCAGGTGTTCGAGTTCGGCCGCCAGCGTGGGGTCCTGCTCGGACAAGGTGCGCAAGTGTTCCGAACGCGCGTCCGGATCCAACTCGAGCAGTGCATCAAGCAGGGGAGAAAGGCGTAGCCAGCGTTCGCTGTCCATGCGCGCGTGCGCTGCCGGCGGTCAGGCCGCCGGCGCCTCCCCCAGCGAGGCGAGCAGGAACATGCGCGCCTTTTGCCAGTCACGCCGTACGCTGCGCTCGGAGCGCTCCAGCAGGGCCGAGATTTCAAGTTCCGACAGGCCGGCGAAATACCGCAACTCCACCACCTTGGTCAGGCGCGGATCGACCGATGAAAGCCGTTCCAGGGCGCGATCGAGGCCGAGCATGTCCTCGTCCAGGCTGAAGCCTCCCTCGATGTCATCCGGCAGGTCGGTGACGCGGTGAAGGTCGCCGCCGCGCTTTTGTGCCAGCCGCTGGCGTGCGTAGTCGACAATCACCGAACGCATCGCCGAGGCCGCGTAGGCGAAGAAATGCGAGCGGTCGTCGAACTGGATCGCGCCCGGCTCGCGGCCGATCAGTTTCAGGTAGGCCTCGTGCACCAGCGCGGTGGCATCCAGCGTATGCCCCTGCTGCTGGCCAGCCAGTTGTCGACGCGCCATCCCGTGCAATTCTTGGTAAAGCGTGGCGAGCACGCGATCCATCGCCTCGCGGTCGCCGCCGCGTGCGGCATCGAGGAGGACGGTGATGTCGCCGGAGGAAGTCATCAATGCTCGCGGTTTCGCCGGTGGATTGCGCGACTATAGCGAATGTGGCCGGATTGCGCCGGATTCAACGTTGGCAGCGCACGCACCAAACCGTCGCCCGCTGACTGATGCTGGCCTGCCTGAGCGCGTGGCCGCAGCGCGGGCAGGGCTGGCCGCCGCGGCCGTAGGCCAGCAATTCCTGTTCGAAGTAGCCGGGTGCGCCGTCGGGACTGATGAAGTCGCGCAGGGTGGTGCCGCCGCGGTCGATGGCGCGTTGCAGGATGCGCTTCACGGCCTCCGCCAGCGCCACGTAGCGTTCATGCGCGACCTTGCCAGCGGCGCGCACGGGTGAAATGCCCGCCATGAACAGGGCTTCGGCGGCGTAGATGTTGCCGACGCCCACGACCACCGATTGATCCATCAGGAAGGCCTTGACCGGCGCCTTGCGCTGCCGGCTCAGCGCAAACAGATAGTCGCCATCGAAGGCGTCCGAGAGCGGCTCCGGGCCGAGTTTGGTCAGCAAGGGATGCACGTCGCCGGCGGCTTGCCAGAGCAGGCAACCGAAGCGACGTGGGTCGTTGAAACGCAGCACGGGGCCGGCGTCACTCCGGTCCTGTCCGAGCACGATATCGACGTGGTCGTGCGCGCGGACCGGCGTGTCGGCCGGCAGGACCCGCAGGCTGCCGGACATGCCCAGGTGCAGCAGCGCACTGCCTGCGTTGGTGTCCAGCAGCAGGTACTTGGCACGCCGGCGCACGGCGGTGATGCGCTGCCCCGGCAGCAGGTCGGAGATTTCCTGCGCGATCGGCCAACGCAGGTCGGGCCGGCGCAACAGCACGCGGGTGACGCGGCGGCCTTCGACGTGCGGGCTCAGGCCGCGGCGGGTGGTTTCGACTTCGGGCAGTTCCGGCATGCCTGCATTGTCGCCCCTGTCGCTACAATCCGGGGATGAAGACGCTGCCGATGCTCCTGCTCCTGCTCGCCCTGCCTGCGTCCGCCCAGGTCACCCGCACCAGCGATTACCTCGCGCGCATGGATGCCGATGGCGATGGCAAGGTGTCGCTGGCCGAATACCAAATCTGGATGAGTTACGCCTTCGATGCCATGGACCGCAATCGTGATGGCCTGCTGACGCCGGACGAACAGCCGGGTGGCCGCGGCAAACCCATCACCCGCACCGAGCACCAGCAGGTCCTTGCTGCGCGTTTCCGCAAGCAGGACCTGAACCACGATGGTTTCCTGAGCGCGAGAGAGCTGGCGGCGCCGCCGCAGTAGCGCGAATCCAGTTGCTGCAAACTAGGCGGAATACAGCAACGTATTGATGAGATTACACGATCATGAGGTGGTCACGGGATGGCGGTAGTCGGCACATTCAAATTCATTGCAAGCCACCCACTTTCTCGTGGGCACATGTTGCGATCGATGGTTCGATTCCTCCGTTGGCAGCTCGGTAGTCGTCTCATCTCCGGAGCAGTGGTACACGAATGGGTCAATGGTTCGAAGTTTCTGGTGCGCAAGGGTGAAACCGGCCTGACCGGGAACGTCTACTGCGGGTTGCACGAATTTTCGGACATGGGGTTCCTGCTGCATTTCCTGCGCGACAGCGATTTGTTTGTCGATGTGGGCGCGAATGTTGGTTCATACACCATCCTTGCCTGTGCAGCGGTCGGTGCGGCAGGTGTGGCGTTCGAGCCAATCCCCGGGACGTATACTCGACTCGTCGGCAATCTGCGCCTGAACAACTTGGATGACCGCGTGACTCCGGTGAACATGGGCGTTGGTGCAAGCGCCGGCAGCCTCTTGTTCACAAGTGATCTTGACTGCGTCAACCATGCGCTCGCCGCGGGGGAAGTTCAGGAAGATGCAACACGCGTCGAAGTGACGACGCTGGATGCAGCGCTTGCGGACAAGGCACCGATCTTGATCAAGATTGACGTTGAAGGCTTCGAGACGCCTGTCCTGGAGGGTGCTACCGAGACCTTGTCCAGTCTTTCGCTGAAGGCCGTCATCATGGAATTGAACGGCAGTGGCGCACGTTACGGATATGACGAAGGGCGTATCCTGCGCTGGATGCTGGATGCTGGGTTCGAGACTTACACCTACGATCCAATCCGGCGCGAATTGAACGCGTTGGAGGGCAAGAATGCCGAGTCCGGCAATACTTTGTTCATTCGGGACTTGGAATTCGTCAAACATCGGCTGGCCACGGCACCTGCGGTGTCCTTGCAAGGTCGCCACTTCTGACTGGGCGCCAACGAGCTGGCCGCACCACCGCAGTAAGTTCTGCGCAAGTCTGTCGTGCAAATGAAATCGCCCGGCAGTGCCGGGCGATTCCTTATCCAGAACGCGAAGATCTCACCAGATCCGCACGCGGTCCTCGGGCTTGAGGTAGAGCTTCTGCCCCTCCTTCACGCCGAAGGTGGCGTACCACGCATCGAGGTTGCGCACGGTGAGTGAACGCCACTGGCCGGGGGCGTGCTCATTGCCCACCACCTGCGAGCGCAGCGCGGCTTCACGTGCCTTGGTACGCCAGGCCTGGGCAAAGGCAAGGAAGAAGCGCTCGTCACCGCTCAGCCCGTCGATCACCGGCGCAGGCTTGCCGCCCAGCGACGTGTGATAGGCGACGAACGCCGCCTGCAGGCCGGACAGGTCGGCGATGTTTTCGCCCAGCGTCTGCCTGCCGTTGATGTGCAGGCCCGGCAAGGGCTCGTAGGCATCGTACTGGGCGGCGAGGCGGTCGGCGGCGGCCTTGAAATGGGCGGCGTCTTCCGGCGTCCACCAGTTGTGCAGGCGGCCTTGGGCGTCGAATTCGGCACCGAGGTTGTCGAAGCCGTGGCTGATCTCGTGGCCGATTATCGCGCCGATCGCGCCGTAGTTCGACGCTGCGTCGGCCTTGGGATCGAAGAACGGCGCTTCCAGAATCGCGGCCGGGAAATTCATCGCGTTCTGCACCGGCAGGTTGACCGCGTTGACCGTCTGCGGGGTCATCCACCATTCGTTCGGATCCGGGGCCTTGCCCAACTTGGCGCGCTGGTGCTGGAATTCGAAGGCATCGGCTCGCATCATGTTGCCGAGCGCATCATCCGGCTTGATTTCGAGCGTCGCGTAATTGCGCCAAGTCTCCGGATAGCCGACGTTGACGCGCATGTTCTCGGCCTTTTCCTTGGCCATCTTCTTGGTTTCCGGGCTCATCCAGGTCAGCCCATCGACGCCGTCGCGGAACGCGGCGAGGATGTTGTGCACCATGTCTTCCACCTGCGCCTTGGAACTGGCCGGGAAGTACTGGCGCACGTAGAGCTGGCCGACGGCATCGCCGAGATCGCGATTGGTGGCGGCGAGCGCGCGCTTCCAGCGATCACGCTGGGCGGTGGTGCCGGAGAGTTGGGTGCCGTAGAAGCCGAAGGCGAGGTCGGCGTAGGCCTTGGGCAGCAAGGGCGCGTAATGGTTGATCGCATGGAAGCGCAGGTAGTCCTTCCATACCGCAAGCGGCTGGCTGGCGACCAGCGCGGAGAGCTTGCGAATGGCATCGGGTTGCCATGCCACCAGCGTCGTCTGGTTGGCGAGGCCGGCGGCGTTGAAATACGCGGCCCAATCAATCCCCGGTGCCTGCTTGCCGAAATCGGTCACCGGCCACGGGTTGTTGGCCTTGTGGATGTCCTGGGTATCGACGATGGTCGCCTGGGCATGGGCGATCTTCATTTCCAGATCGAAGATGGCCTTGGCCTTGGCTTCCGCATCGGCCTCACCGGCCTGCTTGAGCAGGGCCACCATGTAGGTCTTGTAGGCAGTGCGATGGGCCACCATCGCTGGATCGTTGGACAGGTAGTACTCGCGGTCGGGCATGCCGAGGCCGCCCTGCAGCAGATAGCCGACATTCCGCGAATGGTCTTCAAGGCCGGCGGCGACGAACAGGCCGAACAGGTTCTCGGTGTAGTAGTTGGTGGCATTGATCGGATCGACGTCGGCGCGCAGGGTGCTGCCGAGGTAGCGCGACAGACCGGACAGGTCCTGGATGCCAGCGACCGCATCGAGGCTGGGCTTGAGCGGCGTCAGTCCGGCCGATTCGATCGCCGATTCATTCATGAACGCAGCGTAGTAATCGACGATCCTGCGCTCGTTGCTGCCGGCGGCGGGATTCTCTTTCTGCAGCGACTGCATCAGGTCGGAGAGGCGCTTCTCGGCGCGCTCGAACACGGTGTAGAACACGCCGGTGCTGGCGCGGTCGGCCGGAATGTCGGTGGTTTGCTGCCAGTGGCCATTGGCGTAGGCGTAGAAGTCGTCGCCGGCGACGACGCTCTTGTCCATGCCGGCCAAATCGATGCCTGACGTCGGTGCGGGCGCGGGTGCCGCCTGCGCGGCAGGCGGTGCATTGCTTGCGGGCTGGCAGGCCACGAGGGCGAGGCCGGTGGCGGCGCACAGCAGGGCCAGCGCCAGCGGGGCGGGCCGGAGGGAAGTGATCTTCATGCGGGGTTCCTTGTCGAATGGAAGCCAGGATAGGGTGGCGGGCGGTCGCGCCGCGACCAGTGCAGGAAGTCAGGCGGCAAGCGTGACGCGATCTTAACCCCGTGATGCCACGCGCTGCGGCACACTGGGGCATACGGCAATCCCAAGGAGTTTCGGCGTGGACAAGGATTTTTACCCTGTCGATCCAGCAACCGCGGCGTGGGCCAACCTCGACCGCGCCGGCTACCAGCGCGATTACGCCGAATCGCTCGCCGATCCGGTCGCGTTCTGGACGCGGCAGGCCAAGCGCCTGGACTGGGACCGCTTCCCGACCCGGATCAAGGACGTGAGCTTCGATGCCTACGATTTCCGCATCCGCTGGTTCGAAGACGGCGAGCTCAATGTCAGCGTCAATTGCCTGGATCGTCATCTGGCGACGCAGGGCGACACGACCGCGCTGATCTTCGAGCCCGACGATCCGGCCGCGCCGGCCGAACGCATCAGTTATCGCGAATTGCATGCGCGGGTGTGCCGGCTCGGCAATGCGCTGCGCAACCTCGGCGTGGGCAAGGGCGACCGGGTGACGATCTATTTGCCGATGATCCCCGAGGCGGTGGTTGCGATGCTGGCCTGCGCGCGGATCGGCGCGATCCACATGGTGGTGTTCGGTGGCTTCGCGCCCAATTCGATCGCCGACCGCGTCGCCGACTGCAACAGCAAGCTCATCATCACCGCCGACGAAGGCTTGCGCGGTGGCAAGCACGTGCCGCTGAAGGCCAATGTCGATGCCGCACTCAAGCTGCCCGGCACGCAGGCGGTGGAAACCGTGCTGGTGGTGCGGCATACCGGTGCTGCGGTCGAGATGCAGATGCCGCGCGACCGCTGGTTTGATGCGGTGGTGGACGGTCAGCCGGAGACGTGCACGCCCGAGAACATGAACGCCGAAGACCCGCTGTTCATCCTCTACACCTCCGGCAGCACCGGCAAGCCCAAAGGCGTGCTGCACACCACCGGCGGCTACCTGCTGTGGAGCGCGTACACGCACGCGTTGAGCTTCGACCTGAAACCGGACGATGTGTACTGGTGCACCGCCGACATCGGCTGGGTCACCGGCCACAGCTACATCGTCTACGGGCCATTGGCGAATGGCTGCACCGGCGTGCTGTTCGAAGGCGTTCCGAACCACCCTGATTTCTCGCGCTTCTGGCAGGTGGTCGACAAGCACCAAGTCAGCATCTTCTACACCGCGCCCACCGCGATCCGCGCCCTGATGCGCGAGGGCGATGGCCCGGTCAAGGCGACCTCGCGCGCCTCGCTGCGGGTGCTCGGCAGCGTCGGCGAGCCGATCAATCCGGAGGCGTGGCGCTGGTATCACGACATCGTCGGTGAGGGCCGCTGCCCGGTGATCGACACCTGGTGGCAGACCGAAACCGGCGGCATCCTGATTTCACCGATACCCGGCGCCACCGACCTCAAGCCCGGCTCGGCCACCTTGCCCTTGCCCGGCGTGCGGCCGGCGCTGGTCGATGCCGAAGGCAAGCTGTTGGACGGCGTGGCCGAAGGCAACCTGGTGATGCTGGATTCCTGGCCGGGGCAGATGCGCACGGTGTATGGCGACCATCAGCGCTTCATCGACACCTATTTCAAGGCCTATCCGGGCATGTATTTCAGCGGCGATGGCTGCCGCCGCGATGGTGATGGCTATTACTGGATCACCGGCCGCGTCGATGACGTCATCAATGTCTCCGGCCATCGCATCGGCACCGCCGAGGTGGAAAGCGCGCTGGTGCTCAACGACAAGGTGGCCGAAGCGGCGGTGGTTGGCTTCCCGCACGACCTCAAGGGTCAGGGCATCTATGCCTACGTCACCCTCAAGGCTGGCATCGCGGAAAGTGAAGCCCTGCGCAAGGAACTGATCGCCTGGGTGCGCAAGGAAATCGGCCCCATTGCGACGCCCGATTTCCTGCAGTGGGCGCCAGGCCTGCCCAAGACCCGCAGCGGCAAGATCATGCGCCGGATCCTGCGGAAAATCGCCGAGAACGCACCCGACCAACTCGGTGACACCAGCACCCTGGCCGACCCGTCGGTGGTGGAATCGCTGGTGAAGCACCGACGCGAGGCCTGAGCCGCGCTGCCAGAGGCGCTGGCGTCGAGTTGAACCGTGGCGGAGGTTTGCGGACCCGGCGTGTGCTTACGCCGCCGGATGGACGGGGATGACCGGTGGCTCGTGGAAGCGTACGTAGATCCCTCGCCATTGCGCTTCACAGCGTTCCACGGCGGCCACGCAGCGCGGATCGAACTGGCTGCCGGCATGGGTGCGCAGGTAGTCGAACCCTTGGTCCAGCGACCACGCCTGCTTGTAGGGACGTGGGTTGGTCAGGGCATCGAACACATCGGCCACCGCCACGATCCGACCCGCCAACGGGATGGCTTCGGCCGCCAGTCCGCGTGGGTAGCCGCTGCCGTTCCAGCGTTCATGGTGGCAGTTGATCACGTCGCACAGCATTTGTGCATGGCGGTCGTGGTCGAGGTCGAATTCGCGCAGCATCACCGCGATCATTTCGCCGCCTTTCTGCACATGTGATTGCGCGAGGGCGTATTCCTCTGCGGTGAGCTTGCCCGGTTTCTGCAGGATGTGGTCCGGAATGGCGATCTTGCCGATGTCGTGCAGGCCGGCGAACTGGAACAGGAACTCGATGTCTTCATCGTCCAGCCCCGCGTCGGGGCCCAGCGCCGTCGCGATGGTGCGGGTGTAGTGGGCCACGCGGCTGACGTGGCCCGCGGTTTCCTCGTCGCGGTGGCGACCCAGTTCACGGGTCAATGCCACTGCGCTGCGCAGGGCACGGGTGCTGTACAGCTCGCTGGAAATCAGCGATGCGATGAGCTGCGCGTAGGTGTCCAGCTCAATCCGCATGTCTTGCCGGAAATAGCCCGGTTGGGCGGAGTCGAGGCACAGAAAGCCCAGCAATCGGTTGTGTGCATACAGGGGGCTGGTGTAGCTGGAACGGTAGCCGGCGGCGAGGCTGCGGCGGGCGCACTCGCCCGGCGGATCCGCCAGCGCGTCCAAGTCATCGATCGTGCGGCTCAGATGCCTGTGATGCAGGTCCATCAGGGAGGGCACGTCGGCCAAGTGCATCTGGAATCGATCCGGCGGCATTGTGCCGTCGGGGCTGAGCATGAACGTGTTGAGTTGATCGCTTTCGGGGTTGTATAGGGCGATCCCGATGCGATCCACGTTGCCCATCTGGCCCTGGATGCGGGTGTGCAGGTCTGCGATCTTCTTCCCCAGCGTGTCGTTCTGCATCCCACACCCTCCGTCCCCGCACGTGGGGACCACCTGACGGCCCTGGCGAGAGCATAGCGCGCCGGGGCGATCATGAACCTCGTCATATCAGCCCGATCTCGACGTCCCGAACCCTCCGGGTCGTGTGGACGCAGGGGCCGGCCAGGAGTTCTGCCTGACGGCACGACGATGTCCGGTTCCTTGATCGAGTGGAATCACCCGCTGCACACTCAATTGCCCCGGTTGGGGATCGTTGGCTGATAGGGATACTTTCCGTTGTTTTCCAGGGACCATTCGGAGGTCGTCCAGTCACGAAGAAATGAACCCGCTTCGACACGATCGGCCGGGCAAATCTCGCATTGGGCCAACGCCGGATAGGCCCGCTGGATTGCGTCGACGGAGCTGCCGCGGTCCCTGAACCTCCAGGCGTCGAGGAATTTTTCGCGGATGCTCTCAATGGAATAATCGTCAAGCTCCAGTTCGGCGATGTAGTTGCCGATCTTGTAGGCCGACCGGGAGGCGGGAGGATCGATCGAGCGATAACTGGCGAAGTCCGCGTAGTACCCTCCTGCGGTCTGAACTGGCCAAGGCAGGTTCAGCATGGTCGCCACGTACCCGTACATGATGTCGTTGCCGACATGTTTCGGAAAACAGTAGCCGAACAAGCGAAACGTCGGACCGCCGATCGGCGGGAGGTCTGCGCAGGGGCCGGACGGGCAGAGCACGTCAGATTCGGAGATTTCAGCATCCCTGCTGATGCCGGGTCGACGGGCAGGCCTTGCCATGAGGTCGATACTGCCGCCGTTGCGGGCCATGAACCAAACTGCATCCCAGAGGCCAGTTTCCGAGTCTGGAAGCTGGAGGACGCGATCGCGTGCACGCTTGATGGATTCGACATAGGCCGCCGTGACATCCGGACCGCAATAACATGGCGCGGTCGTACTCGAACTCGAACTGCCGTCGGGCGCAGAGTGTTCCGTGGTCGCGAGCTGGTTCGCTCGGTTCTGCCCCTCCTTGGTGGGCGCATCGACGACCGTCGTGCCGGCTTCAAGCCCATGGACGACCCGTGTCCCTGCGCCATCTGCCGCCTCGAGCAACACCACCGCGCCGGCGAAGGTGTCGTCTTGCGTCTGCTGCGGTCGTTCCTGACCGGGCTGGGAATCCCTGCGCCCCTGAGACAGCAGAGTGCCAAGCACGATGGCGCCACCGACACGGCCCAAATCACTGCCTTGCCCGGAGCGGCGATCGTCTTCACGACCATTGCCGTGGGTGGGCACTTCCCTGTCGTCGCGGGGGTGTTCTTCGGACGGAGGGTGGTGATCGCGGGGAGAGTCGTCGCCCGGATGCGGGCGTTCCTCTGCATGTTCATCCTGGTCACCACGAGCCCTGTCGCGGTCGCCGGCCAAGGCCAGTCCAAGGCCCAACGCCAGCGCGGCGCCACGGCGTCCTGACCGACGGTTATCGCTGGGCTCGATTCGCTCCAGCCGCTCCCGCTCCTCCGCGCCTACCGAGTCCATGACGTCGCCATACCTCAGGATGACGAGGCGCAGGAGGGGGAGATTGGGAACATCAAACAGGATGCGCTCCCCCGGGCGGAGCCGCGCGCTTCGGTAGTAATCCTCTTCGCCCGCTGCCCTTCGCGTGAGCGTGAGGATCAACTCGTCGGGGCCGACGTTGCGCAGGTTGACCCCGGAGAGCGCGGCTCGGTCGATCGGCGTGATCGGTATCGCCGGGTCATGCTCGCCGACGCGAATTGACTGGGCAAGGCTCCCTGAAGCCGGGAACAGCAGGAAGATTCCTAGCAGCGTGGTCTGGATGCGCACGAAACACCTCCTTGGGCGTGAAGGCGATCCAGGGAGCCACCTGCTGAAAGTGACCGAACCCCCGGCGACAGGCCAAGGGTTCGGCAGTTTTCTGGGTTCAGGTGCCGCCGTTGCCACCACCGCCGGTTGGCGGGGTCGTTGGCGGTGTCGTCGGAGGTACCACCGTCACGCGATGGTTCCGCGTGCTGGCATAGCCCCCGCTGACTGAAGCGCCCTGGGTCAGGAAGTCATAGCTCAATAGGGCACCGACGTTCGTTCCTTGATAGCCGAAGCCCACCGGGATGCCGATCTTCTGGTTGGAATTGGGATAGAAACTGATCCCCGCCGCAACGATGGCGTGGTCACGCCGTTGCGTCGAAGTGGCTTGGATCGTGAAGCCAATCCCGGCGTCGGAACCGAACCCATAGGTGATGCCGACGAAGGCGCCTACGTTTTCCGCGTGTGCTGTTGATGCCATCGAAGCCAGGAAAGCCAATGCGAGCCACTTCTTCATGCGGGAGGATCCTTGGGTCAGGTTGGGTTAGGCACGGGACAACCGTCCGAACGGACGTCCGACCCTGCCACAATAGGCTTGGAGGAGAACAGGTTTCAACCCGTCAATGGGCCCATGCGTTTTCCGGGCACAGGGTGGATTCAGAATCCGTAGCGCAGGAACCCGCCGTCCACCGCGATGCATTCGCCGGTGACGTAGCTGGACGCCGGCAGGCACAGGAAGGCCACCGCCGCGGCCACCTCCTCGGGTTCGCCGACGCGGCCGATCGGCGTGCGCAGCAGCACTTCGTCGAGGTAATCGGGATCGGCCAGCTTGCTGCTGGTGCGGCGGGTGCGGATGTACCACGGCGCCACCGCATTGACGCGGATGCCGTCTTCAGCCCATTCGATGGCGAGGTTGCGGGTCATCTGGTGCAGCGCGGCCTTGCTCATGCCGTAGGGCGCGCCGGTGCGGACATGGATCAAGCCGGAGACGCTGCCGACATTGACGATGCTGGAGTTGGCGTGTTTCGCCAGCAACGGGTGGGCGAGGCGACTCAGTTCGAAGGCGGAAAACACATTGGATTCAAAGATCCCGCGCCACTGGTCTTCGCCGTAGTCCAGTGCCGGGCGGGTGAGGTTGCCGCCCGCGTTGTTGACGAGGATGTGCAGCCCACCCCGGTCACTGGCCCAGTCGATGATTTCGCTGCGCTGCTCCTCGTCGGTGACATCGGCCGGCAATGCCAGCACCGCATCCTCGGGGCCGGGGAATTCGTCCTCCAGTTCGGCACGCGCCGTTTCCAGTGCTTCGGCATCACGCGCCACCATCAGGACTTGTGCGCCGAAATCGAGCAATTCGCGGCAGATGGCGAAACCAATCCCGGCACTGGCGCCGGTGACCAGCGCGCGCTGGCCGGAAAGAGTCCAGCGGTGTGATTGCATGGGGCTTGCGCTCCGGACGTGGCAATGGACGTAGGATAAGTTACTGCCTGCCAGGAGAACGGCCGTGCGAATCCAGTGGATGCTCCCGTTGCTTTGCCTGTCGCTGGTTGCCTGCAGCCCGGAGCCGGCGCCGCAACCGGCCCGGACTCCGGAACCACAGGCGGCGTCCCCGGCTGCAGAAGCCGACACGACGTCGCCAATCAGTGAAACCGCCAACGGCTACAAGGACGCGGCGCGCAATGCCGCCGCGCAAACCGAAGATGCGGCGGCGCAAGAGAAGGCGCAGCTGGATCAGGCAGCGCAGTAATCCTTGGCGTGCGGCTTACTGCGGCAAGCTGCAGAAGCAGTACGCCAATGCAGTGACGTGGCCACGGCCTTGCTGCGCAAGTGCGTTGCGGACGAAGTGCAGCAGCGCGGGCTCCCGCGTGCGCGCGACCAGCAAGGAGGCCAGCGGGCCGGTGTCTGCGAGCAGGTTCGCACCGACCCGGCTCTCCAGCATGGTGTCCAGCCACTGCGGCAAAGCCTTTCCGCCGGCTTCGATCCAGCGCGTCTGCCATGCGTTCGGTTTGCCGAGCTTGGCGCGTGCAGCGGCGTCGGCCACGGCTTCGCGCAGGCCGCCGAAGGCATCCACCAGCCCGCGTTCCTTCGCCTGCGCACCTGACCACACGCGTCCCTGTGCCACCGCCTCGATCTGCGCCAAGCTGCGCCCGCGCGCCTTGGCCACGCGCCCGGTGAAGTCGCGGTAGCCCTTGTCGATCACGGCCTGGATGGTGTCGGCCATGGCCGGATCCAGCGGCCGGGTGATATCGAACGCGCCGGCGAAGGGCGCGGTGGCCACGCCGTCGGTGTGCACGCCGACGCGGTCAAGCGTGCGGTCGATGCTCGGGAACAGGCCGAAGATGCCGATCGATCCGGTGATCGTCGACGGGTCGGCATAGATGCGGTCGGCATTCATGCTGATCCAGTAGCCACCGGAGGCGGCGACATCGCCCATCGACACCACCACCGGCTTGCCGTCCGCCTTCAATGCCGCCACAGCACGGCGGATCTGCTCGGAGGCGAAGACTTCGCCGCCTGGCGAGTTCACCCGCAGGACCACCGCCTTGATGGCGTCGTCAGTGCGCGCCTGCTCGAGCAGGTCGACGGTGGAATCGCCGCCGATCTTCCCCGGCGGCAGCGTGCCGCCGGCGATCTCGCCTTCGGCGACCACCACGGCCACCGCCGGCCGTGCGTCGGGCCGGGCGCTGTCGACTGCAAGGCGGGCGACGTAATCGTCCAGCCCGATCTGCCGGAAACCGCCTTCCGCATCGGTATCGGCGGCACCGCGTTCGCCCAGAAGGGCATCGACTTCCTCGCGCGTCTTCAGGCCTGTCACCAGCTTGTGGTCCAGCGCGAGCCGGGCAAGATCGCCCTGCGCGGCCACCGCGTTTTGCGGCAAGGTGTCGGCGTAGGCCTTCAAGGCACTGGGTGGAAGCCCGCGCGCCTTGCCGACGTCGGCGAGCATGCGCTGCCAGATGTCGTTCATCCAGAACAGGTCGGCTTCCTTCGCCTCCGGTGAGGCCGCGTCGAGGATGAAGGGCTCTGCGGCGGACTTGAATTCGCCGACCTTGAACAGGCGGACATCGACACCGAGCTTGTCCTGCAGTGCGGTGCGGAAATACTGCCGGTAGGAGGCCAGACCCTCGAGCATGACCCCACCCTGCGACATCGGATCGAGGTAGATTTCATCGGCCTGCGCGGCCAGCATGTACTGGCCTTGCGTGTAGTTGTCGCCGTAGGCGATTACCTGCTTGTGTGCCGCGCGCACGGCGGCCAGCGCAGCGGCCACGTCGCGCAGCGAGGCGAAGCCGCTGGGGCCAAGCTCATCGAGATACAGCGCAACGCGTTTGATGTTTGGATCGGTGCGGGCGGCGTCGAGCGCGGACAGCAGGTCGCGCAGGCGCACTTCCCGGCAGCCATCGGATTCACTGTTTCGCGCCATGAATCGGCTGAACGCATCACAGGTGAATTGCTCGACGATCTGGCCACGCGGGGCAATCACCAGGGTGGTGTTCGCCTCGATCGACGCCAGTTCGCGGTCGTGCAGGAGTGCCGCCAGCAGGATCACGAGGACGAGCAGGAAAAGCAGGTTCAACACCAGTCGACGGGTGAAGTTGACGGCGTTCCAGACACCGATGACCAAGCTGGCGATCGGGCCGTGGCGGCGGGGTTCGTTCATGGCGGGTTCCCGGCGGCGGGAGCCGCTGGCAGGCAAAGGATGGCGTGGATTTTAGCGGTTTGCGGGCCGCGGCTCATGCGGCATCGGTCATGGTGACGATCCATCCGGTGATGCCGCCTCCGGCAGCACGATGGTGCGGCTGCTGTTCCGGAAGCGGAAGGCGAGCAGGACCGCCGCCATGCTGAGACCAGCGGTCAGGCCCAGCCACATGCCACGGGGTCCCCAGCCGAGGCCCAGGCCCAGGCCGGCGCCAATCGGCATGCCGACACCCCAATAGGCGATCACCGCCAGCCACATCGGCACGCGGGTGTCCTTGAGTCCGCGCAGGGCACCGGCAGAGACCACCTGCACGCCATCCGGGAACTGGAACAGCGCGGCGTACAGCAGCAGCGAGCCGCCCAGGGCAATCACCGCGGGATCGGCGCTGTAGAGGCTGGCCACCGCGCCGTGGCCAAACAGCAGCAGCAAGGCCGAGGCGGTCTGCGTGCACAGCATCAGCGCGAAGCCGGCGAAGGCCGCACGGCGCAGCCCGTCGCGGTCGCTGCGTCCGAATGCGTGGCCCACCCGCACCGTGGTGGCTTCAGCGATCCCGAACGGCAGCATGAAGCACATCGACGCCACGTTCAGGGCCACTTGGTGTGCGGCCACCTGCACTTCGCCGAGACGGCCGATCAGCAGCGCGGTGACGGCGAACAGCCCGCCTTCCATGGTGATGGTGACGCCGATGGGCAGCCCGGTGCGCAGCAGCTCGCGCTGCGTGTGCCAGCGCGGCCAGTCCCATTGCGCGAACAGGCGCAGGCCGGCGAAGCGCATGCTGCGCGCCAGATACAGCGCGAAGCCCAGCGCCTGCAGCCAGAACATCAGGCTGGTGGCGAGACCGATGCCTTCTGCGCCCAACTCGGGGAGCCCGAACAGTCCATTGGTCAGCACGTAGGCGACCGGCGCCAGCACGCACAGGCCACCGAAGCCCAACAGCATGGTTGGCAGCGACCAGTGCATGCCGTCGCTGAGGTAGCGCATGCACAGGTACAGGGTGAAGGCGGGAATGCCCCAGCGCACGGCGTTCAGGAAGGCGGTGACCTCCGGCACGATCGCAGGCGTGATCCCCATCAGGCCCAGCAATTGCGGTGCCAGGCTGAGCAGGGCGAACAGCACCAGCCCAAGAAACACCGCCAGCCACAGCGCCTGTCGGAACAGTGGTCCAATGTCGGCGCGCCGACCTGCACCGTCGAGTTGCGATACCGCCGGCGGCAAGGCCATCAAGGTGCCCATCGGCGCCAGCATCGGCAGCCAGAACAGCGCCGTGCCCACCGAGACCGCCGCCAGCGTGGCGGTGCCGTGGTGGCCTGCGATCAGCGCGTCGACGAAGCTCACCAGTCCGGACGAGAGATGCCCGGCCGCAAGCGGTCCGGCAAGGCGGGCCGTCCGGCCCACTTCGCGGCGGAAGTGGGAGCGAGTTTCAAGGGTATGCATGATTCGAAGACATGGCGCGCTGGCGCGGCCGCGCGCGGCCTGTCATTTTATCCGCATGCAGACCGAAGCCGAATCGACACCTGCGCCCACAGCGGAACCACAGCCGCGTTGCCGCAACTGCAATGAGGTGCTGCATGGCCCGCATTGCCATGCCTGCGGGCAGCCGGTCAAAGGCCTGATGCGTCCGCTGGGCAGCGTGCTCGGCGACCTGCTGGACAGCGTGTTCGATTTCGATGCGCGCATCGTCCGCACGCTGCTGCCCTTGTACCTGCGGCCTGGCTTCCTGAGCGTGGAGTATTTCGCGGGTCGGCAGGTGCGCTATGTCACCCCGTTCCGGTTGTTCTTCTTCCTCGCCGTGCTGGCGTTCTTCGTGGCGCGGATGACGGTGCAAGTTGGCGGCCCCGACAAGAACGCCGGCATGCAGGACGCCTTCGCGCAGGTGAGCACGGTGGCAGCGGTGGTGAAGCTGCGTGACGAGCAATTGGCGCAACTGGAACAATCGCGACGGGACATGGCCGGTTCGGCCAGCGCCATCGGTGCGGCCGGCATCCAGGTTGCCGAGCAGCACATCCGCGATGCCGCCGATGCACGCATTCGTGCACTTCAGGGCAACAGGGCTGGAGCCGCATCACCCTCGCGTTCGGCACCGGAACACGAACCCGCCGTGGTGGTCGGCGGCAAGCCGTGGGACGCCACCAAGAACCCCATCGCCATCGCCTGGCTGCCGGGCTTCGCCAACCGCTGGCTCAACGCGCAGGCGCAGCGCGGCAGCGACAACGTGGCCCGCCTCGAACGCGATCCGGGTGCGTTCAAGGATGCGGTGCTCTCGGTCATTCCCACCGCCTTGTTCGTGCTGGTGCCGGTGTTCGCCCTGCTGCTGAAGTTGGCCTACCTGTTCAAGCGGCGGCTGTACATGGAGCATCTGGTCGTGGCCCTGCACAGTCACGCCTTCCTGTGCCTGTCCTTGCTGCTGATCCTGTTGGCCACGGTGCCGGCATCCACCTTCGCGCCGGACGGTACCTGGCTGAACACCCTGTTCGGCGGCGTGATTGCACTGTTGCTGGCGTGGACGCTGGTCTACCTGCTGCGCATGCAAAAGCGGGTGTATGCGCAGGGCTGGCCGATGACCCTGCTGAAGTTCGGTGCCCTGGGTGCGGTCTACACCATGCTGCTGGGCGTGGCGGTGACGGCATCGGCCCTGGTTGGATTGGTGGAAATGTGAGCGCCGTCGTCGTCTACGAAGTCAACATCGATCTGGACGCGATGATCGCGAGCGAATACCGCAACTGGTTGCGGGCCCATGTCGATGACATCCTGGCGCTGCCGGGCTTCATCGATGCGCGGGTGTTCGATGTGCCCGATCCCGCCCCGGCCGCAGGCCGCATCGCGCTCTGCGTGCACTACCGCTTGCGTGACGCCGCCGCCTTGCAGGATTACTTCGACCAGCACGCGGCGCGCCTGCGTGCCGACGGCATGGCGCGCTTCGGTGGCGGCTTCACCGCCACCCGGCGGGTGCTGCAACCAGCCTGATCGAAATTGCAAAAGTGTGCTCTGGCTGGGCAAGGCCAATTCGGAGTCCAGCGCCTCGTTCTGCAGGATGCATCAACGCAGCAGGCGATCCTTCAGCCACGCGCTGCGCTGCGACGACGGCAGGGCGAGCAATTGCTTGCGCAGTCCGGCGCGGTCCTGCGGTGGCGTGGACTGCGCCAGCCGTGAAAGCGTGTCGATGTCTTCCGGCGTCGCATGGCGCAGCAACGCAAGCAGAGCGTCGCGCTGGGATGGCTCGTCGAAGGCGAACAGTGGTGCGACCTTCGGCCACGATGGACCCAGCGTGGGCCCGAGGTGCCAGCCGCGCTGGGCGTCGAAGGATTGGCTGGCGTAGCGCGCGGTGAGTGCGTTGCGTTGCGGGTCCGGTAACGCGTCGAACCGCGACGCGGTTTCACGCAGCGTGTTGCGTTCCGTCTCCGTCAGCGCCTGCCATTCGGCCCAGGCCCCGCGCTCGTCGCTGCGCTGTGTCGGTGACTCCAGGATCGGCGTGCTTGCGGCGGGCGGCGCAGTGGTGCCGTTCATGGGCGCTGCCGGCAACGGCTCGCCGCTGGCGGCCAGCCACGACAGCAGGGGCAGGCGATGGGCCAACGCGAGATCGACCGGATCGGCGTGCAGGGCACGATCGGGATCGAGCGCGGCATCATTCGGATCGAAGCGTGCCTTCGGCGGCGCTGCCGCGGGCAGGGCTTCGGCATGGATGCGGCCGCGCCAAACGTCCAGCAGGGCGCGGCCACGCGGGTGCAGCCACAGGCCCGCGGCCATGCCGGCGATGAGCAGGAGGACGAACAACGCCCGCCAGGCTGCACGTCGACGTGGTGGCTTGGTGGCGGCAACATCGACCGTCCGGTTTGCGGTGGCGGCCGGTTCGCTGCGTGGCTCGCTGCGGTTCTGCTCGATCGGTGGAGAGGCCGCTTCGCCGGCTTCGGGAAGCTGCTCCAATGCCTGCTGCGTGGCATCGCGCCAGCCGCGCCAGATCGCCAGGTCGAGTTCACCTTGCGCATCGCGTGGCAAGGCGCTGCGGATGCGTTGTTGGTAGTCCTCGACACCGAGGCCGAGGGCGGTGGCTGCATCGGCATCCTCCAAGCCCGCGGCCAGGTGCAGCAGCACCGCCGCACGCTGCGACGGCATCAGCCGTGCGATCTCAGGCAGCACGTCGCTGCGGTCGCCATCGCTGCGGCGCTGGCCCATTGCTGGCACCGACAGCAGCAGGCGCCAGTATTGCATCGGCCATTGCGCGATCGGCCATTGCCCGGCCTCCGATGCGAAGACCTTCGCCGCGACGATCAGGGCGGTCTGCGCCGCCCCGGAGTCGCCGGTCTGCACCAGTGCCAACAGTCGGCCACGCCGATCCACCCCGCGCAGGAAGGCGGTGACGGCCGCCGGTGGTGAGGGGGCGGAAGGACTCCGGTTCATGGCGAACGGGTGGGCACGGGCCATCTTATAGCGGCCTCGGCCGTGTGAAGAAAAGGCTTGACAGTCCACCCGCAGGCGGCTCCGCAAGCACTGGCGCGGGTTGCGGGCCGAACCAGTTGTGCACAGCCGCATGGATCGCGTGCAAGGGCGGGGGTTTCACGCCAGAAGTCGCATTCGTAAAGTCTGTTTCACACTTAAGTTATTGATTTTTAATAAATCACCCGGGTTGGCGTTTTTTTCGCCAGTCGACACGTGAAGACCATGACGTGCGCCTCCCGCAACCGGATCGGATTGGAATGCACAGAGTTATCCACAATTCGTGTGGATAAAGGGCTTTTGCTTGTCAAGACAATCACTTGGCGATGATTCGTGAGCAAGTTCGCAGCAACGTAGTGCAACCGGGCGGCTTTGGTCGCCAGCCAGTTCACCTACGGCAACGGCATCGTGCACACGATGACCCAGAACGCCCGGCAACTGCCCAGCAAAGAACAACGCCAGCTACGCCTTCGACTACGGCAACCGGCTGCGCACCACCGCGAACCAGAGCTACCGCTACGACGCCCAAGGCCGCCGCGTGCGGCAGGACGTGGCCGGCGGGCAGCTGCAATACAGCCAATACGCCGCCGACGGCCGGCTGGTCTGGCAGCGCGACGAAACCACCAACCAGCGCATCGCCAACGCCTATCTTGCCGGCAGCCTGCTGGCCGTGATCAGCCGCCCGCTGACCGGCAACACCACCACGATCCGCTATCTGCACACCGACGCCCTGGGCTCACCTATTGCCAAGACCAGCGCGAGCGGCGCTATCATCGAGATCAGCGAATACGAACCCTATGGGAGGTTGCTGAACCGGGCCAACGACAACCGTGCGGGGTATACCGGGCATGTGATGGATGCGGTGAGCGGGCTGACGTATATGCAGCAGCGGTATTACGATCCCGCTATCGGACGGTTCCTGAGCGTCGATCCTGTCACCGCCAACAGCAATCCGGTGGGGGCGTTTAATCGGTATTGGTATGCCAATAACAATCCATATCGATTTACCGATCCGGATGGGCGGAAATGCACAACAACAGATGGTAAGGACAGTTGCACGTTTGATGAATTTAGAGACAAGGAAGAGAGAAGGGTCACTAGAGACGAGGCGCTGGGCGGAAAGCTTTCCCAAGTTTTTGGCCGAGGGCGTAGGATACTCAGTGCAGAACGGGCCATGACCGCGAAATATTCTAGAGCCAGAGCTCTAGCTGCTCAAAATGGCGCGGTTACCATCAAGGGAAGTCCTTCTCTAGGGATTGCTGACAGAATGGTAAGTGGGACTGCGATTGTTCGAAGCATGGAAACAATCACCACTATTACATACGCAGGGCCGTCGCCTGACGATACCGCCAACGTAAGGGAAGATGGTGGCGTACCATCGACGCACGACGGATCCCCTTCTCCGGGCCCGATGATATTCTGGAACGACGGAGCTAACGTAAATGTTGGGACATTGTTTGGCCATGAAATCCTTCACACAATCTACTCTGGCATTGGTGAGCCAAATCGTGGTTGGGCAAACCCGGATTATCTATTGGAGCATCAGGTTCCGTTCAACGATGCGGCCAATAGCTTTTGAAAGGCGCCAGGGAGGGAGCGGGTATTTCACTTTGCGCGCGCTCCTTTTTGGCTCGATCTTGGCTTCAACGAGCTGCGCGTCGCTTGGCGGATTCAACTGGAATTATGAGCCTTCGTCGTTTGCTGACAAAATGGGAATGAGTGGCTGTGCAATATCAATCCCTTTAACTTCGAATCAAGTTATAGAAGGCTCCAAGCTAATGGGCAACCCCTCTCCAGAAACGCACGGCGGGTGGATAAACATGATGGCCGAATTTCGGGAAGGAGATCAATTGCGGTATGTGAATTGCTCCGGAGTCAAGGGTACGATCGGCACTGTATTTTATGCCTTGATTCGAAATAACGTGGTTATTCTTAAGTTTGCCCCAATGCTCTATTAACCGGAAAGAACAGGGAGCAGATCAATGGTGTCTGGATCAATGGGGTCAGAGTCATTGATTTCGGCGAAATCAATGACTCTGACCCCATTGATCCGGGCGTGAGAGGTTAAGAAATTTAACGCCAGAAATCTATAGATCTCAAGATCTGCTTTTAAACAACGCATATGATTGGGTTTTCAGGGAGGGCAAATATGTCAAGACTGAATAATCCCATAATTGCAATATCGAAACTGTTCTTAGTATGGGGCGTTGCATATGCGTTCGGATGGACAGCTGCCTACTCCTGGATTATGGGTGCTGATTATAAATTCTATTTTTCATATTTGAAGCTTGTTTGGTTTGGCGGGGGGCTTGAGATACCATCATTTGTTCAACTAATTGCGTTAATAATTTCAATTGCGCTTACAGTCGGTATTATCATTACTTCTTTTTATCTTAAAAAACGCACAAGAACCTAAAAATACAAAGACGCCCGGAGGATCAATGGAAAAATAGAAAAAGGAAAAAACTAAGGACACCCACAATTTCTGCGCGATTCTTGATAGCCACCGAGTCTTCCCCTGAGTTGCTCCGTTTCGTGCAATAGCAGCGCCCGCATCAGCGGTGCCGAAAACCCGTCGCCCACGCTT
>NZ_JADZDS010000077.1 GCF_020850895.1 Thermomonas sp. | reverse complement strand
GGCCGACCCTGCCCAGACCACGCCCCGTGCGTCCTGCGCCACCGTATTCCAGGCGTCGTCGGCGAGTCCGTGTTGGCTACCATAGGTAGTAATCGTCGGCGCGGCGATGGTCGGCACCACCACGGGGTGCGCTGCGGCTGCAGCCGGAACCGGCGGCCGGTCGCGCGCCATGGCGCCACCGGCGACCAGCGCCAGTGTGCACAGCAAGACCTGCAGCCGCCATCCCGCCATCAACGCCGCCTCCGCCAGCTCGCCCAGAGTATGGCAATACTTCCTCCCGCCTTACTTGATCCAAATCCAGCCCTTCGCATTCATTTCCGCTAGGCTATGCGCTCCGTTTTTTCTGCCGTTTCCCCATGTCCGCCTTCAACCCCCGTCACAAGATCGCCACCCGCACCCGCCTGAGTGAAGTTCGCTACGAAATCCGGGGGGAGTTGGCGCGGCGCGCGCGCGAGATGGAGGCCAACGGGCGCAAGCTGATCAAGCTCAACATCGGCAATCCCGGCGCATTCGGCTTTCGCGCCCCCGAACACCTGCAAGATGCAATCGCCGGCGGCATCGCCCGCACCGATCCCTACACCCACCAGCAAGGCCTGCCGGAAGCGCGCGAGGCGATTGCCGCCTTCCACAAGCAGCGCGGCACGCCCAATGCCTCGCCTGAGCGGGTGTTCGTGGGCAATGGCGTGTCCGAGCTGATCGACATCTCGCTGCGCGCCCTGCTGAACCCGGGCGAGGAAGTGCTGGTGCCCTCGCCCGACTACCCGCTGTGGTCGGCGGCGACCATCTTGAACGACGGCCGCCCGGTCTATTACAAATGCGACCGTGACAACGGCTTCCTGCCCGATCCGGAGCAGATCGAGTCGCTGGTGTCCTCGCGCACCCGCGCGATCGTCCTGATCAACCCCAACAACCCGACCGGCGCGAACTATCCGAAGGCGCTGCTGGAGCGGATCGTCGAGATCGCCCGCCGCTATCGCCTGCTGCTGCTGGTCGATGAAATCTACGACGGCATCCTGTACGACGACGCGGTGTTCCAGCCGGTGGCGCCGCTGGCCGGCGACCTGCCCTGCATGAGCTTCGGCGGGCTGTCCAAGGTCCACCGCGCCTGCGGCTGGCGGGTGGGCTGGGCGGTGCTGAGCGGCGATCCGCTGGCCTGCGGCGACTTCCACCACGCGCTCGACCTGCTCGGCGCGCTGCGGCTGTGCGCCAACGTGCCGGGGCAATTCGCGATCGAGCAAGCCCTGCACGGCACCGACACCATCACCCCGCTGTGCCGCCCCGGTGGCCGCCTGTTCGAAACCCGCAAGGCATTGATCGAGGCCTGCGCGGCGAGCGAGCATCTGTCGCTGGTGGCACCGGCAGGGGCGCTGTACGGCTTCCCGCGCGTGGTCGGCGATGCCGCCCGTGGCTTCGATGACCACGAGTTCGCGCTGGACATGCTGGAACAGGAAGACGTGCTGATCGTCCCCGGCACCAGCTTCAACGTGCCCTATCGCGAACATTTCCGCGTCACCCTGCTGCCGGAAGCGCCAGTCCTGGGCGAAGTGTTCAAGCGCATCGACCGCGTGCTCACGCGCCGTGCGGAATGCAAGCCCCGCAGCGCGGTGGCCTGACCTCGATCAGCGACCGGCACGCGGGAAGCCGTAAAATGGCGGCTTCCCTTCGCGATCCGGAAGCTCCGCCATGTCCCTTGAACCTGCCCTGCGCGCCCGTATCGAAGCGGTGCTGGCCGCCCATCCCGTCGTCCTGTTCCTGAAGGGCAGCCCGGACGCGCCGCAGTGCGGCTTCTCGGCCAAGGCCGTCGGCGCGCTGGACGCGGCCGGTGCGACCTATGGCCACGTCAATGTGCTGGCTGACCCGGAAATCCGCGAAGGCATCAAGGTCTTCGGTGACTGGCCGACCATCCCGCAGCTCTACATCCACGGCGAGCTGGTCGGCGGTGCCGACATCATCACCCAGATGGCCGCCAGCGGTGAGCTGCACGCGGCGCTGGGCCTGCCGGCACCTGACCGCACGCCGCCGCAGATCACCATCACCCCGGCCGCCGCGCAGATGCTGAAGCAGGCGCTGGACAACGCCGGCCCCGGCTATGCGCTGCAGATCGAAATCGACCGCGGCTTCAATGCCCGCCTGCAGCTTGCGGAACGCGACGACTCCGCAATCGTCGCCGAATCCGCCGGCATCCGCGCCCAGTTCGACCTGGTCAGCGCACAGCGCGCGCGCGGCATGCACATCGATTGGGCCGACGATGCCCGCGGCAAGGGCTTGGTGATCGACAATCCGAACGCGCCGCCGAAAGTCGGATCGCTGACACCGGCAGAAGCCCGCGCCCGAGTCGAAGCCGGCTCGTTGACCATCGTCGACGTGCGGCCCGCCGAGGAACGTGCACTTGCGGGAATCCCGGTCGCCAGTCGCAATTTCGACGACGGCGTCGAGGAAATCGAAGCCCTGCCCAAGGACCAGCCACTGGCGTTCCTGTGTCAGGCCGGCGCACGCAGTGCGCAAGCAGCGGAACACTTCCGCGCACTCGGCTTCACCAAGGTCTACAACATCGCCGGCGGCACCAACGCTTGGGCCGGGATCGACTCCTCGGTCCCGCACGACTGAGCCGACAGCCTGCACTGGCCTCCCGGGCAAGGGGTTGTGCAGGCACCCCGGTTGATCGAAGACAATGCTGAACAAGTCCCTCCTGGGCGTGTCAGCACACGCGGCGCCCGGTGCATGCCCGGACGCAGCTCACGCGGATCAATCACTGCGGTGATCGATCCGCGGCCGACCATCCATGGTCGGCAGGCAACGCCGACTCAATCAGCGTTGCCCAAAGCGTCAGAACCCGCCGCCTGCGTTCAACCACGCCTGTTCTTCGGGCGTGTTCTCGCGACCCAGCACATGATTGCGGTGCGGGAAGCGACCGAAGGTCGCGATCACATCGCGGTGGACGACTGCATAGTCGAGGAACACCCCGGGCCCAATTGACTTGAACAAGGCCACCGATCGATCTTGGTCGTCCATCGATTCGGAATGCTCGAACGGCAGGTAGAAGAACAGGCGCAGGTCCGGATCAACCCGTGCGTCAAATCCAGCCGCGATCGCCGTCGATGCATGCATGCGTGCCAGTGGATCGGTCGCAAAGGCATGCGCACTGTTGCGAAAGATGTTGCGCGGGATCTGGTCCAGCAACAGCACCAGCGCCAGCGCACCGTCCGGCTCGCGCATCCAGATATCCATCTTGCGCCGAGCCGCCACGTGGTGGGCTTCGCCAAACCGTGAGCGGCAGTCTTCGTCGAATGCCGCGCCGCCGCGAAACCATTTCGCGACGCCGGCGTCACGCCAGAATCCCACGATGTCGGACGGCATCATTGCTCGTGACTCCTTGCCGTCCTTCGCCCTGTCAGCATGCTCATCCCCCACCCGCATCGGCCGGATCCGCGTGGCGACCGACTCCCAAGCATCCTACCTTGCGCCGCCTGTCTTCACGCGGGGAATGCCCCTGAACAGGCACCTTTTCCGGGTGGCGGCACCGTCGCCGTTTAAAAACGGTGCAATTTGACGGTGTTTGCGGTACGTTCGCACCAGTATGGTCACTCGATGGAGGTGGGTATGCGCATCGGAATCATCATGGATTCGGCCTGCGACGTGCCGAACGAGTTCCTCGAAAAGGAAACCATCACCATCATGCCGGTGACGATCCAGATCGGCAATGCGGTGCTCGCCGACGTTCGCAACGAGGAAGCAACGATGAGCTTCCTCACCGGCGAGACCGGCGAACGCGCGTTCGAGGCGGTCAGTACCCCCTACAGCGTGCAGGACGTGCACGACCTGTTCCTGAACAAGTTGGTCTTCGACTACGACTACGTGTTCTGCATCACCACCGCAGCCAGCCGCAGCGGCATCTACGACAACGCGGTGCAGGCCAGTTATTCGATTCTGAACGACTACAAGCCGATCCGCGCCCAGGCCGGCAACAACACGCCGTTCTCACTGCGCGTGATCGACAGCCAGAACGTGTTCCCCGGCCCCGCCGTGGTGGTGATCGAAGCCGCGCGCTTGCGCGATGCGGGGGAGGCGCCGCCCAAGATCCGCAACAGCCTGGAATCGTTGGTCCAGAACGTGCATGCCTACATGGTCCCGCGCGACCTCTATTACCTGCGCAACCGCACCCGTATCCGCGGCGACCGCAGCGTGAGCCTGTTCAGTGCCTTCATGGGCACCGCACTCGACATCAAGCCGATCCTGCACTGCAACCGTGGCGAGACCGGACCCGTGGGCAAGGTCAAGGGTTTCGAGCATGCGGCCGAGAAGATGTTCATGTTCACCGGCAAACGCGTGCGCGAGGGCCTCCTTACCCCCAGCGTCGTACTGTCCTACGGCGGCAACCTCGACGATATGCGCACCCTGCCCGGCTACTCGAGGCTGCGCGAGATCTGCGCAGAAAATAAGGTCGACGTGTACGAGACCTTCATGGGCCTGCCCGGCATCGTGAACGTCGGCAAGGGCGCGTTGGCGGTGGGCT
>NZ_JADZDS010000076.1 GCF_020850895.1 Thermomonas sp. | reverse complement strand
TTGGTCGCGCCGACTACCAGCGCCAGTACGAGCCGATCCTCTACGGATGGCCCGAGGGAACACAGCGTCACTGGTGCGGTGACCGCGATCAAGGTGATGTGTGGAACATCAAGAAGCCGCAGAAGAACGACCTGCACCCGACGATGAAGCCGGTGGAGTTGGTCGAGCGCGCGATCCGCAATTCGAGTCGACCGGGTAACGTCGTGCTCGATCCCTTCGGCGGTTCCGGCACGACGCTGATTGCGGCTGAGAAGTCAGGCCGCGTCGCGCGGCTGATCGAACTCGATCCGAAGTACGTGGACGTGATCGTGCGCCGGTGGGAGGAATTCACTGGCAAGCAGGCCACCCGCGAGGCGGATGGCGCGGCGCTTGATCAGACGGCCAGCGACTCCTCAACGATCTCGCAGTGAATCACAAAGCCCGTCAGGTAAGGCATGCCGCGCGGGATGCCGTATTGCTTGCTGGTCTGGCGGCCAATCGTCCACCCCATCCAACGCTGGGTGGCTGCGTTGATCGCGTCCGCCAGGACCTTGCCCTCGTAAAGCCCGTTCTGGACGTCGTCGGCAAAGTGGCGTCCGTGGCGGCTGTCGAGGAAGACCTGAACCGATTCGAGGGGCTGGCTGGTGACGTCCGAAATGGCGACCATCGCCAGGGGCCATGCGGCGCTGGCGTGTTCGTTCATCGTGCCCCAAAAGCCCCAGGCTTCGTTCTGGGTGGTGGGGATCTGGATGCTGGTCATGGTGCTTTCTCCTTCGGGTTGATCGTTGTGACACCCGTAGTAACGCGCTGTTCGATTGAGAAGCCAAGCGCCGCTTGGCCTCTTTCTCGATCATTCTGATCAGGCGATGCGGTAGACCCGCTCGCCGCCCTGCGGCTTGTCCGAGACGATGGTCAGGCCCAGCTTTTTCTTGAAGGCTCCTGCAAAGGTGCCGCGCACCGTGTGCGCCTGCCAACCGGTGGCAGCGCAGATCTGGCCGATGGTTGCACCCTCGGGGCGTTGCAGCATCCGGATCACTTCGGCTTGCTTGCTGTTCTCGCGTGTGCGCGGCTTGACCCACATTGCTTCGGCGGCGGCTACGGCGGCTTCCAGTTCGGGATCGCTCGTGGCGGCTGTTGCGCCTTCAGCGTTGGCGATGATCTGGTCGAGATTGGCTTCGAATTGACCGATCCTCATCTTGTTCAAGCCGGGGCGCGGCATGCCCAGGGCATCGTAGCCCTCGGCGGCGACGCACCATCCCTCGCCATCGGGCGTGATCAGGGCGCGGTTGAACAGGCCATCGAGCACCTTCTTGCGTGCGCCGCCTTTGATGTTGTCGGGGAACCAGTCGATCTTGCCGCCGCTGGTGTTGATGGCCTTGGCGAGGATGGCGTGCTGGGCCGGGGTCAGGGTGGTGGTGGTCATTTGCTGCTCCTTCGGGGTTAATGGATAACGAAGTGATGAACGCGCTGTTCGGGAGTGAAGCCAAGCGCCTTCTGCTTGGCTTGTGCTCTTCGCAATCAGGTGTTGGCCTTGTCCGACGTCTTGGCATTGCGACCCTGCTCGAGACCTGCGTTGAAGGCGGCTTTAAGCGCGTCGCGCAGGCACCAGACCGCCGTGTCGTGGAAGTCCAGGCTGTCCGAGTGGCGGGTTTCCAGCGTCTCGATGCCGAGATGCTTCTGGGCGATCAGGGTGAGGATGGTGTCGATCTGGTTCATGGCGCGTTCCTTTCAAGATGTCGTTGGCGTGACGTGATGAACGCGCTGTTGCCGATGGAAGCCAAGCTCAATCCGCAGGAATGACGAACAAATGATTGAAGAAGGTGACGATGGGACTCTCGATTCGCGCCTACGCGCGCCACCGTGGCGTGTCGCACGTGGCCGTGAAGAAGGCCATCGACACCGGGCGGATCACTGCACTGCCGGACGGCACGATTGATCCGGACACGGCGGATGCGCAGTGGGCTCAAAACACATTGCAGCCACGCAAGGCCGCAGCAGCCGACAAGGCGCCTGCAACGAAGGCGCGCGTAGCATCGGCGACGCCACCGCCATCTCGTGAAACGCCGGAGGTGGCCACGCCGCCGCTGTCGGCAGGCGGCACATCGCTGTTGCAGGCGCGCACCGTCAACGAAGTGCTCAAGGCCCAACTCAACAAGGTCGAGCTGGCACACCGCAAGAAGGAACTGGTGGATCGGGCGCAGGCCGTGGCGCACGTGTTCAAGCTGGCGCGCATCGAGCGCGATGCCTGGCTCAACTGGCCTGCGCGCATCTCGGGGCAGATGGCCTCCGCGCTTGGCGTTGACGCGCACCAGATGCACGTCGCGCTGGAAGCTGCCGTGCGCGAGCACCTGATCGAACTGGGCGAGCTGCGCCCGCGTGTGGATTGATGATGATGGACGATTACGAAGGCGCACAGGAGATCGAACGCGCGTGGCGCGACGGCTTGACACCCGATCCGCTGCTCACCGTGTCGGAATGGTCGGATCGGCACCGAATGCTTTCCAGCAAGGCATCCGCAGAGCCGGGCCGCTGGCGCACCAGTCGCACGCCGTACCTGAAGGCCATCATGGATTGCCTGTCGCCGACCTCACCGGTCGAGCGCGTGGTGTTTATGAAGGCGGCGCAGCTTGGTGCAACCGAGATGGGATCAAACTGGATCGGCTACGTCATCCATCACGCACCCGGGCCGATGATGGCTGTGTGGCCGACGGTGGAGATGGCCAAGCGCAACTCCAAGCAGCGGATCGACCCGCTGATCGAGGAGTCGGCGGCACTGGCGGAACTGATCGCGCCCGCACGCAGCCGGGATTCGGGCAACACGATTCTGGCCAAGGAGTTCCGGGGCGGCGTGCTGGTGATGACCGGCGCGAACAGCGCGGTGGGCCTGCGTTCGATGCCAGTGCGCTACCTGTTCCTCGACGAGGTGGACGGCTATCCGCTGGATGTCGAAGGTGAAGGCGATGCGATCTCGCTGGCCGAGGCGCGCACGCGCACCTTTGCCCGGCGCAAGATCTTCATCGTGTCGACGCCGACGATCTCCGGCGCATCGGCCATCGAGCGTGAGTACGAGGCCTCAGATCAGCGTCGCTACTTCGTTCCGTGCCCGCACTGCAACCACCCGCAGTGGCTGCGTTTCGAGCAGTTGCGCTGGGACAAGGGTCAACCGGAAACGGCGGCCTACATCTGCGAGTCCTGCGACACCGCGATTGCCGAGCACCACAAGACGTCGATGCTGGAGCGCGGCGAATGGCGCACGATGGCCGAGGGCAAGACGGCAGGCTTTCACCTGTCGTCGCTGTACAGCCCGGTGGGCTGGCGCGCGTGGCGTGACATCGCCGCCGCGTGGGAGGCCGCCGTCAACAAGGAATCGGGATCGGCAGCGGCGATCAAGACCTTCAAGAACACCGAACTCGGTGAGACGTGGGTCGAGGAAGGCGAAGCGCCCGACTGGCAACGGCTGGTCGAGCGCCGGGAGAACTATCGAATTGGCAGCGTGCCGCAGGGCGGGCTGCTGCTGGTCGGCGGCGCGGACGTGCAGAAGGATCGCATCGAAGCCTCGGTCTGGGCCTTCGGGCGCGGCAAAGAATCGTGGCTCATCGAGCACCGCGTGCTGATGGGCGACACGGCGCGCGACACGGTATGGAAAGCCCTGGCCGCGATGCTGGCCGAACAGTGGACGCACGCTTGCGGAGCGCAGATGCCACTGGCGCGTTTCGCGCTGGACACTGGCTTTGCCACGCAGGAAGCCTACGCCTTCGTGCGCGCCTGCCACGACCCGCGCGTGATGGCGGTCAAGGGGGTTGCACGCGGCGCAGCCCTGATCGGCACACCGACCGCTGTTGACGTCTCGCAGGGCGGCAAGAAGCTGCGCCGGGGCATCAAGGTGTACTCGGTGGCAGGCGGCATCGCCAAGCTGGAGCTCTACAACAACCTGCGCAAGAGCGCGGATGTCGGCGAGGACGGACTGACCCCGGTGTTTCCTGCCGGGTTCGTCCACCTGCCCAAGATCGACGCCGAGTTCATCCAGCAGCTCTGCGCCGAGCAACTGATCACCCGCCGCGACCGCAACGGCTTCCCCGTGCGCGAGTGGCAAAAGATGCGCGAACGCAACGAGGCGCTGGACTGCTACGTCTACGCCCGCGCCGCCGCGTCCAGCGCGGGACTGGATCGCTTCGAGGAACGCCACTGGCGGGAACTGGAGCGACAACTGGGGATGGCCAGTTCGCCACCCCTTGAAACAACAACTGAATCACCCACTGAGGCCACCCCACGCGGTGGCCTCGCTGTTTCCGGCAACCGCAACCCCGGTCGGCGCGTGATCAAAAGCCGCTGGCTGTCCTGACACCCGAGGAGAAAACATGAGTCTTGCTACCCGTATCGAAAGCCTGGTCATTCGCGTCGCGCAGGAATTCAACGATGTGCGCGCCAAGGCGGGCAACCTCGCCAACCTGACCACCACCGACAAGTCGAATCTGGTCGCGGCCATCAACGAACTGAAGGCGGCCGTGGTGTCCTCGGCGGTGATCGACGACGCCAACATCGCCACCACCAGCACCTATTCGTCGAGCAAGATTGTCACGCTGCTCGATGCACTGAAGTCGGAAATCCTGGGCGGTGCCGATGCCGCCTACGACACGCTGGTGGAAATCCAGCAACTGCTGCAGAACGGCACCAGTGGTCTGGATGCGTTGCTCGCCGCCGTCAACAATCGCGTGCGCTTCGATGCCGCGCAAACGCTCACGGCTCCTGAGCAGGCGCAGGCGCGCAGCAACATCGGCGCGGTGGCCGCCAGCGATGTCGGCAACACCGACACCGACTTCGTCGCCGTATTCGAAGGCGCGCTGGTCTGATGAGCCTCGCCACCCGCATCACGGCGCTGGCCAGTCGCATCGGTCTGGAGGTCAAGACCAAGATCGACGCCACCCATCCCGGCTTGGCTCGGGCGTGGGTCTGCTTCGGCTACGTCGGCAGCCAGATCGTCGTGCGCTCGTCGCACAACGTGGCCAGCGTGACCCGGACGGCAGCAGGTCGCTACCGGGTGACCTTCGCCACCGCCATGCCAGATGCGAACTACTGCTGGACGGCGCTCGCCCGCTCAAGCACCAACAGCGGCCAGCAGCGCATAGCCATCGTGCGTTCCAGCACCGATCAGAAAACTACCCAATACGTCGACATCAGCTGCGCTACCGCATCGCTGTCCTTTTCCGATTCCACTGAAATCAACCTGACGGTGTACCGCTGATGGCCTACACACAAGCACATCTGGACGCGCTGGAACTGGCGCTGGTCAAGGGCGAAAAGCGCGTGACCTTCGGTGACAAGACCGTCGAGTACCGCAGCGTCGATGAACTCAAGGCCGCCATCGCCGCCGTCAAGCGCGACCTCTTCGAGCAGGCGGTGGACACCGGCCTGTGGCCCGGTGCGCCACGCCAGATCCGGGTCACCACGGGAAAGGGTTTTTGAACATGCAATGGCTTGACCGAATGCGCAGACGTGTCGGCATCAGCCTGCTGGGTGGCACGCCGTTCTACGACGGCATCGGCGGTGGCCGCCGCGCGCTGGCGTGGCAGGTCGGCAACCCCGGCGCGGTCGCGGCGCTGGCCTATACCCAGAACGAACTGCGCGCCAAAAGCCGCGATCTGGTGCGTCGCAATGCGTGGGCAGCGGCAGGCGTCGAGGCCTTCGTCTCGAACGCCATCGGTACCGGCATCAAGCCGCAGTCGATGGTGGCCGACAACGCGCTGCGCGAAACCATCCACAGCCTGTGGTGGGACTGGTGCGAGGATGCCGATGCGGCCGGACTGACCGATTTCTACGGCCTGCAGGCCTTGGCCTGTCGCGCCATGCTCGAAGGCGGCGAGTGTCTGGTACGGCTGCGTTACCGCCGCCCCGAGGATGGTTTGGCGGTCGGTCTGCAATTGCAGTTGCTTGAACCCGAACACCTACCGGCCACGCTGAACAGCGAACGGCCTGGCGGCAACGTCATCCGCGCGGGCATCGAATTCGACAAGCTCGGTCGGCGCGTGGCCTACCACCTGTACAACGCGCACCCGGGCGACGGTTCGCTGGCACCTATGTCAGGCAATGGCGGAACCGGCAGCAGCATTGACACCGTGCGCGTGCCTGCCGCCGAGATCATCCATCTGTTCCGCCCCCTGCGTCCCGGCCAGATCCGGGGTGAACCGTGGCTGGCGCGGGCACTGGTCAAACTCAATGAACTCGACCAGTACGACGACGCTGAGCTCGTGCGCAAGAAGACGGCGGCGATGTTCGCGGGGTTCATCACGCGCCTCTCGCCCGAGGACAGCCTGATGGGCGAAGGGCTGCCGGATGCCAATGGCGCGGCGATGGCAGGGCTGGAACCGGGCACGATGCAGATTCTGGAGCCCGGCGAGGACGTGAAGTTCAGCCAGCCTGCCGATGTGGGCGCGAGCTACGCCGAGTTCCTGCGCATACAATTCCGCGCCGTGGCCGCCGCGATGGGCATCACCTACGAGATGCTGACCGGCGATCTGACGCAGGTTAACTACTCGTCGATCCGGGCGGGGCTGCTGGAGTTTCGCCGCCGCTGCGAGGCCATCCAGCACAACGTGATCGTCCACCAGCTGTGCTGTCCGATCTGGCGCGCGTGGATGGAGCAGGCTGCGCTGGAAGGCGCATTGCCACTGACCGACTTCAGTCAAAAACGGCGCGAATACCTGGCGGCCAAATGGATTCCACAGGGTTGGCAGTGGGTCGATCCGAAGAAGGAATTCGACGCGATGCTGACGGCCATTCGTGCCGGGCTGTTGTCGCGCTCGGAAGCCATCTCGGCCTTCGGCTACGACGCCGAGGACATCGACCGCGAGATCGCCTTGGATAACCAGCGTGCCGACGAACTGGGTCTGGTCTTCGACTCCGACCCGCGCCACGACAAGCCACCTTTCGCTGCTGCAGCCCCAGTGCCCACACAGCCAGACCTACAGGACAACTGACATGCCCCTCATCCATCTGGCGTCCCGCATCATCGGGACGCCGCTGCTCATTGCGCGCCCCAAACTGGACGTGATCCTCTCCGTATTGGGTTCACGCATCGGCTTGCCGGATCGGGAGATGGCCTTTCCCATCCCAGAACCCAAGCAGGCCCGGGCGTTTGCGCAATCGGGCATTGCCGTCATTCCGGTATTCGGCACTTTGGTCAAACGCTCGCTGGGCCTCGATGCCGCCTCCGGCCTCATGGCCTACGACGAACTGGAATCCCGGCTGGAAACCGCGCTGGCCGATCCGCAGGTGGCGGGCATCCTGCTCAATCTGGATTCTCCCGGTGGCGAAGCGGGCGGCGTGTTCGAGTTGGCCGAGCGCATCCGCGCCGCCAGCCGGATCAAGCCGATATGGGCGCACGCCAACGATGCCGCGTACTCGGCCGCCTACGCCATTGCCGCCGCCTGCCAGCGTTTGACGCTGTCGCAAACCGCCGGTGTGGGCTCTGTCGGCGTGATCGCGCTGCACGTCGATCAAGCCGTCAAGGATGCCAAGGACGGGCTGCACTACACCGCTGTGTTTGCCGGTGGCCACAAGAACGATCTCTCGCCGCACGAACCTTTGAGCCCACAGGCGGCGGGCACGCTGCAAAGCGAGGTCGACCGGCTCTACGGGATTTTCACGACGCAGGTTGCCGCGATGCGCCAACTGGATGTGGATGCCGTGCGCGCCACCGAAGCTGCCGTGTTTTTCGGTGAGAACGCGGTGGCCGCCGGGCTGGCCGACGCAGTGATGTCCTTCGATCAGGTGCTGGCCGAATTCGCCGAGGCGCTGGCCGCCCAGCGTCCGCAGGTCACACCACAAGCCCGGTTGTCTGCCTTGCCGCGCGCTTCGCCGCTCACGCTTCACTATGCCCCTCGATCCACCTCTTTCACCTTGGAGAACACCATGACCGAACACCCGAACGAACACGTCGCCATCGACGAACCACACGATCCGACCGATCCCGCCCAGCAGGCCGATCAGCCGCAGGGCGAAGGCGATTCGCAACCGGCACCTGTCACCAGCGCCGCACTGGCGCAGTCCTTCGCCAGCGGGCGCGTTCAGGCGCAGGCCATTGCGGAGATGTGCCTGATCGCAGGCCAGTCGCAACGCACGGCGGATTTCCTCGCCGCAGGGTTTTCCGAAGCGCAGGTGCGTCGGGCCTTGCTCGATGCCCGTGCCGACCAACCCGAAATCGCCTCGCACATCACTGCCGATGCAGGCACCAGCCAGCACCCGGAAAACAGTCCCGTGGTCGCTGCCGTCAAGAAACTCACCGCCAAGGAGTAAGCTATGCCCACTGTCTCTCAACCCAAGAATCTCGGCGACCTGTTGAAGTACGAAGCGCCGAATCTCTACTCGCGCGAAACCGATACCGTGGCCGCCGGGCAAAAGCTCGTGCTGGGTACCGTGCTCGGGCGCGATACCACCAGCACCAAACTCAAGGCCTTCGATCCGGACGCCACCGACGGCAGCGAAATCGCCATCGGCATTTTGGCGAGCGATGTGGACGCCACGCTGATCGACCGCGACGACGCGCTGGTGATCGCGCGCCACGCCATCGTCGCGCGTGGCGCACTGGTCTGGCCGACCGGCATCACCACCGCGCAGAAGGCCGCCGCCATCGCCCAACTCACCTTCTTGGGCGTGCTGGTGCGCGACAGCGCCTGACCCCGTCCTGATACGCCGTTTCACTCCCCCGAAAACCCGCCGCTGGCGGGTTTCGTCATTTCTGGAGATCCCAAATGCAGAACCCTTTTGAAAACCCCGGCTTCTCGATGGCCAGCCTGACGGCCGCCATCAACCTCCTGCCCAACCGCTATGG
>NZ_JADZDS010000075.1 GCF_020850895.1 Thermomonas sp. | reverse complement strand
GAGCAGCCGCGGCTTCCATCGGTGCGGCGGACTCAGTCGCTGCCTGCTCGGTCGGTGCAGCCGGCTGTGCGGACTGCGCCACCGGGGCTTCGACCGCCACCGGTGCCTGCGCCGTATCGGTGCTGGTTGCGTTCACCGGCAACAGCGGCACGATCAGCAGGGCCACGATGTTGATGATCTTGATCAGTGGATTGACCGCGGGGCCGGCGGTGTCCTTGTAGGGGTCACCCACGGTATCGCCGGTCACAGCGGCCTTGTGCGCCTCGGAGCCCTTGCCACCGAAATTGCCGTCCTCGATGTACTTCTTGGCGTTGTCCCAGGCGCCGCCGCCGGTGGTCATCGAAATGGCCACGAAGATGCCGGTGACAATCGTACCGATCAGCAAGCCACCCAGCGCCTGCGGGCCGAGGGCCAAGCCGACGATCACGGGCACGGCGACCGGCAGCAGGGACGGCACGATCATTTCCTTGATCGCCGACTTGGTCAGCATGTCCACGGCCTTGTCGTACTGCGGCTTGCCGGTGCCATCCATGATCCCCTTGATCTCGCGGAACTGGCGGCGCACTTCTTCCACCACGCTGCCCGCGGCACGGCCCACGGCTTCCATCGCCATCGCACCGAACAGGTACGGGATCAGGCCGCCGATCAGCAGGCCGATGATGACCATGTGGTTGGACAGGTCGAAGGTGAAGCTGACATCCGGATGCGCGGTTTGCAGGTTATGCGTGTAGTCCGCGAACAGGACGAGCGCCGCCAGTGCGGCCGAGCCGATGGCATAGCCCTTGGTGACGGCCTTGGTGGTGTTGCCCACGGCATCCAGCGGATCCGTCACGTTGCGCACGTCGGCCGGCAGCTCGCTCATTTCCGCGATGCCGCCGGCGTTGTCGGTGATCGGGCCGTAGGCGTCCAGGGCCACGATCATCCCCGCCATCGACAGCATCGAGGTGGCGGCAATGGCAATGCCGTACAGGCCGCCCAGCTCGTAGGCGCCGAGGATCGACGCGCACACCGCGAGCACCGGCAGCGCGGTGGATTTCATCGACACGCCGAGGCCGGCGATGATGTTGGTGCCGTGGCCGGTGGTGGAGGCCTGCGCGACGTGCTTGACCGGCGCGTACTGGGTGCCGGTGTAGTACTCGGTGATCCACACGATCACGCCGGTCAGCACCAGCCCGATCAGGGCGCAGCCGTACAGGTTCATCGCGCCGAAGGACGAATCGGCCATCAGCTGGGTGGTGATCGGGTAGAAGGCGATCGCGGCCAACACCGCCGAGACGATCACGCCGCGATACAGCGCGCCCATGATGTTGGGGTTGCTGCCGGACACCTTGACGAAGGCCGCACCGATGATGGACGCAATGATCGAGGCACCGCCCAGCACCAGCGGGTACAGCACTGCGTGGGTGCCGACGGTGGCGGCCATCAGCCCGCCCAGCAGCATGGTGGCGATCACGGTGACGGCGTAGGTTTCGAACAGGTCGGCGGCCATGCCGGCGCAGTCGCCGACGTTGTCGCCCACGTTGTCGGCGATCACCGCTGGATTGCGAGGGTCGTCCTCGGGGA
The DNA here is from genome assembly GCF_020850895.1 of Thermomonas sp. Taxonomy (GTDB): domain Bacteria; phylum Pseudomonadota; class Gammaproteobacteria; order Xanthomonadales; family Xanthomonadaceae; genus Thermomonas. The sequence continues at coordinate 10,053 of NZ_JADZDS010000075.1, read as the reverse complement.
TACCTGCTTCAACCTTGCCCACGAGGTCGGCGCCGACGTCGGCACCCTTGGTGAAGATGCCGCCACCGAGGCGGGCGAAGATCGAGATCAGGCTGGAACCGAAGGCCAGCCCGACCAGCGCGTGCAGGGCCTTTTCCTGCTCCACGCCCATCACATTGGTCAGCACATACCAGTAACCGGCCACGCCGAGCAGGCCCAGTCCGACCACCAGCATGCCGGTGATCGCGCCACCCTTGAAGGCCACGTTCATCGCCGGGCCCATGCCGCTGCGGGCGGCCTCGGCGGTACGCACATTGGCACGCACCGAGACGTTCATGCCGATATAGCCGGCGGCGCCGGAAAGGATCGCGCCGATCGCAAAACCGATCGCGGTATGCCAGCCAAGCTGCCAGCCGATCAGCACCAGCAGCACCACGCCGGCCACTGCAATCGTGGTGTACTGGCGGTTGAGGTAGGCGCGCGCGCCTTCCTGGATGGCGCCGGCGATCTCCTGCATCCGCTCGTTGCCGGCGGGCTGCCTGTTGATCCAGGCGGCCGACCACAGGCCGTACAGGATTGCGACACCGGCGCAGACCAGCGCCAGCACTAAACCGTATTGCTCCAGCATGGAACTCTCCCCGGAGAGGCGTGAAAATTGCGATGGATGGCGTGCCCGCATCCGGGGCAACCCTGCAATTATGGCGCAGATGCGGGGCTGTAGGAACGGGTTTGCCGAGGAAAACCGACCATGGCCCGGGATTCAGCGTGTTTATGGCAGTTTTTCCGTGCTTTGGTATGGCGTTGGAGGCTAGCAATGCAAGGCGACTTTCCGCGGCGTTTGGCCTGCCTGTCCGTCGTGGCCTGGTGCCTCATGGGAACGGCGGAGGCTGCCACCGATCCAATTCCGGAAATCCAGCGTGCGCCTTACCCCGCGCTGGAGGACGGCGCCTTGACGACCCTGCGGATCATCCCTGAGGCCTGTATCCGGCTGGAGGGGCGTTTCACCAGCGATCCCGGCAAACCGTTCGCGTTGTCGGCGGAACCGTCGAGCGTGCGTTGCCAGCCGCGGGCAAGGCTGGTGGATTCGGCGGGCACCCACCCATCCACTGGCCGGGATTGGCTGCTCAACGACGTGATCCGGGTACCCAGCGCACGCTGCCCGGGGCAACAGGCGGTGATCCGGGTCTGGCGGGAAAACCGAACGACCCAGGTGCCCGCCTACGACGCCCAGGGCCGGGTGCGGATCTATCTCCATGACGCCTTGTCGTCCACAGGGCGAGCGCAGGCACAAGCGTTGCCGCGGTATGTCGCCCAGTTGGCGATGCAGGGACGGGATTGCCGCCGATGACGGCAAGACAGCACTGGCCTGGGTGGGTTGCCCGCCGGCCATCCACGAACAGTAGACAACGCCGATTCAATCAATGGCGCATCAATCCGGAATCGTCACCCGCTTGAGCCGGCTGCCGGCACCGGTCTTGATCGAGACCGCGGCTTTGGCGCAGCCGAAATGGCGGGCGACCAGTGCGATCAGTTCCTCGTTCGCCTTGCCGTCCACCGGCGGTGATTTGAGTTGGGCGAGCCAGGTGCCGTCGTCCTGTTCGATCAAGGCAGACGCGCGTGAATTGGGCTTGGCCTTGATCTGCAGGACCGGCATGATCAGCGCGTGGTGCAATTGAACGAACGAAGGATCGCCCGTTTGGGCGATCCTCCGAGATTCGCCTTGGCTGGCTTACTGCCCGACCGGCAGGTTGCCGCCACGGCCCAGGCCGCCATCGACTTCCTGTGCCTGGTAGTCCCGCAAGGACACGACCAGGTTGTTGTAGGCATTGACGAAGGCCGCGGCAATCGCCTTGCCTTCCGGCGTGCTGGTGTAGCCGCCGAGCCCACCGAAGCCGGAACCACCGCCACCGCCGAAGCCGAGCGCGAAGTCGGTCTTGGTGGCATTGCCCTGGGCGATGCCCAGTTGCACGCCCGAGCGGTTGTCGATCAGGGTCAGCATGGTCTCGGCCTTCTTGAATTTCAGGCCGCCGACCAGCGCGCCGACCGCGCCCCACTTGCCGCCGAACGAGCCGATCACGCCGCCGATGCCGCCGGCGTCGCTTTGCGAGAAGGTGATGCTGGGATTGATGGTGTAGTCGGCAGCGACCATCTGGCCGCGGCCGAAGTTGCTGCCTTCGCGCAGTTCGCCGCTTTCCGCCAGTTGGCGCTCCTGCATCATGTTCCGCATTGCCCTGCCGCGCTCGACCACCACGAAGCAGTTGGACTGCTGGATCAGCATGCGGATCACCGGGATGGTGGACGGCAAGCGCAGGTCTGAAGTGAGGTAGCGATACCAGTCGCCGCTTTGTTCTTCCACCACGCCGACGGTACCCAGCGGGCGATCACAGTGCTCCAGGGTCGGATTGGCGTTGTTGGAATTCCTGCCTGCGGCCGAGCCACGCGGATCGTTCTTGCCGGCCATGGCGGGGCTGCTGGCGAGGGCGAAGGTCAGGGCAAGCATGAGGGTCGAAAGTGCAGTGTTCATGAGGCTCCTCGAAAAACCAAATCCAAGCGAAAGTGCGGCTGTTGCCGCCTTGTGTGGGTTGCCGCGGTTGGGAATCCAGCCTCCAACGCACCCGCGACAATAAGACGCCAGCGAATGCGTGCAGGCCATCCCGGATATGCGTGGGTCCGCGAATGTTACAGGGTTGACCCCACTGCTGCCTGTGTCCCGGATCGGGGGTCGCCTGCGCGGTGGGTTGATGTCAGCCCGGTGAATACCGGCGCTGCAGCCGGCGGGGCACGAAACGGAGGCGTGGGGTGGGGTAATCAGGCAGGCCGTCGGCGCGGTAGGGCGGGAAGGCTTCGCCGGCGATCAACGGGGTCAGGTAGCGGCGTGCGGCCGCGGTGATGCCGTAGCCATCGGCTCGGATGAATGCTGCTGGCAGCTTCTTCTCGCGATTGGCGATGCGTTCGAGTGGGGCGATGTCGATGTGCCAGCGGTAGGGCGCATCGCTGTCGCGCACGATGATCGGCATCACCGCGTTCTGGCCGGCCAGCGCACAGTCCACGGCGGCGTGGCCGACCGCCTTCGCCTGCTCGAGGTCGGTTTGACTGGCGAGGTGGCGCGCCGAGCGCTGCAGGTAGTCCGGCAGTGCCCAGTGCACTTTCAGTCCCAACGCCTGTTCGACCCGCGTCGCCAGCGCCGCACCCGCGCCGCCCAACTGGGCGTGCCCGAAGGCGTCCGAGAGCCCCTCCTCGTCGACAAAGCGCCCATTGGCGTCGCGGATGCCTTCGCTGGCCACCACGACGCAATGACCGACGCGTTTGACCGTGGTTGCGACATGGGCCAGGAAGTCGGCGCTATCGAAGGCCCGTTCCGGGAACAGGATCAGGTGCGGTGCCGCATTGCGGCCCGAGCCCGCCAATCCCGCAGCAGCAGCCAGCCATCCGGCGTGGCGTCCCATCACTTCGTAGATGAACACCTTGGTCGAGGTTTCCGCCATCGCGGCCACATCGAGGGCGCATTCGCGCACCGACACGGCCGTGTACTTGGCGGCTGAGCCGAAGCCGGGGCAGCAGTCGGTGAGCGCCAGGTCGTTGTCGATGGTCTTGGGCACGCCGACGCAGGTCAGCGGATAGCCGAACTCCTCGGCCAAATGCGAGACCTTGAGCGCGGTGTCGGCAGAATCGTTGCCACCGTTGTAGAGGAACCAGCGCACGTCGTGGGCGCGGAACACATCCAGCAGGCGCTCGTACTTCGCCCGATCCTGCTCCAGCGATTTGAGCTTGAGTCGACAGCTGCCGAACACGCCGCCCGGCGTGTGGGCCAAGGCCGCGACTTCTGCTGGAGTCAGTGCGCTGGCGTCGATCAGGTCTTCCCGCAGCGCGCCAAGGATGCCGTTGTGCGCCCCCAGCACGCGCACCTTGCGCTTGCGCGCAGCCTGCAGCACGGCGGCTGCGGTGGCATTGATGACGGCGGTGACGCCGCCGCTTTGGGCGTACAACAGGGTGCCTTGGGACATGATTGGGTCTCCGGGACGTTCTGGCCTGGGGTTCGGCTGCGGTAAAGTGGGGAGGTTGCGCGATGCCAGCAGTCTACGGCGACAGCCGCCATCCGGCGGGCGCCGGTTCAGGCGGGCACCATGGGTCATTCGGGAGTGAATCGATGCGATTGGTATTGTTGGGTGCGCCGGGAACCGGGAAAGGGACGCAGGCCGCACGCTTGAAGGAGCATCTGCAGGTGCCGCACATTTCCACCGGCGACCTGTTGCGTGCCGAAGTGGCCGCGGGCAGCCCGCTCGGGCTGAAAGCCAAGCAAGTGATGGCGCGCGGGGATCTGGTCAGTGACGAAATCCTGCTGGGCATGCTCAAGGATCGCTTTTCGCGCGATGACACCCGCTCGGGCTTCATCCTCGACGGCTATCCGCGCAACCTCGCCCAAGCCGCCGCCCTCGATGCCCTGCTGAAGGACCTCGGGCAGAAGTTCGATGCCGCCGTGCAACTGGTCGTCGATTTCGAAAGGATCATCGAGCGCCTTGCCGGCCGGGCCAAGGCCGAGGGCCGCACCGATGACACGCCGGATGCCGTGCGCCATCGCCTGAGCGTGTATGAAGAAAAGACTGCGCCCGTGGTCGATTTCTACCGCCAGCAAGGCCAGCTCACCGTGGTCGACGGCGAAGGCTCGCTGGACGAAGTGTTCGCGCGGATCGTCGAGGCGATCCAGCGAGGACACGAGGTCGGTTGAGCAGGCACTGGGCGCAGCAAGCGGGTCGGCATGGCCGGCGTATTGCGGAATCTTCATTGATCGGAGCGTAGATCTTGAAACTCCACATCCTCGGCATCGCCGGCACCTTCATGGGCGGCGTCGCCGCACTGGCGCGCGAGCTGGGCCATGTGGTCGAAGGCAGCGACCAGAACATCTATCCACCGATGTCCACCCAGTTGGAACAGTTGGGCATCACCCTGAAGCAGGGGTATCTGCCCGGCCACATCGCGGCGGATTGCGACGACATCGTGATCGGCAATGCACTGTCGCGCGGCAACCCGGCGGTGGAAGCCGTGCTCGACGCCGGTCGACGTTACACCAGCGGCGCGGAGTGGCTGCGTGAACAGGTGCTGCCGGGGCGTGACGTGCTGGCGGTCGCCGGCACCCACGGCAAGACCACCACGACCACCATCCTGTCGTTCCTGCTGGAGGCCGCCGGGCGCGATCCGGGGTTCCTGATCGGTGGGGTGGCCGAGGATTTCGGGGTGTCGGCAAGATTGGGGTCGTGCGACCAACCCTCATCCGGCGCTACGCGCCACCTTCTCCCGGGGGGAGAAGGAAGCGAGGCGTCGGCGCTGCCGCGCCGACCATTATTCGTGGTGGAAGCCGACGAATACGACACCGCGTTTTTCGACAAGCGCAGCAAGTTCGTGCATTACCGGCCGCTGGTGGCGATCCTCAACAATCTGGAATACGACCACGCCGATATTTTCCCTGATGTGGCCGCGATCCAGCGCCAGTTCCACCATCTGGTGCGCACCGTGCCGCAGCGCGGGCGCTTGATCGTCAACGGCCACGATGCGCATCTGGCCGAGGTCTTGGCCATGGGCTGCTGGACGCCGGTGGAGCGCTTCGGCTTTGATCCGGCGTTCGAATGGAGTGCGCGAAAATTGGCCGACGATGGCAGCCGCTTCGTCGTGATGCGAAGCGGTGCCGAGATCGGCGTCGTTGAATGGTCGCTGCTCGGTGATCACAATGTGTTGAATGGCTTGGCGGCCTTGGCTGCGTGCGCGGCGGTGGGCGTCGATGTCGTCGCGATCCTGCCCGCGCTGGTCCGCTTCCACAGCGTCAAGCGCCGTCTCGAGGTGATTGGCGAGTGCGCTGGCATCACCGTCTACGACGACTTCGCCCACCACCCCACGGCGATTGCGACCACCCTCGCCGGCTTGCGTGCCAAGGTGGGTGAGGCGCGGATCGTGGTCGCGATGGAGCCGCGCAGCAATTCGATGCGGCTGGGTGCGCACGCCGAGGCATTGGCGCCGTCGTTGGATTTGGCCGACGAGGTGGTGTTCCTGGCGCGTCCTGAGCTCCCGTGGGATGCTGGCAAGGTGATCGCCGCACTCACGGGCAATGGGTGCGCAGTGGCCGATGTCGATGCGTTGTTGGCCGTGCTGCATGGCATCGTGCGCGCTGGCGACCATGTGGTGTTCATGTCCAATGGCGGGTTCGACGGCGCGCCGCGACGATGCTTCGCTGCCTTGCAAGCGCGAGCGTAGGCGCGCACCGACGGAGCGCGATCCACGCGCAGGCCCCGCCCGATCACCGCGTCAGCGTGGATGCATGCGCACCTGCAAGCTGACGCCATCGGCGAGCGAACGCAGATCGTCCGGCAAGCTGTGCGCCGGTGGCCGTGGCTGCCACAGGGTCAAGATCTGCAATCGTTTGCGCAATTGCATGGTGCCGTAACGCGCCACCCACAACGGCGTCCCATCGTCCAGCAGCGTCGGCGCAGGCCAGATGCGCAGGACTTCGATGCGTGCGTGCGTGCGTGGGTCCACGCGGCGCAACAGCAGCCGTTCCGGATGGGCATCCAGTGCCAGTGGCAGTACCAATCGTTCACTGGGTGCCAGGTCATCGTCGAGCAGGCCAAGCACGGCCATCCAATCGGCTGCGGGTTGGATCTGCCAGCCGTCATCGAGCAGGCGCTGCTGCAACGTATCCATCGGGCCGGCGATCTCCAGGTCGAATCGCGCATGGCCGCTACCCAGCCCGGACGATCGCCAGTGCGACAGGGACATCGTGTGCGTCGGCGGTGGTGGCTCGAACTGCGCCAATGTCGCGGGGGCAATCCGTGGCGTAAACCAGAACGATGCCAGCAGGACACTGCCGTAGAAGGTCCAGCCCAGCGGCGGCATCCAGAATGAGCGTTCGCTGTGGCGGCGGTAGGCGATCCCGATCAGCAGGACCCAGATCGCGCCGAGCAGCATGCCGCCGAGGATGTCGCTGAGCCAGTGAGCGCCGAGGTACAAGCGGGCGAAGCCGACCAGGGCGGTGGCCACGCCGGTAAGCAAATAGGGCCAGACGCGCTGGCGTCCCGGCAATTCACGCGCGATCAGCACTGCGAAAAACCCGAACACCACCGTTGTCATGGTCACCGCGATCGACGGGAATTCGAAGCCCGCTGCCGCCGTGGGCGGGCGCGGCATGTGGACGACCGCGGCCAGTGCTTCGGTCAGTCCCAGGCCGACCGCAACCGCCACGCCCCAATGCAGGGCGGCTTTCCAGCGCCGGCGCCACAGCAGCCAGACCATCGCCGTGACAAACCCGCTGCCGAGCACCGGGGCACTCCCGAGCGCCGCCAGCGTCGCCATCGTCCGGTCGGCCAGCGGATTGCGCAGCGAGAACATGAACGCGTAGACATCATGGTCGATTCGCAGCGGGCCACCGCTGGCCAGCAAGCTGCCGCTGAGCCAGGCCCAAGCCCAGGCGAAGCCGAACAGGCAGCAGGCCAGCAACAGCAGCGAAGCCGATTCGCGCCGACTCGGATCGATCACGCTGCGCACCACCTTGCCGAGCCGCGGGTGGGTCTGGCTCCAGCGCAGCGCACGCGCCAGCAGGCCATCGGCGTTGACGGCAAACCAGCGCCATGTGTAGAGGACAATCGCCCATGCGGCCGCAAGCGCAACCACCAGCCCGGCAAGTGCCAGCACCAGCTTGTCGGCGACCACGGCGATCGCATCGTAGGCCTCACCCAGCGCCCAGCCGGGGAGCAGGAACAGGATCGCCCACGACAGGCAAGCGAAGGCACTGATGCGCACATAGCGCGGCAATGGCATCCGTGCCATGCCGGCGATGGCAGGCACGAAGGGCCGCACCGCACCGACGTAGCGGGCAATCAGCAGGCTCTTGTTCGCATTGCGACGGAACAGGGTCTCGCCACGTTCCAGCAGGCGCGGATAGCGGCGGAACGGCCACACACCGCGCAAGCCCTCGCCCCAGCGACGGCCGACCCAATAGCTCAGGCCGTCGCCGCAAAACGCGCCCAACGCGGCGCAGGCCACGGCGTAGGGGCCGGAGAGTTTGCCCATCCCGATCAGGACCCCGATCGCCAGCATCAAGGGCAGCGCCGGCACGATCGCACCGAGCACGATCACCGCATCGCAGAAGGCGATCAGGAACACCAGCAGGCCCGCCGCCACCGGGTGGGCGCCGATCCAGGCAAGCGTGTTGTCGAACCAGGCGCCGTGCATTGGCGGTAAGGATACGTTGGGCGCGGTACACTTTCACTGAATCAATACGGGCGCGTACGCATGACTTCGCTTGCTGGAAAGACCCTGTTCATCACCGGCGCCTCGCGTGGGATTGGCCTGGCCATCGCCGAACGCGCCGGCCGCGACGGCGCCAATGTCGTGATCGCTGCAAAGTCCGACGTGGCCAATCCCAAGCTGCCGGGGACGATCCACAGTGCGGCGGCAGCGGTCGAGGCCGCCGGTGGCAAGGCGCTGGCGATCAAGTGCGATATCCGCGAGGAAGAGCAGGTGCAGGCGGCGGTGGCTGCCACCGTCGAGGCCTTTGGCGGCATCGACATCCTGATCAACAATGCCAGTGCGATCTGGCTGCGCGGCACCCTGGACACGCCGATGAAGCGCTTCGACCTGATGCAGCAGGTCAACAGCCGCGGCAGCTTCCTGTGCGCGCAGGCCTGCCTGCCGCACCTGCTGAAATCGACCAACCCGCACATCCTCACGCTGTGCCCGCCGCCTTCGCTGGATCCGAAGTGGTGGGGGCCGTTCACCGCCTACACCCTGGCGAAGATGGGCATGAGTTTCGTGACCCTGGGCTTGGCCGCCGAATTCGGGCCGAAGGGCGTGGCCGTCAATGCCCTGTGGCCGCGCACCCTGATCGCCACCGAAGCACTGAACATGATTCCCGGCGTGTCCGCCGCCAATGGCCGCAAGCCCGAGATCATGGGCGATGCCGCGCACGCGATCCTCACCCGCGAAGCCAAGGGCTTTGCCGGCAACTTCCTGATCGACGACGACGTGCTGCGCGACGCCGGCGTCAGCGATCTGTCGGGCTATGCGGTCGATCCGTCGGCGCGGCTGTTGCCGGATTTGTATCTCGAACAGTGACCTTCGTAGCGACCGCGGGCTGGACTGCGCGCCCGACGCGCAGCCCGCAGGTGAAGCGCGGGTCAAGTCAATCGGTGTGACGTCAATTCCGGCATCCCCGCAAGGGTCAAGCCGACTTCAGCCCTTCGCAACCACGAAGGCCTCGCGCGCCGCTGCGATGGTCTGCGCGATCACGGTGTCGTCGTGCGCACTCGACATGAATCCGGCCTCGAACGCACTGGGCGCCAGATACACGCCGCGCTCCAGCATGGCATGGAAGAACCGATTGAACGCCGCGGCATCGCAGGCCATCGCCTGCGCAAAGGTGTCCACCTTCTCGTTGCTGAAGAACAGGCCGAACATGCCGCCCACGCGCTGGGTGGTGAACGCGACGCCGGCGTCGCGTGCGGCAGCGTCGAGGCCATCGCACAGTGCGTGGGTCTTCGCCTCCAGCGCATCGTGGAAGCCGGGTGCCTGGATCAGGTCGAGCATCGCCAGTCCCGCCGCCATCGCCACCGGGTTGCCGCTGAGCGTGCCGGCCTGGTAGATCGGCCCGCTGGGTGCGATCTGCGCCATCAGCTCGCGGCGACCGCCATACGCACCCACTGGCATGCCGCCGCCGATCACCTTGCCGAAGGTCGAAAGATCAGGCGTCACGCCATAGCGCGCCTGTGCGCCACCGAGCGCAACCCGGAAGCCGGTCATGACTTCATCGAAAATCAGCACAACCCCGTGCTGCGTGCACAGCTCGCGCAGGTGCTGAAGGAAGCCCGGGCGCGGCGGCAGGCAGTTGGCGTTACCGACCACCGGTTCGATGATCAGCGCGGCCAGGGTGTCACCGCACGCGTCGAACAGCGCCGTGGCGGCAACGAAATCGTTGTAGGGCAGGGTCAGGGTCAAATCCGCCAAGCCCTTGGGCACGCCCGGCGACGTGGGCACGCCGAAGGTCAACGCGCCGCTGCCGGCTTTCACCAGGAACGAATCGCCGTGGCCGTG
>NZ_JADZDS010000074.1 GCF_020850895.1 Thermomonas sp. | reverse complement strand
GGCGCGGTGTTCACCCACGACGGCAGGAACGAGCTCGACACTTCGATCATGGACGGGGCGACCGGGCGCGCTGGCGCGGCGGCCGGGCTGCATCGGGTCAAGAATCCGATCCTGCTGGCGCGGGCGATCCTGGAACACTCCCGCCATGTGATGATGGTCGGCGACGGCGCAGAGGTGTTCGCCCGCGAGCAAGGCATCACCTTGGTCGATCCGTCGTATTTCCGCACCGAGTCGCGCTGGCGGTCGCTGCAGCGCGCACTGCAGCAGGAAAAGCAAGCGCAGGTCGAGCGCCGGCACCTGATCCTTCCCGGCAAAGCCTATTTCGGCACCGTCGGCGCATTGGCGCTGGACGCGAACGGCAACCTCGCTGCCGGCACATCGACCGGCGGCATGACCAACAAGCGCTATGGCCGTGTCGGTGATTCGCCGATCATCGGTGCTGGTACCTGGGCTGACGCGCGCTGTGCGGTGTCCGGCACCGGCTGGGGCGAGTTCTACATCCGTGCCGCCGCTGCCCACGAGATCTGCGCACGGGTGCGGCTGGCTGGCGAGCCGTTGTCCCGTGCGGCCAACGACGTCATCAACGTGGATATCCCGCGTGCCGGAGGCGATGGCGGCGCGATCGCACTCGGCGCCGACGGCACCATCGCCTTCCCGTTCAACACCGGCGGCATGTACCGCGGCTGGATTGGGGCCGATGGCATACCGCACGTGGCGATCTACAAGACCGACAGGCTGGAGATGCCATGATTTCCTGGCGTCGCTGCTATTCCGGCGGGGTTGGCGAAGAGGCGGGGGTGTCATGAAACTTGCTGCAGGCATGCAAGCTCGTTACAATCGAAGGTTCAGTTGAACCGATTGCGCGGCCCGCAGGCCGCAGGATGCCCATGGCCCGTATTACCGTCGAAGACTGCCTGCAGGTGGTCGACAACCGTTTCGAACTCGTGATGATGGCCGCCAAGCGTGCTCGCCAGCTCGCCGGTGGTGTCGAGCCGAAGCTGGACAACAGCGAATCCAACGACAAGCCGACCGTACTTGCGTTGCGCGAAATCGCCGCGCGTGCGATCGATTCCGAGTTCGTCGACGCGGTGGAGAAGGCCGAACGCGAACGCAAGGAGCGCGAGGCGCTGGAGTGGGCCGCTGCCGACGTCGTGGCCGGGGACGATGACATGAAGGGCGAGGACTGATCCCGGGTCCCTTCGGCACAACGATGAAGCGGCCCCTCGGGGCCGTTTTCATTTGTGCAACGATCATGCGGAATTCGTTTGCGGGTACGCCATCGCAAGGTTAGGCTCGCCAGATGAATCCCGGCGAGCCTGCGATCGTCCAGCTTCCCGCGCCCGATGCGGACGCGGTGCCGGACTATGTGCGCGCGCTGGAACGGGACGCCCGTTACCTCGGTCCGGAGCAATGCGCGTTATTGCGCAAGGCCTGGGCGGTCGGCGCGGCGGCGCATGTAGGCCAGGTCCGGCAATCCGGCGAGCCCTACATCACCCACCCGGTGGCGGTGGCGCGGATCCTCGCCACCCTTGGGCTGGACGTCGAGACCTTGGTCGCGGCGATCCTCCACGACACCATCGAGGACACCCCGATCACCCGTGACGACGTCGCCGCGCAGTTCGGCGAGACGGTGGCGGAACTGGTCGATGGCGTCACCAAGCTGGAAAAGCTGAGCTTCGCCAACCGCCAGGAAGCGGCCGCCGAGAGTTTCCGCAAGATGCTGCTGGCGATGTCGCGAGACCTGCGCGTCATCCTGATCAAGCTGGCCGACCGCCTGCACAACATGCGCACGCTGGGCGCGAAGTCCCACGAAGCGCGGCGCCGGATCGCGGTCGAGACGCTGGATATCTACGCCCCGATCGCGCAGCGGCTGGGCATGAACCTGATCCGCGCCGAATTGCAGGATCTCGGGTTTCGCGCCCTGCACCCCTGGCGGCATGCGGTGATCGCCAAGCGCATTGCCAGCCGCCCGCAGGCGCGCCGCGACGCGCTGGCCCAGATCGAGGCCAGCCTCGCGCAGCGGCTGGCGCTGGAGAAGCTCGAGCACGAGTTGGTCAGCCGGGTCAAGGCGCCGTGGAGCGTGTATTCCAAGATGCGCGCCCAGCACCGCAGTTTCGCGCAGGTCATGGACGTGTTCGGGTTTCGGGTGGTGGTGGATTCGGTGGCCGACTGCTACCACGCACTCGGCGTCGTCCACTCGGTCTACAAGCCGCTGGATGGCCGCTTTCGCGACTTCATCGCCATCCCCAAGGCCAATGGCTACCAGTCGCTGCACACGGTGCTGTTCGGTCCGTATGGCTCGCCGATCGAAGTGCAGATCCGCACCCGCGAGATGCATCTGGTCGCCGAACGCGGCGTGGCCGCGCACTGGGCCTACAAGCTGGGCAGCGAGGCCGGCAACAACGCGCAATTGCGCGCGGCGAGTTGGATTGCCAATCTCGTCGAAAGCCAGCGCGGCACGGGTTCGTCGCTGGAATTCCTCGAGAACGTCAAAGCCGACCTGTTCCCGGACGAGGTCTACCTGTTCACGCCCAAGGGCGACATCCTGTCCTTGCCGCGCAATGCGACCGCGCTGGATTTTGCCTACGCGGTGCATACCGACGTCGGCAACCACGCGGTCGCGGCGCGTGTCGACAAGCGTTTCGCGCCACTGCGGGTCAAACTGGTCAGCGGCCAGAATGTCGAAATCATCACCGCCAAGGCAGCGGCACCCAGCACCCAGTGGCTGGAGTTCGTCGCCACCAGCAAGGCGCGCACCGCGATCCGGCAATCGCTCAAGCAACTCCAGCACGAGGACGCGGTGCAGCTTGGCCACTACATGCTGGATCGCGCCCTGATCGGGCTGGGCACCTCGCTTGATCGCGTACCGATGGAGCGAATCGATGCCTGCCTTGCGGAAAACCGCTATCCACGGCTGGAGGCGCTGCTGGCGGACATCGCGCTTGGCAACCGGATGCCGATGCAGGTGGCCGCACTGTTCGCGCAGCAGACTGCCAAACCGAAGCGGGGCGAGGGCAAGGGCAAGGGCAAGGTCAAGAATGCGCCGCTCGCCACCGTGGCGCGTGAGCCGATCCTGATTTCCGGATCGCAGCGCGGCGTCATCAGTTTCGCGCAGTGCTGCATGCCGATCCCGCGCGACGACATCATGGGCTACCACACGGCAGGCAAGGGCGTGGTCGTGCATCGCATGGACTGCCCGAATGTCGCCGACTACCGCAAGTCGCCGGAACGCTGGGTGCCGGTGGCGTGGGATCGGCAGGTCTCGGGTGATTTCAACGTGGCGATCCGGATCGAGGTCGAGAACCATCCAGGCGTGCTGGCGCAGGTCGCCGCGGCGATTGCCAACGCCGGCTCCAACATCGAACGGGTCGAATACCTCGAGCGCGACAGCAATATCGCCGTGCTGCGCTTCGCCATCGAGATCACCGACAGCCGCCACTTGGACGAGGTGATCCGCGGTGTGCGCAAGCTGAGCGTGGTGCAGCAGGTGCAGCGCGGGTGAGCCTGCCATCGCATGCGCAGTAGAATCGCCTCTCCTGCCCACGCTCCGGAGTGAACATGCCGCGCACCGCCATCCATACCGACCACGCTCCCGCTGCCATCGGCCCGTATTCGCAGGCCACCCGCGCCGGCAACCTGGTGTTCCTGAGCGGTCAAATCCCGCTCGATCCCGCCACCGGGACGGTGGTCGGCGACGGCGACATCGACGCGCAGGCGCGGCGCGCGTTCGACAACCTGAAGGCAGTTTGCGAGGCCGCCGGCGGCTCGCTGGCCGACGTGGTGCGGGTGGGTCTGTACCTCACTGACCTGTCGCAGTTCGCCACCGTCAACGCGGTGATGGGCGAGTATTTCGCACAGCCCTATCCGGCGCGTTCCACCATCGAAGTGTCTGCCTTGCCCAAGGGCGTCGCCTTCGAAGTGGACGCGATCCTCGCGCTGGGCTGAGGCTGGCATCCGCCTTCAACCGGCGCATCCTTGCCCCATGCCGGCTCCACGAATCCACGTCGCCACCGGTGCCGATGCGCCGCTGGCGACGCTCGCTGGTGTCGGCCCGGCGCTGCGCGAGAAGCTCGCGGCGCGCGGCCTGACGACCCTGCAGGACTTGTGGCTGCACCTGCCGCGCAGCTATGAGGACCGCACCACGCTGACGGCGATCCGCGACCTGCGCCCGGGTGAGCCGGCGCAGGTTGAAGGCCAGGTGGAGGCGGTGGAGCGCGGGTTCCGCTATCGCCCGCTGCTGCGGGTGGCGATCCGTGATGCCTCGCGCGCCACCCTGATGCTGCGCTTCTTCCACTTCCGCGCCCAGCAGGTGGCGCAGTTCACGCCGGGCGCGCGGGTGCGCGCCTACGGCACGCCAAGACCGGGCCAGCAGGGCTTGGAAATCGTGCATCCGAGTTACCGCGTGTTGGGCCACGGCGAACAGGCGTTGAGCGAGGCACTGGATCCGGTGTATCTGGTGATCGAGGGCGTCGGCCCTGCCAGCCTGCGCAAGTTGATCCTGCAGTCGCTCGACGCATTGCCGGACGATGCCGTGCTGGAATTGCTGCCCAGCGATCACTTGCGCAGGCTCCAGCTGCCTTCCCTGCGCGAAGCGATCCTGCTGCTGCACGCGCCACCGGTCGGCGCCGACACCGCTGCCTTGCAGGACGGCGTGCATCCGGCGCAGCGGCGGTTGGCGCTGGAGGAATTGCTGGCGCACCAGTTGGGTCTGCGTCGGCAGCGGCTGGCGCTGCAAGCGGAAGGCACGCGTGCGTTGCGTGGTGACGAGATACTGGTCGAGCGCCTGCTGGCGACGCTGCCGTTCAGACTGACCGCGGCACAGCAGCGGGTGTATGCGCAGGTGCGCGATGACATGCGGCGGCCACGGCCGATGCTGCGGCTGGTGCAGGGCGATGTCGGCAGCGGCAAGACCGTGGTGGCCGCGATGGCGGCGCTGCTGGCCGTGGCGGATGGCCGCCAGGCCGCGTTGATGGCCCCCACCGAACTGCTGGCCGAGCAGCATTGCAACAATCTGCGCGCTTGGCTGGAGCCGCTGGGCATCCGGATCTGCTGGCTGGCCGGCAAGGTGACCGGCAAGGCGCGCAAGCAGGCGCTGGCCGAGGTCGCCTCGGGTGCGGCGCAGCTCATCGTCGGCACCCACGCGCTGATGCAGGAGGGCGTCGAATTCAACGATTTGGCGCTCGCCATCGTCGACGAACAGCACCGCTTCGGCGTCCACCAGCGCCTGGCCCTGCGCGACAAGGGCCGTGGCGGTGTGCCGCACCAGCTGGTGATGACCGCCACTCCGATCCCGCGCACGCTGGCGATGAGTGCGTATGCCGATCTCGACGTGTCGGCCATCGACGAACTGCCGCCGGGCCGCACGCCCGTCACCACGGTGGCGCTGTCCGACCAGCGCCGCGCCGAGTTGATCGAACGCATCCGCATCGCCTGCGCCGAAGGCCGGCAGGCGTACTGGGTGTGCACCCTGATCGATGATTCCGACGAGATCCAGGCGCAGGCCGCGCAAACCACCTTCGAGGCACTTCAAAGCGCGTTGCCTGCGCTGCGCATCGGGCTGGTGCATGGCCGTCAGAAGGCCACCGAAAAGCAGGCCACGATGCTTGCCTTCAAGGCCGGCGAACTCGACTTGCTGGTGGCCACCACCGTGATCGAAGTCGGCGTGGACGTGCCCAACGCCTCGCTGATGGTGATCGAGAACGCCGAGCGCCTCGGGCTGGCGCAGCTGCACCAGTTGCGCGGCCGGGTCGGCCGCGGCCGGGCGGCATCGAGCTGCGTGTTGCTCTACCAATTGCCGTTGGGGCAAATCGCACGGCAGCGCCTGGACACCCTGCGCCAGACCAACGACGGCTTCGCCATCGCCGAAAAAGACCTGCAACTGCGCGGCCCCGGCGAACTGCTGGGCACCCGCCAGACTGGACTTGCAGGGTTTCGCATCGCCGATCTGGTGCGTGATGCCGACCTGCTGCCGCAGGTGCACACACTGGCCGACACCCTGCTGCGCGATGCGCCCGAGCTTGCCGATCGCATCGTCGACCGCTGGATCGGCGGTGCGGCCCGCTACGCGGCGGCATGATCCAAAACCTCCTGCGCGCCGCACGGCTTGGCCCATTGAACTCCCGTTCGTGGATCGTTCGATTTACCGTTGCTGGGTCATGCATTACCCCGTTCGTGTTGAGCCTGTCGAACCATGAACGGGAAGCGGATCAGCGCCCGCAGACCGGCACCTGCCCGCAATAAATCCCGTGCAGGGTTTCGATGATGCGCTGCGCCGGGCCGTCGGCCAGCGCATAGAAAATGGTCTGCGCCTCGCGGCGGGTGGTCACCAGCCCGTCTTCGCGCAGTACGGCCAGGTGCTGGGACAGCGCCGACTGGCTGAGGTCGAGGCGGGCGTTCAATTCGCCCACCGAATGCTCGCCGTCCACCAGCAGGCACAGCAGCATCAGCCTATTGTTGTTGGCCAGCGCGCGCAGCAGCCGCGCCGCCTCGTCGGCGTGCGCACGCATCGCTTCCGGGTTCATGGACGGGGCCGATGGACCGGAATTGCGCGGGCGCACGGGCTTGCGCGTCGTGACGGTGCGGGTGCGAGAGGTCGTGTTCATGGGCGGAATTATATTAGTTGACACGAATATAAGCAAACGCTAATGTAATTCTGCGCCCGGGCAGCTCCCGAGCGGGGAGCGGACAGATGGCCAAGATCGTGGTGATGGGCGCAGGACTGGGCGGGATGAGCGCGGCCTACGAGTTGCGCGAAACGCTGGGCAAGGCGCACGAGGTCGTGCTGGTGGGCCAGGGTGAAAGCTTCGGCTTCACGCCCTCGAATCCGTGGCTGGCGGTGGGCTGGCGCAAGCAGGACGACATCAGCGTCGAGATCGCCAAGCACGTCGGCAAGCGGGGCATCCGCTACGACGGCAGCGGGGTGGAGCGGATCGATGCCGAAGCCAATGCCATTGTCACCGGCAAGGGCGAGCGCATCGACTACGACTATCTGCTGATCAGCACCGGCCCCAAGCTGGCCTTCGAAGAAGTGCCCGGCTCCGGCCCGGACGGTGGCTTCACCCAATCGGTCTGCACCACGCAGCACGCGGCGCACGCCTGGCAGGCGTATCAGGCATTCCTGGAAAATCCCGGCCCGGTGGTGGTTGGCGCGGCGGCCGGGGCCAGCTGCTTCGGACCGGCGTATGAATTCGCGATGATCGTCGATGCCGACCTGCGCAAGCGCAAACTGCGCGACCGGGTGCCGATGACCTTCGTGTCCAGCGAGCCCTACGTGGGCCACATGGGGCTCGGTGGCGTCGGCGACTCCAGGGGCCTGATGGAAGCCGAGCTGCGCCAGCGCCACATCAAGTGGATCGTCAACAGCAAGGTCACGGAAGTGCGCGACGGCGAGATGACCGTCGTCGAGCACGACGGCAAGGGCCAGCCCGGTGAGGCGCATGTGCTGCCGTTCAAGTTCGCCATGTTGCTGCCCGCCTTCAAGGGCGTGGACGCGGTGGCGGCGGTCGAGGGCCTGTGCAATCCGCGCGGCTTCGTGATCGTTGACAAGCACCAGCGCAGCCCGAAGTACCCGAAGATCTTCTCGGCCGGCGTGTGCGTGGCGATTCCGCCAGTGGAGGCAACGCCGGTGCCGACCGGCGCGCCCAAGACCGGCTTCATGATCGAGTCGATGGTGACGACCATCGTGCGCAACATCCAGGCCGAGTTGCAGGGCGAGACGCCGGATTACCAAGGCACCTGGAACGCGGTCTGCCTGGCCGACATGGGCGACACTGGCGCGGCCTTCGTGGCACTGCCGCAGATCCCGCCGCGCAACGTCACCTGGACCAAGATCGGCAAGTGGGTGCATCTGGCCAAGATTGGTTTCGAGAAGTACTTCCTCTACAAGATGCGCCACGGCACCAGCGAACCGATCTACGAAAAATACAGCCTCGGCCTGCTCGGCATCGAGCGACTCAAGGACGTGAAGCGTGCTTCCTGATTTCTCAGCATGATTTTCCGCAGATTTTCCCGAAACCACCCACCTCAGGAGATTTCACGATGACCCTCGACCGTGCCGTGCAAGCGTTTGGCGGAATGATGGTGCTGATCAGCGTGGCGTTGACCCACTTCGTGCACCCCAACTTCGTCTGGCTGACCGTGTTCGTCGGCGCCAATCTGTTCCAGTCTGCCTTTACCGGCGTCTGCCCCGCTGCGATGGTCATGTCGCGTTTGGGCATCGGGCGTGGTGACGGCGCTTCGTGCTGCCGCTGACGGGGCATCGCATGGTTTCGATACGACAGCTTTTGTTGCCGGCGCTGTTGGTGCTGACCGCCTGTGGCAGCGACAGGCCCACGGCCACGGCGGTGACACCCGCGAGCCTGGCGACGTTCACCGTGTCGACCCAGGGCGTGCTGCATGGGAACGGCTGGGAGGGCGTGGTGGAATGGGAAGGCGTTGTGGAAGCCGTGCAACGCGCCGACCTGGCAGCACAGACCACGGGGCGGGTGACGTCGGTGCAGGTGGACGTGAACCAAGCGGTTCATGCCGGTGACGTGTTGCTGAGGATCACTTCGATCGAGCAGGATGCCGGTGCCAATGCCGCCCGCGCGCAACTGGCTGCAGCGCAGGCGGCTGCAGCCGAAGCCGAACAGAATTACCGGCGCTATACCGCGTTGGCCGATGCCCAGTACGTTGCCAAGGCGCAGGTCGACCAGGCCCGGGCATCGCGGGATTCGGCCATCGCTGCGCGCAATGCTGCTGTCGCGCAGCTTGCGCAAGCCAACCAGCAGAGCGCCTACACCGTGGTGCGTGCGCCGTTCGCGGGTGTCGTGGCGCGTCGCGACGTGGAGCCGGGCGAAACCGTGGCGCCCGGAAAGGCGTTGCTGAGCCTGTATGCGCCCGGGGCTTTGCGGATCGAAGTGGCAGTGCCGCAGACACGCGCTGACGCCATTCGCCGCAACCCGGCAGCGCAGGTGGCATTGGGCGATGGCCGCACGCTGACCCCGGCTGACGTCGTCGTGTTCCCGGCTGCCGACCCGCAGAGCCACAGCGTGAATGTGCGCGTGCTGCTGCCGCAGATCGAACCGCCCCCGGCGCCGGGCACCACGGCCAAGGTGGTGTTTGCGGCAGATGCCGCGACTGCGGGTGCGGGCGCCCCTCCTGTCTCCAGTATCCGCATACCCGTGGCCAGCATTGTCCAGCGTGGCGAGTTGTCCGGGGTGTACGTGGTGCAAGGCGGGCGATTGTTGCTGCGGCAACTTCGGCTGGGCGCGCGCAGTGGAGACATGGTCGAAGTGATCTCCGGGCTGCGGGTTGGCGAGGTGGTGGCCCGCGACCCGGTCGCAGCCACGGCGGCGATCGCATCCCAGCGCAAGGCTGCAGGGGAGCGTCGTGACTGAGCGGTCGCGGATGGGTCTGTCCGGGCGGCTGGCGGCGGCCTTCCAAGCCAATCCGCTGACCCCGATCCTGGCCATCGTCGGCCTGCTGCTCGGCCTGCTGGCGGTCATGGTGACGCCGCGGGAGGAAGAGCCGCAGATCGACGTCACCATGGCCAATGTCATCGTGCCGTTCGAGGGTGCCAGCACGCGCGACGTCGAACAGTGGGTGGCCACGCCGCTGGAGCAGAAGCTCGCCGAGATCGAAGGCGTCAAGCACGTCTATTCGATCAGCCGCCCGGGTGCGGCGGTGCTGACGGTGGAGTTCGAGGTCGGGGTGCCGCGGCAGCCGGCGCTGGTGCGGCTCTACAACCAGGTGTTCTCGAATGCCGATTTCCTGCCGCAACGTGCCGGTGTCGGCCAGCCGATCATCAAGCCCAAGGGCATTGACGATGTGCCGGTGATGGCGCTGACCCTGTGGAGCGATGATCCCCACGTCGACGCCACGGCGCTGGCGGAAGTGGCGCATACGCTGGAAGCCGAGCTCAAGCGCATTCCCGGCACCCGCGACATCTACACCATCGGCGCGCCCGACCGCGCCGTGCTGGTGACGTTGGACG
The DNA here is from genome assembly GCF_020850895.1 of Thermomonas sp. Classification (GTDB taxonomy): domain Bacteria; phylum Pseudomonadota; class Gammaproteobacteria; order Xanthomonadales; family Xanthomonadaceae; genus Thermomonas. The sequence goes on along the minus strand of NZ_JADZDS010000074.1, from coordinate 1,385 downwards.
CCGCCAAGCTGGCGGCGTATGGCCTGGGCGCAGGCGATATCGCGCAGGCGCTGCAGGCGGCCAACGTGGTGCGCCAGGCGGGCGAACGCGTGGACGCCGTGCGCGGTGCGGTGCCGGTGACCGCGGGCAGCTTCCTGGCCAATGCCGAGGACGTGGCGGGCATGGTGATCGGCAGCCGCGACGGCAAGCCGCTGCTGCTGTCGGACGTGGCGAAGGTCGAGGCGCGCGGCGATCTGCCCACGCAGTACGTCTGGACCGGCGCACCTCCGGGGCGCGCGGGCCCCGCGGCGGGCACGGCGCCGGCGGTGACGATTGCCATTGCCAAGAAGCCGGGCAGCAATGCCAGCAACATCACCACCGCCATTGCCCACCGCATCGAACAACTGCGCGGGGAACTCATCCCGCAGGGCGTGCACGTCGGCATCACCCGCGATTACGGCGCCAGTGCCGCAGGCAAGGCGCAGAAGCTGATCCAGAAACTCGTCTTCGCCACCCTGAGCGTGGTGCTGCTGGTGCTGTTCGCGCTGGGCTGGCGGGAGGCGCTGGTGATCGGCGCAGCGGTGGTGCTCACCCTGGCCGTCACCCTGTTCGCCTCGGAGATGATGGGCTTCACCCTCAACCGGGTTTCGCTGTTTGCGCTGATCTTTTCGATCGGCATCCTCGTGGACGACGCCATCGTGGTGGTGGAGAACATCCACCGGCACATGGCCCGGGGCGGCAAGTCGCTGCTGGAGGCGGTCCCGCCGGCGGTGGATGAAGTGGGTGGGCCGACCATCCTTGCGACATTCACGGTGATCGCCGCGCTGATGCCGATGGCCTTCGTGTCCGGGCTGATGGGCCCGTACATGCGCCCGATCCCGATCAATGCCTCGGTGGGCATGCTGCTGTCGCTGGCGATCGCGTTGACTGTCACCCCGTGGCTGGCGCTGAAGCTGCTGGCACGGCATGGACATGCTCTTCCCCCCTCACCCTCCGGCAGAGAGCTCGATTCCCTTCCCCCCTCTCCCTCCGGGAGAGGGGCCGGGGGTGAGGGCAGGGCGGCCGATGTTGCTGATTCGCAATCCACACCCTCACCCCAACCCCCCTCTCAGGGGGAGAGGGGTTCAAACAGCTTGCATCGCCTGTTCGAACGCCTGATGTCACCCTTCCTGCGTGGTGAAGGGGCGGGTCGGAAGCGGCGGTGGCTGTTCGTGGGGATCTTGGCATTGGTACTGGTCTCGGCCTCGCTTGCGGTGTTCAAGCTGGTGGTGCTGAAGATGCTGCCGCTGGACAACAAATCGGAAATCCAGGTGGTGGTGGACCTGCCCGAAGGCAGCACGCTGGAGCGCACCAACGCGCTGCTGACGGAACTTGCAGCCAAGCTCGACACGGTGCCCGAGGTGCTG
>NZ_JADZDS010000073.1 GCF_020850895.1 Thermomonas sp. | reverse complement strand
TGCGGCGGTCGGGGATCAGCAGGTAGGCGTAGGCGCGGTGGTGGCTGCGGCCGACCCGGCCGCGCAGCTGGTGCAACTGTGCCAGCCCGAATTTGTCGGCGCGGTTGATCAGGATGGTATTGGCATTCGGAATATCGATGCCGGATTCAATGATCGTCGAACACAGCAGCACGTTGCTGCGCTGCTTGTGGAAATCGAGCATCACCCGTTCCAGCGCACGCTCGGGCAACTGGCCATGGGCAATCCCGATGCGTGCCTCGGGCACCAGGGCCTGCAGCGTTTCGTGCATGCGCCCGATGCTTTCGACTTCGTTGTGCAGGAAATAGACCTGCCCACCGCGTGCCAGTTCGCGCTGGAAGGCTTCGCGCAGCAGTGCCGCATCCCAGGCGTGCACGAAGGTCTGCACCGCGAGCCGGTTGGCGGGCGGTGTGGCAATGATCGAGAGATCGCGCAGGCCGCCCATCGCCATGTTCAGCGTGCGCGGGATCGGCGTGGCGGTGAGGGTCAGCAGGTGCACGTTGGCGCGCAGCTTCTTCAGCGCCTCCTTCTGGCGCACGCCGAAGCGCTGTTCCTCGTCGACGATGACCAGGCCAAGATCGGAGAACTTCACGTCCGGTTGCAGCAGGCGATGGGTGCCGACGATGACATCGAGCTTGCCCTCGGCCAGTTTCTGCAGCTCGGCCTCGATCTCCTTCTTCGACTTGAAACGCGAGAGCACTTCCACCCGCAGCGGCCAGTCGGCGAAGCGATCGCGCAGGGTCTGGTAGTGCTGTTCGGCCAGCAGGGTGGTAGGCACCAGCAGGGCGACCTGCTTGCCGGCGCTGGCGCAGGCAAACGCCGCGCGCACCGCCACTTCGGTCTTGCCGAAGCCGACGTCGCCGCAGACCACGCGGTCCATCGGCTGTCTGCTGGAAAGGTCGCGGAGCACGGCTTCAATCGCGGCGTGCTGGTCGGGGGTTTCCTCGAACGGAAAGGTGGCGGCGAACGGTTCGTAGAGCATGCGATCGACGTCGATCGCCATGCCGCGTCGGGCGTGCCGCTTGGCCTGGATCTCCAGCAGTTCGGCGGCGACGTCGCGCACCTTGTCGGCGGCTTTCTTCTTCGCCTTGGCCCATTGTTCGCCGCCGAGGTTGTGCAGCGGCGCGGTGTCGGGATTGGCACCGGAATAGCGGCTGATGCGGTCGAGCTGGGCCACTGGCACGTACAGGCGGTCGCCCTTGGCATATTCGATGTCGAGGAATTCACCGGGCATGCCGCCGACTTGCATCGCCACCAGGCCGCGATAGCGACCGACGCCATGGTCTTCGTGGACGATCGGCGCACCCAGGGTGAGCTCGCCGAGATCGCGGATGATGGCTTCCGGTTCGCGTCCGGCGCGCCGCCGGCTGCGGGGTTGCGCGGCGCGTTCCGGGAACAGCTGGCGCTCGGTGAGCACGCACAGGCGCGGGGCGTCGAGCGCGAAGCCGTCGTCGAAGGGGGCGACCGCGATGGCGAAGGCAGGCCCCTCTCCCTCCGGGAGAGGGGTTGGGGTGAGGGTTGTGTGCGCCAACGCGCCCTCATCCGGCGCTTCGCGCCACCTTCTCCCGGAGGGAGAAGGGATCGCAAAAGCACGCCAGCTCTCCACCACTGCAGGCTTCAACCCCGCCGCTTCCAGCAGCTCGCGCAGCGCCTCGCGGCGACCGGCCGAATCGCTGGCGATCAGCACGCGGCCAGGATAGTTGCGCAGGAACTCATGCAGGGCTTGTGCCGGCGCGTGGTCCTTGGCCGCCAGCGGCAGGTTGGGCGCGGGTTGCACCGACAGCGGCTGGGCCTCGCCGTGGCGCGGGTGTCCGGGGTCGCAGACCTCGATGCGCGGGCCGCGGTTGAGGCGTTCGCGCAGGGCATCCGGCGCCAGCCACAGTTCGGATGGCGGCAGGATCGGGCGTTCGATGTCGTGGCGCAGTTGCTCATGGCGCTCGCCGATGCGCTGCCAAGCTGCGTCCATCGCCGCGCCGACGCCGGTGCCCTGCAGCGGCAGGGTGTTCGCGGCGAGATAGTCGAACAGTGTTTCGGTGCCGGTGTCGCTGCCGCGACGGGGCTCGAAGAACAGCGGCAGGTAGTACTCGATGCCGGCCGGTGCCAGCCCGGCCTTGAGGTCCTGCACCAGCGGGCTGCGCCGCAGGTCGATATCGAAGCGCTCGCGCAGCGTGGCCAACGCACGTTGCACCGGCGCGTCCTCAAGCGGGATCTCGCGCCCCGGCAGCAATTCGATCGCGGCGATTTTCTCCAGCGAGCGCTGGCTGTCGGTATCGAAGACCCGGATCGCCTCGATCTCGTCGCCCAGCAATTCGATCCGGAACGGCGCGCTGGCGCCCATCGGGAAGATGTCGAGCAGGCCGCCGCGCACCGCGAAATCACCGGGGTCATGCACTTGTGGCACGTTGCGGTAGCCGGCCGATTCCAGCCGGCGTTTTTCCGCATCGAGATCGAGCCGCTGGCCGGTGCGGACATCGAAGCGGCTG
>NZ_JADZDS010000072.1 GCF_020850895.1 Thermomonas sp. | reverse complement strand
TTCCTGCGCCGGGGCAAGAAGATCATCGTCACCACGGTGCAGAAGTTCCCCTTCATCCTCGACGAGCTGGGCGACCTTGGCGACCGCAAGTTCGCGCTGCTGATCGACGAGGCACATTCCAGCCAGGGCGGCAAGACCACAGCCAAGATGCATCAGGCGCTCGGGGGTTTGACGGGCAGCGCGGACGCAGGCGCGGCCGACGAGGAAGCCTTCGAGGAAGACTCCACGCAGGATGCGGTGAACGCGGAAATCGAAAAGCGCATCGCATCACGCAAGCTGCTGGCCAACGCCAGCTACTACGCCTTCACCGCTACACCGAAGACCAAGACGCTGGAGTTGTTCGCCGAACGGGTGACGGTGGGCGACAAGGTGCAGTTCCGCTCGCCCGAAGAACTGACCTACACCACCAAGCAGGCGATCCAGGAGGGTTTCATCCTCGACGTGATCGCCAACTACACGCCGGTGGACAGCTTCTACCACGTCGCCAAGACCATCGCGGACGATCCGCAGGTGGACAAGCTGAAGGCGCTGAAGAAAATCCGGCGCTACGTCGAATCGCATGACAAGGCGATCCACCGCAAGGCCGAGATCATGGTCGATCACTTCACCGTGCAGGTGATCAGCGCGAAGAAGATCGGCGGCAAGGCGCGGGCGATGATCGTGTGCAACGGCATCGCACGCGCCATCGACTACTGGCGCGAGGTGTCCGATTACCTCGCCGAGATCAAGAGCCCCTACAAGGCCATCGTCGCGTATTCCGGTGACTTCGAGATCGGCGGGTCGAAAAAGACCGAGGCCGATCTCAACGGCTTTCCGAGCAAGGACATCCCGGCCAAGCTGAAGCTCGATCCGTATCGCTTCCTGATCGTCGCCAACAAGTTCGTCACCGGCTTTGACGAACCGTTGCTGCACACGATGTATGTGGACAAGCCCTTGGCGGGCGTGCTGGCGGTGCAAACGCTGTCGCGCCTGAACCGTGCGCACCCGCAGAAGGCGGACACGTTCGTGCTCGACTTCGCCGACAATGCCGAAGCCGTGAAAGCGGCGTTTCAGGAGTACTACCGCGCCACGATTCAGGACGGCGAAACCGACCCGAACAAGCTGCACGACATCCAGGCCGAGCTGGACGCGCAGCAGGTTTACAGCGGCAGCCAAGTGGATGACTTGGTGGCGCTGTATCTGTCCGGTGCCGACCGCGACAAGCTCGACCCCATTCTCGATGCCTGCGTGGCCGAGTACGTCAGCAAGCTGGGGGAAGGCGATCAGGTCAAGTTCAAAGGCAAGGCGAAGGCGTTCGTGCGCAGCTACGGCTTCCTGTCGGCGATCCTGCCTTACGGACATCCGGCGTGGGAGAAGCTATCGATCTTCCTGAACTTCCTGATTCCAAAGCTGCCCGCTCCCAAGGAGGAAGACCTCTCCAAGGGTGTGCTGGAAGCCATCGACATGGACAGCTATCGCGCGCAGGCACAGGCGGCGATGAAGATGGCTCTGGACGATGCGGATGCCTTCGTCGAACCGCCGCCTCCGGGCGGTGGCGGTGGCGGCGGCGAGCCGGACTTGGACAGGCTGTCGAACGTCATCAAGCAGTTCAACGACCTGTTCGGCAAAATCGAGTGGCACGACGCCGACAAGATCAGACGAGTCATCGCCGAGGAAATCCCGGCGCGCGTGGCGCAAGACAAGGCGTATCAGAACGCGCAGGCCAACTCCGGCAAGCAGAACGCGCGGCTGGAGCACGACAAGGCGCTCAATCGCGTGGTGCTGGAGCTGCTGGACGACCACACCGAACTGTTCAAGCAGTTCAGCGACAACGCCAACTTCAAACGCTGGCTGGCGGACATGGTGTTCGATTCGACCTACCACCCTGGTACCAACCCACCCGCACCGCCGCAGGGTGGGGCGTCGGCATAAGACGAGGAACACGTATGGCGCTGAATCTGGCGAAGGCCGTCATTGGCTACCTGAAGGAACGGCCCGAAGAGAAGTTCACCGCGCGACAGATTGCCGAGTGGGTGTTTGCCACGTTCCCGGCCGAGTGCCAGGCGAAGAAGGAAAGCAGCAAGTTCATCACCAACGACGCCGAGCTGGTGCAGCAGTTGGTGGCCGAAATCAGTTCGCAACGGCCCGTCTTGCAGAAACGCCAACCGGAACTGAAAACGACCGAGGGCCGGCCGCGCAAGTATTACTACTCGGAAAAGTCGGACAGTGCGGAAGTGGCAGCGGTCGAGAGCGCGGCTGCCGGGCCTTCAGATGATGCCAGTCAGTCGAAGATCGACGAACATGCGCTGTATCCGCTGCTTTCGCAATACCTGTGGGAAGAGTTCGGCGTGTTTTCCAAGCGCGTCGACGAAAAGCGCTCCTCGAACAAGCGCGGGCCCAATGGCAACCGCTGGCTGTACCCGGACGTGGTGGGCATGGAGGATTTGGGTAAGGAATGGCACCGCGAAGTGCGCGACTGCGTGACGCAGTATTCGGACAAGCGCACCAAGCTGTGGTCGTTCGAAGCCAAGCTGCTGATCAACCGCTCGAACGTGCGCGAGTGCTTCTTTCAGGCAGTGTCGAATTCATCGTGGGCCAACTTCGGCTATCTGGTCGCTGCGGAAATCGGCGGCCAGGACACGCTGAAGGAACTGCGGATGCTGTTCGCCGCCCACGGCATCGGCTTCATCAAGCTGGATTTTGACAACCCCGCCGACAGTCAGGTGCTGATTCCAGCCCGCGAACGCGATGAGATCGATTGGGACATGGCCAACCGGCTGGCCACGGAAAACCGGGATTTTCTGGAGTACGTGAAACTGGTCAAGCAGTTCTACCAGACCGGCGAAGTACGTCCGGCGGACTGGGATGTGCCCGAGGCGGAGGAGTGATGGCTATTCCAGATGACCAATCACGTCAAGACGTTCGTCCCCGCGCTGGAACGCGCCGAACCACCCGTCGCGGGAATCGGCGCGGGCGCGGCTCACCAGCAGCGTGAAGCCCTCGCAGCCGCGCTGCTTGGCCGTGGCGAAGTCGGTCGTTTCGAACTTGGCTTCGCGCACCAGTGTCGTGGCCACTGATTTCATGGCCGACTCGAACAGGTCGAGCAAATGTTCTTGCAGGCTGGCGTTGATGTTGCGCGAGGTCACGTCGTCAATGACGGCGTACTTGAATCGGTAACTCATGATGAATGCTCCGTGGTGAGTACGGATGTCATGAACGCGCTGTCCGGACTGGAAGCCAAGCGCATTCGAGATGGAGCAATCTGGTGTTGCGTGGCCGCCAAGCACGGATTACTTGGTGACAAATGCCACTGCACTGATCCACGCCTGCAACGCCCTCAGTTGTTCGGCGTTCTCGTGACAGGTCTGGTAGTTGGCAGCGACGGTTCCGGCGACGGCAGAGAGCGCAAGTCCTGCGGTGGGCGCATCAGCATCTCGGGCGGGCTCGGGCAGTTCCCCTGCGGCGGCAGCGTCGTGCAGGCGCACAAAGCCACGGTTGATAGTGCAAGCAGCATCGGCTTGAACGGGCACATAGACGGGAACCTCCTTGATGATGGTGTCGCCCTTCTCGCGGACGACGCGGA
>NZ_JADZDS010000071.1 GCF_020850895.1 Thermomonas sp. | reverse complement strand
TTCCATGACCCGACCCACTTCGAATGTCGGATGTGTGCATGGCAAGACCGCTGCTGGAGGACACAAGCATGACCGACAACACCCTTTCATCTACCGGCATCGAACCGATGATCGACGCCAAGCAGGCGGCTGCCGCGCTGCGCCTGCCGTATTACTGGTTCGCCGATCACGCGATGCGCAGCAAATACCGGATTCCCCACTACCTCATGGGTGGGCTGGTGCGCTATCGCCTGTCAGAGCTTTCTACGTGGGCGGCACGCAATGCGGCAGCGCAAAGCCGCTTCGCGGGAGATACGGATACCGCCGTCGAGGAGGCCGAATGATCGACTTCAACGACACCGCCGTCCCCACCGGAAACCAACCACGCATCGTCAGCGATGCCGAGCGGGAGGAACTGCGCGCAGAACTGCTCGCCCGGCTGGAATCGGTGCTGTTCACTCTGTTCTCGGCAGGCAAGAAGCGCCGGGGCAAGTTCCTCATCGGTGATGTGCTGGGTAGCCCTGGCGACAGCCTTGAGGTGGTGCTTGAGGGCGAAAAGGCAGGCCTATGGACGGATCGTGCCGACAACTCCGGCGGCGATGTGTACGCGCTGATCGGCAATCACTTCGGCATCGATGTGACCCGCGACTTTCTGCGCGTGCTCGATGCCGCCGCCGATCTGCTCGGTCGTACGCGTTCCACGCCGGTGCGCAAGGCCAACAAGAAGGACGTGCCGGTAGACGAACTCGGCCCCGCCACCGCGAAGTGGGACTATCTCGACGCCCAAGGCCATCTCATCGCCGTCGTTTACCGCTACGACCCGCCCGGACAGAAGAAGCAGGTCCGGCCCGGGGATGCGAAGCGGCGCAAGATGGCACCGCCCGACCCGCGTCCGCTCTACAACCAGCCAGGCATGACCAGTACCGCGCAGGTGGTGCTGGTCGAAGGCGAGAAGTGCGCGCAGGCCCTGATCGATGTGGGCATTGTGGCCACCACGGCAATGCATGGCGCGAACGCCCCGGTAGACAAGACCGACTGGTCGCCGATTTCGGCCAAGGCCGTGCTGATCTGGCCCGACCGCGACAAACCGGGCTGGGAGTACGCGACGCTGGCGGCGCAGGCCATCCTGTCGGCGGGTGCGAAGTCCTGCCACATCCTCTATCCGCCCGAGGAAGCTGCCGAGGGCTGGGACGTGGCCGACGCCATCGCCGAGGGCTTCGACGTCGCCACCTTCCTCACCCATGGCCCGCGCCTGCAGATGCACGATGTGGCCGATGATGTCGAGCCGGTGGTCAGCAGCGACGAATCCGTTTGGGGCACGGAGGACGCGCTGGCGCTGTCGTTCACGCGCCGCTACCACCGTGACTGGCGTTACGTGGCTGGTTGGGGCAAGTGGCTGGTGTGGGACGGGCAACGCTGGCGCACCGAAGACACGCTGGCGGCCACGGACCTGATTCGCAGCGTTTGTCGCCAGACGGCTGTACGCGCCGACAACCCCAAGGTCGCCGCCAAATTGGCCAGCGCAGGAACGGTCGGCGGTGTGGAACGCCTAGCGCGTGCTGACCGCAGGCACGCGGCCACCACCGACGAATGGGATGCAGATCCGTGGCTGCTCAACACGCCGGGCGGCGTGGTCGATCTCAAGACAGGCCGGATGCGCCCGCACGAGCGCGCCGACCGGATGACCAAGATCACCACAGCCACGCCCAGCGGCGACTGCCCGACCTGGAGGCAGTTCATCGACGAGGTCACGGGTGGCGACAAGGAACTTGAGTCCTACCTGCAACGGATGGTCGGTTACGCGCTGACCGGGTCGACGCAAGAGCACGCGCTGTTTTTCCTGTACGGCACGGGCGCGAACGGCAAGTCGGTGTTCGTCAACACGTTGGCCACGATCCTGGGCGACTACGCGACCAACGCGCCGATGGACACCTTCATGGAGACGCGCACCGACCGGCACCCGACCGATATGGCGGGACTGCGCGGTGCGCGCTTCGTGGCGGCCATCGAAACTGAACAGGGAAAACGGTGGGCCGAGTCCAAGCTCAAGAACCTCACCGGTGGCGACAAGATTTCAGCGCGCTTCATGCGCCAGGACTTCTTTGAGTTCTTCCCGCAGTTCAAGTTGTTCGTGGCGGGCAACCACAAGCCCGCTATTCGCAATATCGACGAGGCGATGAAACGCAGGCTGCACCTGATCCCTTTCACGATCACCGTGCCGCCCGAGCGCCGCGACAAGAGCCTGCAACAGAAGCTCCTGGCCGAACGTGACGGCATCCTCGCGTGGGCCGTGCAGGGTTGTCTCGACTGGCAGCGCCACGGACGACTCAGCCCGCCACAACGCGTGGTGGACGCCACCGAGGAGTATTTCGAAGCCGAGGACGCCCTGGGCCGCTGGCTCGATGAGCGCTGCGTGCGCGAGCCCAACGCCAAGTCGCTGACCGCCGAGTTGTTCAACGACTGGAAGCTGTGGGCTGAGGCTGCCGGGGAATTCACGGGCTCCCAAAAGCGCTTTGCCGATCTGCTGCTCACCCGTGGCATGGACAAATGGCGCAACGGCATGGGTCTGCGCGGGTTTCAGGGCGTGGGCCTCAAGTACCCGCCCGCACCGTCCTACACCCCTTACGCCGATGACTGAAACAACCGCGTCTGACGGATCGGACGGACTACGTCGTAACTCCTACGCGTGTGCGTGCGTGCGCGCCTCATGGGATGTTTCGATGAGACCCGTCCGATCCGTCAGGCCCGCCAAAAACGAGGACTGACACCATGACCACCACCATTCTTGCCCTCGATCTGGGCACCACCACCGGCTGGGCGCTACGCGGCAGCGATGGCCACATCACCAGCGGCTCCGAGAGCTTCCGGCCGCAACGCTTTGAAGGCGGCGGAATGCGTTTTCTGAGATTCAAGCGTTGGCTCACCGAGATCAAGCAGTCCTGCGACGGCATCGACTGCCTGCACTTCGAGGAAGTGCGCCGCCACGTCTCGACCGATGCGGCACACGCCTACGGCGGCTTCCTCGCCACGCTCACCGCGTGGTGCGAGCACCACCAGATTCCGTACCAGGGCGTTCCGGTGGGCACGATCAAGAAGCACGCCACCGGCAAGGGCAATGCAGGCAAGGAGAATGTGATCGCATCCATCCGTGCCCGTGGCCACGCCCCGGTCGACGACAACGAAGCCGATGCACTGGCGCTGCTGCATTGGGCCATCGAGCAAAACGCACTGGAACGGGAGGTGTGAGATGAAGGTGCCGACACCCCAATACCGCTGTCCCCTCGGGCGACTCCAGCCTGATGTCCAGGATGTGGACGCCATCAAGCAACGCGGCTGGCGCGACCAGCACATCCTGGTCGTGTCACCCGACGATGAACGTCTCGACTGGATGGAGCGCGAATTGGTGCGCCAGATTGGTGAGCGTCTCTACGGTGCAGGAGGACGGCGTCATGGCTAACCGTCACACCGCTTGGACGATTGAGGACGTGGCAGCTCGCTTCGAGGAAGCTGCCGCTACCTCCCGACGCCTGCCACCCGTGCGCGTGCAGGGCTACTTCAACTGCTGGCCTGCCATCGTGCGCCGGGAGTGGGAGACGTTCTCTGCCGATGAGAAGGTCTACCGCCCATTCCCGCCCGCACCCGACGCCATCGACCGGATGCTGGAGGCGATGCAGTGGGTGCAGTGGCTGGAGGTCGAGCAGCGCCATCTGGTGTGGATGCGCGCCAAGCGCTACGGCTGGCGGGACATCACCATCCGCTTTGCCTGCGACCGGACGACGGCGTGGCGACGGTGGCAACGGGCGCTGGAGATCGTAGCGACACAACTCAACGGCGATGGCGTGCGATTGCCTTCCAAAAACGTGGGCAATTTAGGGTAATGCTTGCCGCGTTTGTCCTTCGTTTCCGGCGTTTGTCCCTTTTTCGGATCGGATCGACTGCAACAAATCGCGGCATCCGAGCGTAATATTCAGCTACCTTCTGGACAGCGGTGACGGCAAGCGAGGCGGCCCGAAAAAAATGGGCCCTTCCTGCGGAATAACCCATGCGGGGGGCGCGAGCGCGGCGCTTTTTTAGCGTCAGGGCGCGGGCAAGGTTACCAGTCGGCAGGTTACCGGCTCGGGTTACCACCCCA
>NZ_JADZDS010000070.1 GCF_020850895.1 Thermomonas sp. | reverse complement strand
CCTCGAGGGCAAGATGTTCAAGCCGATGGCCTTCAACATCGCCTTCGCGATGGCCGGTTCGCTGATCCTTGCCCTGACCCTGATCCCGGTCCTGGCGGCGCTGATCCTCAAGCCCAAGGAAGAGCGCGACACCTGGCTGGTGCGCGCCGTCAAGCGCATCTATGTGCCCTTGCTTGGGCATGCGCTGGTGAGAAAAGGCGTGGTCGTCACCTTCGCGATGGTCGCCCTGGTCGGCAGCCTCGCGCTGTTCCCCTTCCTCGGCAAGGAGTTCATGCCGCAGTTGCAGGAAGGCTCGATCATGTGGCGCGTGACCGGCATTCCGTCGACGTCGCTCGACACCTCTATCGAGACCAGCAAGCGCATCGCCGATGCCTTCAAGAAATTCCCGGAGGTCGATACCACCCTGGCGATGATCGGTCGCGCCGAGAAGGGCGAAACCGCCGACGTCAACTACATGGAGATCTACACGGCGCTGACACCGCTCGATCAATGGACGCCAGGGCGCGACATCAAGGAGTTGGAAGAGTTGATGAAGGAGAAGCTCGAAGAGGTGGTACCGAACACCGTGCCGAGCTACACCCAGCCGATCCAGATGCGCGTCGAAGAGTTGATTTCGGGCGTACGTGCGACCCTCGCATTGAAGCTGTACGGCGAGGACCTGAAGGAACTCGATCGCATCAGCGCAGAGTTGAAGGAAGTCCTCGAAGGCATTCCGGGCGTGGCCGATCTCTCGCTTGAAGCCAACATCGGCAAGCCGCAGATCCAGATCGAGGTCAACCGTCAGGAACTCGCCCGCCACGGCATGAACGCCGAGGAGGTGCTGACCATCGTCCGCAATGGCCTCGGCGGTGAGCCGGTGAGCGTGCTGCTCGATGGCGTCAAGCGCTTCGATATCTCGGTGCGGCTGGAGGATGCAACGCGCAACTCGATCGAGGCGCTGCGGCGGATTCCGTTGCGCACCGCGACCGGTGCGCTGGTGCCGCTCTCGGAAGTCGCCGAGGTCACCATCGCCGAGGGTTACTCCTTCGTCCGCCGCGAGCAGTTGCAGCGTTACGCGGTGATCCAGATGGATGTGCGCGGTCGCGATGTCGACAGTTTCGTCAAGGAAGCCTCTGCTGCGATCGAACAGAAGGCGGATCTGCCCGCGGGCTACTGGATCGAGTGGGGCGGCGCTTTCGAAAATCAGCAGCGCGCGCTGACCAAGCTGGCGGTGATTGTTCCGGTCCCCATCTTCTTCATCTTCGTGCTGCTCTACACCGCGTTCAACTCGGTCAAGTACGCGGCCCTGATTCTGGCCAATGTTCCCTTCGCGACCATCGGTGGCCTGCTGGCGCTGTTCCTGACCGGCCAGTACCTCTCGGTACCCTCGGCGATCGGCTTCATCGCCGTGTTCGGCGTAGCCATGCTCAACGGCATCGTGCTGGTCAGCTTCTTGAACGAGCTACGCGACAAGGGCTTGTCGGTTCGCGAGGCCGTCGTGCAAGGCACCACCTTGCGCCTGAGACCGGTGTTGATGACCGCGAGCGTGGCCGTCCTGGGTCTGGTGCCGATGCTGATTTCCACCGGGGTGGGCGCGGAAACCCAACGACCATTGGCCACGGTGGTCGTCGGCGGGCTGATCACATCGACCCTGCTCACCCTGTTACTGCTGCCGGTGCTTTACGAGTGGCTGGAGAACCGTGCCGAACGGCGTGCTGCATTGGAGGAGGCGTCACCATGAAGCAGATCAAGGCATTCGTGCATCGGGGCCGCGTCGCCGACATCGTGCACAACTTGCGTGAGGCAGGGTTCACGCGGATCGGACTGATCGACGTCAAGGGCCTGCTGCACGCGCTATCGGCGCGCGAGCAGGAGTACTCCGTCGAACTTGGCGAGCAGGTGACCTCGGAGATCCAGATCGAACTGTTCTGCGAGGACGACCAGGTGGACACCGCGGTTGCTCTGGTGCGCCAGCACGGCCGGACCGGCAAACGCGATGCCGGCTTTGTCTATGTCAGCAGCGTCGATGCGGCATTCCCCATCGATTCGCGCGACTGAGGCGCGCAACGGATGAACGATGACCACGAGAAACGCGGCGCTGCGGCGTCTGGCGCTTTAGTCGGGGCGCCGCGCCACGGCGCCGAGGCTGTCGACACCAAGCTGCTGGAATCGATCTTCAGGATCGAGGCGATGGATTGCCCGACTGAAGAAGCGCTGCTGCGCAAGCGCCTGGCCGGAATGCCGGGCGTGGTCGACCTCAGTTTTGACCTGATGCGCCGCCAGTTGACGGTGCAGCATTCGCTGTCGAGCATCGATCCGATCATCGAAGCGGTGGCCTCGTTGGGCATGGAGGCGGAGCCCGCGGTGTCCGGCGCACCCAGCGAAGCGCTGGCCGTTGCGCCAGCGGAACCCCGGGAGTCGTGGTGGCCACTGGCTATCGCGGGCGCAGCGGCGCTGGTCTCGGAAGCGGCCGAGTGGTTTGGTCTGGCAACGCCCTTCCTGCCCGCAGCGCTGTCGCTTGCAGCCCTTGCCCTGGCCGGTCTTGGCACCTACCGCAAGGGCTGGATCGCGATTCGCAACCTCACGCTCAACATCAATGCGCTGATGAGCATTGCCGTCACCGGAGCGATGTTGATCGGACAATGGCCGGAAGCGGCGATGGTGATCGTGCTGTTTGCCCTCGCGGAACGGATCGAAGCGGCGTCCCTCGATCGCGCTCGCAATGCCATTCGCGGGTTGATGGCGATGACCCCGGACATCGCGACCGTGCGTCAGACGGATGGCAGTTGGCAGACGGTGGTGGCGCGCACAGTGGCCCTCGGCAGTGCGGTGCGCTTGAAACCCGGCGAGCGCGTGGCGCTGGACGGCATCGTCAGCGCCGGCCATTCCGCCGTCGACCAGTCGCCGATCACCGGCGAGAGTGTCCCGGTCGACAAGACCGTAGGCGATTCGCTGTTTGCCGGCTCCATCAACCAGAGCGGCGAACTGGAATTCACGGTGACCGCCAAGGCGGATGAATCGACGCTCGCGCGCATCATCCACGCGGTCGAATCCGCGCAGGGAACAAGGGCGCCGACGCAACGCTTTGTCGATCAATTTGCCCGCGTGTACACGCCCGTGGTTTTCGCCGTTGCGTTCCTGTGCGCCCTCGGGCCACCGCTGTTGCTCGGCGGCGACTGGCTGGCCTGGATCTACAAGGCCCTGGTGTTGCTGGTCATCGCTTGTCCGTGCGCGCTGGTCATTTCGACGCCTGTCACCATTGTCAGCGGCCTCAGCGCTGCGGCGCGCCGCGGCATCCTGATCAAGGGCGGTGTCTACCTCGAGCAGGGCCGGCACATGAAGTGGCTGGCACTCGACAAGACCGGCACGATCACTGTCGGCAAACCCGCGCTCACGGATTTCGAGCTGGTGTCCGGGGCCGAACGGGACGCGTTGACCATCGCCGTCAGCCTGGCCTCACGCTCGGATCATCCGGTGTCCAAAGCGGTCGCAGAGTCGCAGCAGGCCAGGACCGTCACGATCCAGGCGGTCGATGCGTTCGAGGCCTTGCTGGGTCGCGGCGTCAAAGGGCGCATCGGCGGGCGGCTTTTCCATCTCGGCAATCACCGCCTGATCGAAGAACTGAAGCTCTGCGGCAGTGCCCTCGAAGCGCGCCTGAATGTGCTGGAATTGCAGGGAAAGACCGCCGTGCTGGTTGCCAGCGAACAGGCAGTGCTGGCCCTGTTCGGCGTCGCCGACACGGTCAAGGAATCCAGCCGTGAGGCCATCGGGCAGTTGCACGCACTCGGCATCAAGACGCTGATGCTGTCCGGCGACAACCAGCACACTGCAGCCGCCATCGCCAAGCAGGTGAATATCGACGACGCCAAAGGCAATCAGTTGCCCGAGGACAAGGTCACCGCGATTGCCGCGATGATCGGCAGGGAGGGCCTGGTCGGCATGGTCGGCGACGGCATCAACGACGCACCTGCATTGGCGCGTTCCGACATCGGCTTTGCGATGGGAGCCGCCGGTACCGACACCGCGATCGAAACCGCCGACGTCGCCATCATGGATGACGACCTGCGAAAGATTCCCGAGTTCGTTCGGCTCTCCAAAGCCACCGCTGCGGTGTTGAAGCAAAACATCGCGCTGGCGCTCGGCGTCAAGGCGATTTTCCTCGGCCTGACCGTGGTCGGCATGGGCACCATGTGGATGGCTGTGTTTGCCGACATGGGCACCAGCTTGATCGTCGTCCTCAACGGCCTCAGGCTACTTCGACCGCAGGCCACATGACCGGCCAGCCTTGATCCCAACGAACCATCTGCACGTCACCGAATCATGAATCAGAAGCTGCGCACTGCATTCGATCTGGAAATGGCATCCGCCGCCGCGGCGGAAAGCAGAGGCGACATGGATCGCGCATTCGTTCACCTGGAACGCGCCCACATCCTTGGACAGCGACACACGTGGCCTCACGTCCGCTCGCATCTTGCCATGCTGCGGATCGGTTGGCGGCGACGTGACCGGCGCGAGATTGTGGGTCAATTCCCTCGCATTCTCGCTGCCCTGGTGTTCTCGCGGATCTGGGTTCCGCTCGGGAACACGGGTGGCGCCAACGTCAGTCCAATCAAGCCGATGCCAATCCCGTCTGACTTGGCCGAGATACTCAGGATGGACTGACGCGGTCGGCGGCGTGCTCAACATCGGCGCAGGCGGTCAGGCAGAGCGCCATTGGCGACCGAGGTGATAGAGGCTGGCGCTGCTGGCCTACGATGCGGCAGCTCGCACGTCCAGCACCGCCATCATCCCCGCGTCCTCATGAGGCAGCAGATGGCAATGGAACATCCGCTTGCCTGGCAGCATCTGCTGTGTCTTGATGGTGACCGTTTCTCCGGCAGGTACATTGACAGTGTCGAACCATCCCGGCAAGGCGGCTGCAATGGGAACACCGCGCACCGTGCGACCGACCAGCTGAAATTGGGTGCCATGGATGTGGATCGGGTGATCCATGAAGCTCGCGTTGACGATCTCCCACAGCTCGACTCGACCGACCACCGTTTCGAGGTCGACACGATCCATGTCAAAACGTTTGCCGTTGATGAGGAAAGCGCCCGTCATGCCCATGCCAGCGCCGGAAAGCGCCACCTGCTGCTGGACCGTCGCGGGTCCCAGCGCGACGATCGGTCGCAGGATTCGTGGCAGTTCAACGGGCGCGAGCGCAACCGCTCCGCTCGTTTGAACCGTCATCAGCTCAATGTCCGAACCGCCATTCATGGCGCCGCCGTACCCGAGGTCGCGCAGCGCGTAACGGGTCGACCGGCGTGTATTCATCGACACCACGATCTCGACCCGTTGGGCGGGAGCAAGGAGCCATTCGGACAGCCCCGGCAGGGGCTGGTCAAGGAGTCCCCCGTCGGTTCCAACGACGGCAAAGTAGTGCCCGTCGAGACTCAAGCGCAAGTAGCGATCCGCGGTGGCATTGATGATCCGCCAGCGCTCGGTGGCGCCCGGTGTCACCGTGTGGACCGGAAGCCTCCGTCCGTTCACCAGCAATTCGCTCATGCCGGGCATCATCATCGCGCCCATGCCGGACATGGATGTCGAGCCCGTAATGACCTGAGCGTTTGAGTCGAGTCCGAGCGACGTGACCATCAAGGTCCGTTCGGAGAGCCCCTGCAGCGGATCGTCGCTGCTGCGAACGATGAGCGGGGCCGCGAGACCATGGCCGACCTGCAAGGTATTGGTCTCGTGTGCATGCGGGTGATACCAGTAGGTGCCGGCGCTGCCGATCGGCACCTCAAACGTGTAGAGCCGATCGGTGTGGGGGTCGACCGGATCCATGGGACTGCCATCCTGATCTGCAGGAACCGCGAGACCGTGCCAGTGGATGGTCGATTCGAGGTCGAGCCGATTGGCGAACGTGATCGCGACTCGCTGTCCCTCGCGCAGTTCGATCACCGGACCCGGGTATTGTCCGTTGTACCCCCATAACTCGGTCGTGCGGTCGGAGACAAGCGACGCGTTGTACGGGGAAGCCACCAGTGTGCCCTCGAAATCGCCGAGCACCGCGCTCTGGTTCGCGAGAGTGCCCAGGTGCGGAAGCGGGAGCCCGGTAGGCAATCCCGATCTGAACGGTGGCAGGCGACCCATCATTGCGCCCATGCCGCCGCGCGGCATGCCCCCCATCTGAGCCGATACACTCTGGGCCAGGGCCAGCGCCGAAAGAGCGCCTGTTGATGCGATGTTGAGGAAGCTGCGGCGACGCATGGGTCGCTCCCGACGTTTGCAGTGCAAGAAGGATCCGCCGTTCGCAAGCCACTCGTTTGACGGTGATCAATGTCGATGCAGTGGACGCATCTTCAGCTACTCAGTTGCGCTTTGCGTTCCAACGATCGCCAGCTTAATCGCGATGTCGGCGCCCGAGTTGGGCGCCGACCTGAACCGCGACGTCAGTTATCCAACACAGCCATGTCGCCGACTTGGGCTTGTCCGGTGACGACCGCCGCGTGCGCATAGTGGTCGTCGAAGACGTCGACGATTCGGACTTGCCCCACTTGTTCGCGGCGGAATGGTGGGGCTTTCGGATTACCGCCAGTGGTGCGCATATGCCTGATCACGTTGAGGATCTGACCGCTTTCGGCTCCGTTTTGCCGGCCGACACACACCACAACCCCGCTCTCATCTGTCGACAAAACCTGCCCCTGCATGACGAATTCATGGCGCACCGATGTTCCTCCTGCGCATCCCGCCACCGAGGCGACGGCCACGGCCGCCCATATCCAGCCCAGGCAATGCCGGCGGACGCCTGAAAACAGGCGGGTCGAGTTCGTTTTTGCGTTCATGTTTGATCTCCGTGTAATGTCGCCTGAGCGAAATGCTTCAGACGCCGTAGCTCATCCTTTCGTTTGGCAATCACTGTCCGCCGTGCCGGCGGATTTTCAATCTTCGGTTCGCGGTTCGTCCGCGCTCTCGACGAGCAGCAACATTGCAGCCAGTCCGAGGCCAATCGCCGTATGGCCGACCAGCGTATGAATCTCGCTGCGCTCAAAGACAAAGGCATCGGCGATCGTCAAAATGACACCGATCAGCACGATTACGCGAAAGGCAATTCGATGATTTCCGATGAACAGCAGAGTCGGAAGCAAGACCCTGTTTCTGAAAGTCGCCACGATATTCTCCTTGTCAGGTTATGGATTCGGATTGGTTTCGAGAGCTTTTTGACTGGGCTGGATCCTGCCTGCATGGCAAGGGCGGGTGCTGATCGGCACGAGGCTTGCCACCGTGCCTTCGGGTTGATCGCGAGCACCGAGCCAGGGACAAAGGCCACTCTCTTCCGCACCCAGTGCACTGTTGAATTTCGCGCTCATGTTCTGGAAGGAGATCCATGCGGTCAGCGCCACGATTTCGTGGTCATCGAATTGCTGCCGCAGTGACGCGGCCTGCGCTGGCCCCACGCGCCGCTGGGTGTCCGTCATGGCTTCGGCGTAGTCCAAGGCGACGCGCTCGCGCTCCGAGTAAAGGTCACTGTCCTGCCAGCTCCCCACGGCTTCTGCTTTTGCACTGGAGCCAGTCGCGTGGAGCAGGTTGTAGGCATTCAGGTCGACACAGAATGCGCACCCGTTGAGTTGCGCAACCCGCGCCGAAACAAGACTGCGCAACGCTGCATCAACGGGAAACGCCCTTCTTTGGAAAAGTCCGAGCAGCAACAACATGCCGCCGAAGGGTCCGGGGAGCCGTCCCCATAACCAGGAAGGTGGCAGTGTTCGACCGTACTTGCGCGCCTGCCGGCGAAAGAACCATCGCAGGTAGAACGGGTAGTCGCCGAATTGCTTGGCGGGGATCCAGGACATTGGTAGTCACCTGTTGTGATGACTGAACGGTGTGGATTTGCCATCCAAGTCGACGAGATAGACCGTGTAGGGCTGTACCTCGCCCGCTGGAGCCTCCATGCCGGGCGAGCCCAGCACCATGCCTGGAACGGTCAATCCCCGAGCCTTCGGTTTCTCGGTTAGCAGTCGTTGGATGTCGGCTGCAGGGACGTGGCCCTCGATGAAGTAGCCGCCGACGACCGCGGTGTGGCAAGACCCGCCGCCAACCGGAACCCCCATAGCGACTTTGAGTGGATTGAGGTCGTTCATCGACACCACCGAGACCGAGAATCCCGCGCGTTTCGCGTGGTCAACCCAAAGGCCGCAGCAGCCGCAACTGGGGCTCTTGTGCACCGTCATTGCCGGCAGGGAATCGACGGAGGGCGAGTCGGTGACTTCGGCGCCCGGCAGACTCGGGACCGTCATGGTCGCGGCCGCCGATGCGGCGTGGGTCTGCTGAATGCTGCTTTCTCTACTGCAGGCTGCGAGTACGCCAAGCAAAGAGAGTGCGAGCAGATGTGTTGATCGGATCATGTGGGTTCCCCTCGGTAAGGCGCCGCAATGCGGCGCCGCTGGTTCGGTTTTGACGCCCGACCTCATGCCATTGGCCGTGGTGGGATCGGCTGCCAGTTGGGCGGTGCTCAGTTGTCCAGTTCCACCATGTCGCCGGTCTTGACTTCTCCGGTCACGATCGAGACGCGCGCGTAATGGTCATCGTAGACATCGACGATGCGCACCTGCCCGACTTGGGCACGGCTGAAGGGAGCGCCTTCAACGATCGCCATTTCTGCGAAGTGCCTTATGACATTGAGTACCTGTCCGTCGTGCGCGCCATCACGCTTGCCGATGCAAACGACGATTTCGTTGGCGTCCACGGACAACACTTGGCCTTGCATGAACTGGTGGCGGATTGCGCTGTCTCCGGTACAACCGGCCAGCGCCGTTGCCGCCACAAGGCCGACGAGCCATCCGAATCTGCGACGATTCTTGTTGACGGTGCGGTTGATGCATGTGTGATTCCTATCCATGACAGATCTCCGAGCTGACATAGCGGCCGGATCGGCCGCGGGGGATTTCGGGCCAACTTGAGGCCCAGGTATTGCCGATCGCTGGCTCGACTCGCTTTGTCGGCACAAGCGAGACATCAACGCGGCCGCCGGGGCCGCATTGAGTGTTGTGATTGGGGAAAGCGTTGATTTCGCCGTGAGCAACATCCAATGGGATGCCATCGGCGGTCCAGCGCTCGTTCGGTTCGCAAATTCCACGTGCAGGAACTCCACCGCAGACGGCCCGGGGGCCGACATCGCACGGTGAACGCTCAGGGGAGAAGTCGCTGAAGCGACGAAGACTAGATCCGGCGTTCAACCGTCCCGATACAGCTGCCAGCAGCAAGCCAGCAGCAACGGGTGCGGTGCGCCTAGATCAACAACACTCGGTAGATGCTGCCGTGGCGGTCACGGATCGCATCCGCTGTTCGCGGATCGCGCGCTGGGCCCGAGTTGCGATCCAGCCGCAGGAGGGCTATTTCGGCGCCACCGCCTGCCAGCGCAGGAAAGACCGGCGGCACGATGTCGCGGAGCTGCTTGTCAGCGTCGTCGCAATGCGCGCTGCATGCAATCTGGTTCAAGTCCGGCAACGCGCTGCCCATCGTGTCTGACGACATATGGGAGTGCAAGGACGAGTCTTGAGAGTCAGAGACTTGGGTTGAATGCGTGCCGTGCAGGCCGGGTGCCGCCCGACACAGATGTTCGGCCATCGCGATCTGATTGAGCAACATGGCGAGCACCGCCCACAACGCCAGCCATCGCCGACGCGGTTGACGAAATTGCTGGAGTGCCCTCGATGCCACAGCCGCTTCCTAGCATTAGACAGCTTGATCGTAGCGTGATCGATCCGCAGCGTCCTTGCGCTGGATCAAGCACCGTGCGCGGTTCTTGCGCTGGAATGCGAGAACTGAGTTGAGACCGGCGTGCGCCCAATTCCCAAGCCGGCTCGCCTCCCCGTGGGTTCTTGATCAATATCAACTTGCGGGTCCGGCGAGTGCGCGTATCCTCTTGGCAAGAAGGATCGGAACATGCGCGTGCCTCGTTTGGGTCTGAAATCGTTGCGTCGTCGCCTCCCGCGCTGGCTGATGCCGGTGCTGGCGATCTTGCTGTTGTGCCAGCAGGTAACGATTGCCGCGCACCTGTGTTCGATGCCGGCGCCGGTGACTATGGATGCTTCCGGTGGCTGCCATGACGACATGGGCAGTGGCGACCCGGCGATGTCGCCGGACTGCACCGCCCATTGCGCCGATCCAACCAAGCACGTCACCGATGCCGTTGCGCTTGGCGTTCCGCCGCTACCGCCGATGATTTCCCGGCATGCGCTGTTAGTTGCAGCCGTAGCAACGGCAAGCCGTTCCACGTCCGACGATCCCGCCTCGCGGAATTGGCCACGGTTACGCGCGAGCACCATCCTGCTGATCTAACTCCCTTTCCGTGATTGGCTGCGGGCCATGGGCCCGTGGCTGCGCGTGCCCGGCGTTGACGCCGGGTGTCTGCCATCGCGTAGCGGAGCTTGATCCGTGAAAACCTCGATATTGTGGCCGCATGCACGCCGCCAGGCGTGCGCGCTGGCGTTGTTCCTTGCGTTGCCTGTCGCTGCGGCCAGCCCACCAGGCGCCGATCTCGATTCAGTGCATTCGTGGCTGCGGCAGCACAACTCCGCGCTGTTGGCGCGTACGCTGGATGCGGAGG
>NZ_JADZDS010000069.1 GCF_020850895.1 Thermomonas sp. | reverse complement strand
CTGCTGGCCACGGCGGTGTGGGGCTGGATGCAACTGCGCGAGCGCCCGGTGATGGTCGGCAATGCGCAGGTCCAGCTGATGCTGGAGTTCCGCGTGGCGCAAGCGCATGCGCCGGCGAAGGGGCTGCGCGACTGGCTGGATGTGGAGGTGAACACCTCGAGCACCCGCATGACGGCGCTGCTGTTGCCCGACAAGGTTCGACAAGAGGCCGATCAATTGGTGATACCGGCCCTGCAAGGCCCGCTCATCCGGGCAGGCAACCGGCTGGTGGTGGCCCGCATCCGTGGCCCCGAGGGCTCGCGTGACGAACTGTTCAGCCCCAGCATGCCACGCAACCCCGACCCGAAAGCCGGCTGGAGCCCCTGGACCGCGCCCAGCCAGATCTCCGACACGCAGGGCCAGCCCCTGCCCGGCCCGCCGCTGCTGGAGATGCGCTGGCGGGTGCGGGTGTATGGGCAGGAATGAGGGCACCAGGCGCGCCAGGAATCGAGCAGCGACACCGCGCACGCTTCAAAATCGACCACGTTGCGCGTGGATCCTTGTCTTCCGAACACCCGTTTGCCGCCCTCGGCCGTGCACCGTAGACCGGATCAAAGCCGACGTTGCCGAGCAGGTCGAAGACCGCATCGCTCAGTTCGATGCGGATGCCGCGTTCGGCCAGCCGCTTTTCCAGTGCGCGCAGCTGGATGCGGCGGCCCTGGCCGTCGGTCAGACGGCCGTCGTCGAGCACCTGCAGCAGGATGTTGAACACGTCCGGATGTGCTTTCTCCACCTCATCCAGCAGGATCACGCTGTACGGGCGGCGGCGCACGGCTTCGGTGAGATAGAGCTGCCGTGCCGTTCTTACCGATTGCGTCCTGGCTCGAATTGGCGACGGGCCGATGGCAGATGTGCCAGCAAGGCCTCGACATTGGCCTGCGTAAGGTTGCCACGCAGCCGCCAAGCGGCCCAATGACCTTGGCGAGTCAGCTCGCCGCCATGCTCCCACGGCCCGATTGGATCGGTGGCCACTGCGTTCGGGCCGAGCGGCCACGCGACCATGACCCACCAGATGCCTACGGTATTGAGGGATCCCGTTCCGTCGCTGCCGCGAGCTGGCGTCTCAAGCTCGGCAACGGTGATCTCGAGCCCGTCAATCACCCCCGTGATCCCCGCTCCCCAACGTGTGGCGCGCCGCCCTTCAAGTTGCTCAGCCAGTGCCGCCATCGGCGGGTGTTCGCCTGGAATGAATGGCGAATGCAGGGTAAAACCGCGCTGCATGACAAACCGCTCCATGGCGCGCAGGCGCCATCGTTCGCGCACCATGCCAGCAGCGAGCACGCCAACAATCACCACCACGATCCACAGCCAGTCCCGCATCGCTCAACTCAACCAGAAATTACGTGGTCTGTGCGGCACTTCGCGCAGGTCCGCCCGACAGCGTGGTCCGGGAGCATCGTGTCAGTCGCCACCATCGATGTGTGCATAGGAAGTACAAACGCTCTTTTCGGCCAGTCTGCCGGGTAGGTTTCGGTCGTGCAAGCGACCGCTTTGAGCAAGGACCGGCTGTCCACAGCAGGGATTTCGGGGTCGCGGGGGCATGCAGCGGCGATGTCAGCAGCCATTCTTCGGAGTGTCCCCACAGCGCGCCAAGCGCAAGCCTGCGGAATCCTGGCTGCATCGGGTCGGCTTTCAGTGTTCGCCCTCGGCAGCGTGGCCAGCGGATCGTCCACTTCTTGCTGATGTTGCGTAGCGCCAGGCAGAACAACTGCAACAGCGCTTCGTCGCTCGGGAACGCATCACGGTTCTTGGTCAACTTGCGCAGACTCATGTTCGCCGACTCGATCGCATTGGTGGTGTAGATCACCTTGCGGATCTCGACCGGGTGGTCGAAGAACGGGGTCAGCCGCGGCCAATTGCATTGCCAGGATTGGCTGATCGGCAAGTACTCGCCGTCCCACTTGGCCTCGAACGCAACCAGCCCCTGCCCGGCCCGCCGCTGCTGGAGATGCGCTGGCGGGCGCGGGTGCAAGGACCAAGATTGAGGGCACCAAGCACGCCAGGAATCGAGCAGCGACACCGCGCACGCTTCAATAATCGGCCGTGTTGCGCCTGGATTCTTACCTTCCGAACACCAGCTTCCCGCCCTCGGCCTCCACCCTCACCATGTCGCCGTTGCCGAAACGGCCGGCCAGGATCTCCTGCGCCAACGGGTTTTCCAACTGCTGCTGGATGGCGCGCTTGAGCGGCCGCGCCCCGTAGACCGGATCGAAGCCGACGTTTCCGAGTAGCTCGTAAGCCTTGTCGGACAGCTCGATGCGGATGCCGCGTTCGGCCAGACGCTTTTCCAGCGCGCGCAGCTGGATTCGCGCGATCTGCTTGATCTGGTTTTTGTCCAGCGGGTGGAACACCACGATGTCGTCGAGCCGGTTGATGAACTCGGGACGGAAATGCGCCTGCACCACGGCCATCACCGCGGCTTTCATCTGGATGTAAGCCTCAGGCGAATCGTCGCTGCTCAACTCCTGGATTTGATGGCTGCCCAGGTTCGATGTCATCACGATCACGGTATTGCGGAAATCCACGGTGCGGCCCTGCCCATCGGTCAGGCGGCCGTCGTCGAGTACTTGCAGCAGGATGTTGAACACGTCCGGATGCGCCTTCTCGACCTCATCCAGCAGGATCACGCTGTACGGACGCCTACGCACGGCTTCGGTGAGGTAGCCGCCTTCCTCATAGCCGACATAGCCCGGCGGCGCGCCGATCATGCGACTGACCGCGTGCTTTTCCATGAATTCGCTCATGTCGATGCGCACCATCGCATCGGCAGAGTCGAACAAAAACTCCGCCAGCGCCTTGCACAGCTCGGTCTTGCCCACGCCGGTGGGGCCGAGGAACAGGAACGAGCCACTCGGCCGGTTGGGATCGGACAGCCCGGCGCGCGAACGCCGCACCGCATCGGAGACCACCTTGATCGCCTCCTCCTGACCGACCACGCGGGTATGCAACTGCGCTTCCATCTGCAGCAGCTTCTCGCGCTCGCCTTCCAGCATCTTGCTGACCGGAATCCCGGTCCAGCGCGCCACCACCTGCGCGATCTCCTCGGCCGTCACCTTGTCCTGCAACAGGGTGAAGCCTTGGGTTTCGGCCTCCTGCGCGGCCACCAGCTGCTTTTCAAGTTGCGGGATTTGGCCGTACTGGAGTTCGCTCATGCGCGCATAGTCCTGCCGGCGCTGCGCGGCTTCCAGCTCAAGCTTGGCGGCCTCGATTTGTTCCTTGATCTTGGTCGCCCCTTGCAGCGTCGCCTTTTCGGCCTTCCACACTTCCTCCAGATCGCTGTATTCGCGTTCGAGCACGTCGATCTCCGCTTCCAGATCGGCCAAGCGCTGCTTGGATTCCTTGTCCTTCTCCTTCTTCAAGGCCTCGCGCTGGATCTTGAGCTGGATCAGCCGACGCTCCTTGCGGTCGAGCTCCTCCGGCTTGGAATCGATCTCCATGCGGATGCGCGAGGCGGCCTCATCCATCAGGTCGATGGCCTTGTCCGGCAATTGCCGATCGGCGATGTAGCGATGGGACAGGGTGGCCGCTGCGACGATCGCCGGGTCGGTGATCTCCACCCCGTGATGCACGGCATAGCGCTCCTTCAAACCGCGCAGGATGGCGATGGTGTCTTCCACCGACGGCTCGCCGACGAACACCTTCTGGAAGCGGCGCTCCAGCGCCGCGTCCTTCTCCACGTACTTGCGATATTCGTCCAGCGTGGTGGCACCGATGCAGTGCAGCTCACCGCGTGCCAGCGCCGGCTTGAGCATATTGCCGGCGTCCATCGCGCCGTCGGCCTTGCCGGCGCCGACCATGGTGTGCAGCTCATCGATGAACAGGATGATCTGGCCTTCGTTTTTTGCCAGGTCATTGAGCACCGCTTTCAGGCGCTCTTCGAACTCGCCGCGGAACTTCGCGCCGGCGATCAGCGCACCCATGTCCAGACTCAACAGACGCTTGCCGCGCAAACCTTCCGGCACTTCGTTGTTGATGATGCGCTGGGCCAGACCTTCGGCAATCGCGGTCTTGCCCACGCCCGGCTCGCCGATCAGCACCGGATTGTTCTTGGTGCGGCGCTGCAAGACCTGGATGGTGCGACGGATTTCCTCATCGCGGCCCACCACCGGATCGAGCTTGCCGGATTCGGCGCGTGCGGTCAGGTCGATGGTGTATTTTTCCAGCGCCTGGCGTGACTCCTCGGCGTTTTCATCCTGCACCGACTCGCCGCCGCGCAGCGTGTCAATCGCCGTTTCCAGCCGGCCGCGATCCGCACCGGCCGCCTTCAACGCCTTGCCGGCCGCGCTGGAATCCTCCAGCGCGGCGAGCAGGAACAGCTCGCTGGCGATGAAGGCATCGCCTCGCTGCTGGGCCAGCTTGTCGGTCACGTTGAGCAATCGGATCAGGTCATTCCCGGCCTGCACATTGCCGGCCTGGCCAGTGACCTTGGGCAGCTTGTCCAGCGCCTCGGCCAAGCGCAGCCGCAGATCGGCCACGTTGACACCCGCCTGCGACAGCAACGGCCGCGTGCCGCCGCCCTGTTGATCGAGCAGGGCCAGAAGCAGGTGGATGGGTTCGATGATTGTGTGATCACGACCCACGGCCAGCGACTGCGCGTCGCTGATGGCCTGCTGGAAGCGCGAGGTGAGTTTGTCCATGCGCATGACGGGGTACTCCGAATCGGAGCCGGCGGTCGCGCCGGCAATGGCCTGAAAATGCGGTCAAATCGCGCCGTTCCAAGGGGCACTGAAGGCATCCGTTCATTTCCGATGTCCGCTTTCGACCCGATTGGTCGTGTACCTTCGGTACAGTCCGTTTGCCTTCCTGCACCGGGATCACCATGCCCAAACTTCGCGTCGCCGCCACCATGCTGCTGCTCGCAGGCTGCACCGCCGCGAATCCACCCGCGCCCACGGCCGCACCAAAGGCGGCCTCCGCAGCAACGCCGGCGGCCGCGTCTCCTTCCGCCGCGTTCGGTGCCGGCACCTGCCTGCCGCTCGCGCAGTGGCAGGCCGAGGGCAAGCGCGGATTTGTCGTTGCCAGCGCAGGCACGTCACCGGAACAGGGTGAGGCCGATGCCCAACCGTTCACGGTGAACTTCAAGGTCACCCTGGACGGCAAGGCCAGCACCGGCCAACTCGCGCTGCCCGAGGTAGACCCGGCGGCGATCGTCTTCGATGACCAGGAATTGCAGCAAAACGCGCAGGTCTGCAACGGCCACGTGTTCATTGCCAACCTCGCCGAGGAACGCGGCGGGACGCTGGTGATCGGCAACCTGCAGGACGGCGCGTTGGCGATGACGTCGCTGGCCTACGCCAGCGGCGACGAAGACAGCGCGGAGCTCAGCGTCAAGGATGGCGCCGTGGTGGTCACCGACCGCAACGGCAGCG
Source organism: Thermomonas sp. (assembly GCF_020850895.1). Taxonomy (GTDB): domain Bacteria; phylum Pseudomonadota; class Gammaproteobacteria; order Xanthomonadales; family Xanthomonadaceae; genus Thermomonas. Next base: position 30,751 of record NZ_JADZDS010000069.1, on the reverse strand, counting down.
TGCGCTTGCAGGAATCATCCGCAACGGATCCGGCAACGCCTGCACACGGTTTGGTCGCCGAATCCGCGCAGTGCGAACAGGATGCGCCACAGGGACACACCTGGCTCAGGCTCGCCCTCGATACCGACGGCGGCGTGCGCAGCATGGAGTACACGGCGACGATGTCAGGCGGCGCGAGCTGCACGGTCAGCGCCGGTCTGGCGGGCGACAAAGCCTCTCTCAGCCAGGGCAAGAACGTCACCGACATCCGCTGGGACGACAATGAGGATCCGTCCCAGGCTTCGCACATGCGCGTGTCGCGCAATGGCGATGTCTACACGCTGGAACCCTTGCGCTACGACCACCCGCAATTCTGCGGCCAGAGCGCGCAACTGGCGAACGTCATCAAGCTGCATCGGAACAGCCCGTCTTGCGCCTCCGTGGAGTGGCCGAAATGAAGCATTCCTCCCTATTCGGCATCCTGCTGGTCGGCATCGCGGTTTGCATGCTGGCTTGGCCGGCTGCAGCACACGACTCCGCACCCGCGCCACCGACCGCTGTTTCCGCCGCCGTGGTCAGGCAGATCGGGTTGTCCGACAAGGACTGCGATCCGGGCAAGGCCGCGTTCTCCGACGATGGCAAGTACCTCGCACTGAATGTGGACTGCGGTGAAACCCGCGCTGGCCGCCGCGTGTGGGTCATCGACCTCGCCGCCAACGCCGCCACACCCGCCACGCCACCGCTGGGCGGCAGCGACCCCAATGGCGAAACCATCGTCCAAGATGGCACCGAGGTCCTGTGGTCCGGCGCGACCGTGTACGTCACCACCTCGATGGAAACCCGCGGCGCGCGCAGGGGCGCCCCGACTTATTGGGACGAGCGATTCTTCAGCAGCCGGCCGGGGCAGGCACCGCAAGCGCTTCGGCAACTCCCGCCCGCCGTGCTTGCCAAGTTCGAGCATCCCTTTGGCCGCTTCCCGGTCGAAGAAGTGCTGCCCGATACCGACAATGACGTGGTGGCCGATGGCGTTTTCCGGATCGGCAAACATCTGGCCTGGATTTCCAACGACGCTCACGACAACGTGTTCCTGCGCACCCGCATCGGCAAAGGCCCGATTCGCGAGCTGAGCCGTGGCGGCTGGGAGTTGACCTCGCTGCAATACGATCCCAAGCGGCTGATCTACCCCAGCCGCAACGGCATCATCGTGTACGACCTCGACGCCGGCCAGCCCCGCCGGATCACCGTCACCCACGCCGACGCCCGCCCGGTGGCTTGGCTGGCGGCCAGCCGCAAGCTCGCCTACACCAGCACCCGCGGCTGCGACGGCAAGGCGCAGCCCGGCACGCGTGCGCTGTGCATCATCCACCTGCCCTGAGCCGATGCATGTCCCGATATCATCCGGACTGCCGTTCGGGCTGGCCGTGCTCGGCGGACGCGGAGCAGTGACGCGGTACGGCCACGGCATCCGCAGATGCGATGCGGACGCGGCTTCCCGGCCTGGGCTCACCACCAGCCAATCCGACATCACGCATTGACCATGCCCACCTCGATTCCCGCATTGTTCGAACACCCCGCCGCACTCGCCTGGATCGTGGCGGCGGTCGCCATCCTTGCGGGGTGCGCCATCTACGTGCTGCGCCGCAGCCTTCGCTCCCGAAGCGCCGACGGCGCACAGGTCAGCCGCATCCCCACGGTCACCGGCGGCCTCGGGCATGGCAACCCGTTCGACCCCAAGCTCCCGGAGGCGGTCAAGGCGCAGACACCGGCTCCACCCGGCCAACTCCACTCCCAAGTCTCCAGCACCCTCACGGTCAACGGCCAAGTCCTCGCTGGGGACCTTGATCTGGGATCGGTGCTGTCGGACTTCATGGGCGATGGCGGGGATGGCTTGGCACGGCAGATATTGGAAGCCGCCGCGCACAACACCAGTGGCAAGCCCACGGTGTTCGTCAACGGCAAGCAGGTGGACGCCGACAGCATCGATTTCGCCGCGCTGGTGGCGCGCGCGCCTACGACCTCAAGCGGCCGTGCCGGCGGTGACATCGAAGCCCGTCTGCACACACTCAAGAACCTGCTGGACGATGGCCTGATCAACGCCACCGAGTACGAAGCCAAGAAGTCCGCCATCCTGCAGGCGCTTTGACAACCGCTCGGCGGCCTCCGGAACGAGCAAGCGCGTCTGCTCCCGGCGACGACGGGTTCGTCCGGCCTGCATCGGCCAACATCGCAGGTCACGATTGCTGCGACGACGACGTCAACGCGCGCGCCACTGCCGCGTTTTCGCACCGGAAAACGGCGGACTCACCCGTGTCGAGAGCCGTTGAAGGGCCGCCGGCAGCCTCGGCCGTGGCGCATTGCCAACGACGATGGCACGGTGCTACAACGCGGGACAGGGAGAACGCGCATGTCGTTTTTCGAGGAACTCAAGCAGCGCAAGGTCGTCCGGGTCGCCACGGGCTATGTCGTGGCCGCGTGGATCGCCATCCAGGGCGCCTCCATCGCCCTGCCGGCGTTCGACGCGCCGCCCTGGGTGCTGCGGGTGTTCATCCTGCTGTTCGTGCTTGGCTTCCCGCTGGCGCTGACCCTGAGTTGGGCGCTGGACGTCACCTCCGAGGGCATCACGACCAGCCCGCGCAGCCAGAGCGACAAGATCATGGGCCTGCTGGTCCTGCTGCTGATCGCTGCCGGTGTTGGCTGGTATTACTGGAAGCCGCCGCAGATCGCGCCAGTCGTTACCGCGACAACGCCAGCCACACACCCCGTCACAGCGGCACCGCCATCGACAGCGGCTGCCGCCATGCAACCGAAGCTGGCCGCAACGGACACGCATTCGCCTACGCCAGCCTTGCCCGCGACGAACGCACAGGCGCCCGTACCGACGGTCAAGCCCGAAGCCACCCGGCATGGCCATCCATCCCACCCTCCTGCCTTGGCAAGGCCGATGGCACAACCCGCCGCTCCAGCCGGACCTCCTGATGGACAGGGCGTGCGCCAACCCCATCGTCCCGGAAACTCCGAGGGTGAACGGGCGGCACTGTCTCCACAATGCCGTGAAATCCTGGCCCGGGCGCGTGACAGGGTGATGGATGCCGGCGCTCCTTCGCGACCCGTGATGCGACGGGAACGCCTCGCAACACAAGCGCAGCTGCGCAATGCAGGTTGCCTGAAGGAACTCAAGCAGGCCTATCCCGAGGCCATGCCTGGCCGACGCTGATGGACCGCGGTGAACGCAGGATCGCCTCCAGCACACTCACGCGGTCAGTGGTGGAATTCCGCAGCCGACGCCAGCCAGCCTTCACAGCGAAACACCCGGCCCGCCACCGGCACGACTGCGTCGATCAGGAATTCGTAACGGCCCTGCCACTCGCGTTCGCGGTAGACCACGCCATCGAACAGCTTGGCAGGCAGAGGCAACCATCCGAACAGGCGCACGTCGACGATCTGCCACCACATCGCCCCGTCACGGACGTGCGGAAAACACTGCAGGCGCAGCCGCGGCAATCGAACCTGCAGCAGCTCGCCACGGCATTGCAGGACCGCCTCGACGGGATGACCGCCGATGACCAAACGCCATGACTCCGAGGCGCCGCTCGCACGCACATGCAGGGTCGTGCTGGCATCGTTGATCGGCTGCGGCAAGCGCAGGAGGGTGGCGCAGCGACGCGCGAGCCAGCCGGTGCCGCGTTCGATCGAGGCAACACCGGCAACCCGGCCTTCGCCCCGGATCGCATGCAGCCGCCGCACCGCGGCACCCACGCCGTAGAACGCTGCACCCAGTACCTGCTGGAACAAGGTCGGATCCCTGCGCTCGTTCATCGGGTCATCCACGCCAAGGTCGCCATGCGTCCGCTGCGCCCATCGCGGCGGTGCGAGAAATATCGGTCGGTTTCGGAAATCGTGCAGGCCACGCCCCCATGCACGAACTGTACGCCGACATCGAGCAGGCGCTGGCGTGCCAGCGTGTAAAGGTTGGCATTCCAGTGATCAGGACGGGTGGGCTGGAATGCCAGCCGTGCGCGGGCATCACGCGAAACGAAAGCGTCGAATACGTCTTTACCGACTTCGTACGCTCTGGGGCCGGCTGCCGGTCCCAGCCAGGCGACGAGGCCGTCCGAGGGGACCTGCATCGCCGCCACGGTTGCCTCCAGCACGCCTGCGCACAGGCCACGCCATCCTGCGTGGGCAACGGCAATCGTCCCTCCTGATCGCGCTGCGATGACCACGGGCAGGCAATCGGCGGTGAGAACGGCCAGCACCGTGCCAGGCGTGCGTGTCACCGAGGCATCGGCCTCTGGCTCGTCCACTCCAGGCTCGACCGCCACCCCGATGCCGTGGACTTGGCGCAGCCAGCGTGGCCGGGACGGCAGTGCCAAGGCAGCACCCAGTTGTCGCCGGTTTTCCGCCACGGCATCGACTGCGTCCCCGCAGCGCGTGCCCAAGTTGAAGGTATCGAATGGCGCGGACGAAACACCCAACCCGTCACGTTGGGACACCAGTGCGCAGACACCGGGCGGGGCGGGCCAATCAGCCTGCAGAAATGCACTCATCGGCGGCCACGCCTCGCCTCCGCCTGGGTCGCGGCATCGTCCCGAAGCAGGACCAGGAGTTCCTGCATGTCTGCAGGCAGGGGGGCTTCGCAGCGCACCGGTTGTCCGCTCACCGGATGAAGGAATTCCAGCACCTCGGCGTGCAGCGCCTGCCGCCGGAATCCGCGCAGGCAGGCCACCAGTCCGTCCGAGGCGCCCTTCGGGAGCCGCAGTGCCCCTCCGTAAAGGGGATCCCCGAGGATCGGGTGCTTGAGGTGTGCCATGTGCACGCGGATCTGGTGGGTCCGACCGGTTTCCAGTCGACACTCAAGTGCGGTGTGCGCACGAAAGCGTTCGCGCAATCGGTAATGGGTGACGGCCGCCTTGCCATCCTCGCGTACCGCCATCCGCAAGCGGTCACGCGGATGGCGATCGATGGCCGCGTCGGCGGTACCGCCCGACACCAACGCACCCACCACCACGGCCAGATACTGCCGATGCACGTCGCGCGCCGACAGTTGCGCCACCAAGGCGGTATGGGCTTCCAGGGTGCGCGCCACCACCATCACGCCGCTGGTGTCCTTGTCGAGGCGATGGACGATCCCTGCGCGCGGCAGCTTGTCCAGCCCGGGAGTGTGGTGCAGAAGCGCGTTCAACAGGGTTCCTGCTGGATTGCCTGCGCCCGGGTGGACCACCAGACCGGCCGGCTTGTCCAGTACAAGGACATGCGCGTCCTCATAAAGCACGGTCAGCGGGATGTCCTCGGCCATCGCACGGACCTGCACGTTCTCGACCGCGGTCACCGCGACGGTCTCGCCCCCATGAACGGCATCGCGCGGCCGTGCCGCGGCACCATCCAGCAGCACGTCGCCGGACTTGATCCAGGCCGACAAGCGTGAGCGCGAATATTCCGGGAACAATTCCGCCAATACGGCGTCCAGCCGCCGCCCGGCGGCAGACACGGGAACAACGGCGCTACGACTGCCGGACTGGCTCATGCTGGATCCGATGGGTGACTGGAACGGACGCAACGGCCCTGATCGGGGCCACGTGCTGGTATTATCCAAGGTTCACGCCACCGGCGCCCGCTTTATGCCCATGATGCCTCGTTCCGCCCTGCTGCGCCCAGCCCTCGTGCTTGCCTTGGTCCTCGCCATCACCGGCTGCTCCGGAATCAAGAGCATGTTCAAGGACGAGAACAAGAACGAAGGCGTGCCTGTCGGGGAACTCTACGACCGCGCCCACGACGCCATGACGAGGGAAAAGTGGAGCTCGGCCAGCGAGATCTTCGGACGTCTCGTCGCCCAATACCCTTACGGCCCGTTCACCGAGCAGGCGCTGATGGAGCAGGCCTACGCCCAGTACAAGTCCGGAAAGCACGAGGACGCGGTTTCCACGATCGACCGATTCATCCGCACCTATCCGACCCACCGCAACATCGCCTACTTCTACTACCTGCGCGGCCTTTCGAACATGGCGCGCAACACGGTGCTGCTGGCCACGGCCTTCAACCTGGACACCAGCACCCGCGACCTCGACGCCCCGCTGCAGGCCTACGCCGACTTCAACACGGTCGCCACCCGCTATCCCAACAGCCGCTATGCGGGTGACGCTCGCCAGCGGATGGTGTTCCTGCGCAACGAGTTCGCCCGCTACGAATTGAACATCGGCATGTATTACCTGCGCCGGGGCGCCTGGGTCTCGGCCGCCGACCGCGCCAAGTACCTGCTGGAAACCTACCCGCAGAGCGAATACCAGAATGACGCCGTGGCCTTGTTGGGCGCGGCCTATACCAAGCTTGGCAATACGACGCTGGCCGCGGATGCCCGCCGGATCCTGCTACAGAACGACCCCCAGCACCCTTGGCTGACCAACGGCGATTGGCCGCCGCCGCCCAGCACCCTGCGGCGACTGAACCCCTTCAATTCCGATTCGCGCTGACCCGAACGAACACCTTCCCGTCCCCGCACATGCCAGTGCCTTCCCGTCAGCCGGGATAACCACTGGTGATCGGATAACGCCGCTCGCGTCCGAACGCGCGTCGGCTGACCTTCGGCCCCGGCGCGGCCTGATGGCGCTTCCACTCGCTGATCCGCACCAGCCGCACGACCTTATCGACGACGACGGGATCGAACCCGGCGGCAATGATGTCCGCCGGTGACTGCTCGTGGTCGATGAAACGCTTCAGGATGGTGTCGAGAACGTCGTAGGGCGGCAACGAATCCTGGTCCAACTGGTTCTCGCGCAGTTCGGCGGTGGGCGGCCGTGCGATCACCGCCTCGGGAATAACGCGGTCACCGACCGTATTGCGCCAGCGTGCCAATTCGTAGACCTCGGTCTTGTACAGGTCCTTGATCGGCGCATAGCCGCCGCACATGTCGCCATAGATCGTCGCGTAGCCCACCGCGTATTCGCTCTTGTTGCCGGTGGTCAGCAGCAGACCACCGAACTTGTTCGACAGCGCCATCAGCAGTGCGCCGCGGGTGCGTGATTGCAGGTTTTCCTCGGTGGTGTCGACCGATGTCCCGATGAAGGAAGCCGACAGCGTTTCGAGGAATCCCAGGTACGGCTTTTCGATCGATAGGGTGACCAGCTCCACCCCCATTGCATCGCACTGTTCCCGCGCCAGGTCATTGGACAGGTCTGCAGTATGGCGCGAAGGCATCCGCACCGCGGTGACGTTCCCCGGCCCCAATGCGTCGGCGGCGATTGCCAGCACGACCGCCGAATCAATGCCCCCGGACAGTCCCAGCCAGGCCTTTTCGAAGCCGTTCTTGCGGCAATAGTCGCGGGTGCCGCGCACCACCGCACGCCACGCCAGTGCGTCGCGGCTCTCATCGCCATCCACGGTCCATTGCAGGGATGCGAACCTGCGTGTGTCACGGTCGAACTCGACCACCAGCCACTGCGCTTCGAAAGCCACGGCCGCTGGGTGCACCGCGCCATCGCCATCGACGACCACCGAGGCGCCATCGAACACCAGCGCGTCCTGGCCACCGACGATGTTGAGATAGGCGATTGCCGCCCCGGTTTCACCCGCGCGTTGCGCCAGCAGGGCATCGCGCTGGGCGTGCTTGTCGCGTTCGAACGGGGATGCATTCGGCACCAGCACCAGTTGCGCGCCCTTGGCCACGGTGGATGCGATCGGCTCTGGGAACCACAGGTCCTCGCAGACCACGACGCCGACCTGGGTGCCGTTCACCTCGAACACACAATCCTCGCGATCGGGATCGACGTCGAAATACCTGCGCTCGTCGAACACGGCGTAATTGGGCAATTCGCGCTTGCGGTAGGTGGATTCGATGGCCCCGCCGCGCAGCACGCTGGCGGCGTTGAAGACCACGCTGCCGGCGGACTGCGGCCAGCCGACGACGGCGACGATGCCGACCGCCGCCTTCGCCACGCTGGCCATGGCCGTTTCGCACTCATGCAGGAACGCCGGGCGATACAGCAGGTCTTCCGGCGGATAACCGGACAGCGCAAGTTCCGGGAACAGCACGATGTCGGCGCCGTATTCGTCGCGCGCGAATGCGATCATCCCCGCGATCCTCGCGGCATTGCCTGCCACGTCGCCGACCGGGAAGTCGAATTGCGCCATCGCGATCCGCAACTGTCCTTCCATTCCTGCTCTCCATCCCGTGGAACCGGTGCCGCCATTGTCCGCGGGATCGTGCCATTCGGCCATCCATTCGGCACGCTTGCGGCCACTTCGGTAGAATCGCGCTCCCACGCACGCCGCAGGCGCTGCATTCCTCCACTCTTGTCGAGTACGTTGCCATGGGCCTAGACCTCGTCCCGAGCGGCCGTGATCTGCCGGAAGAAATCAACGTCATCATCGAAATCCAGAAGGACGCCGATCCGGTCAAGTACGAGGTCGACAAGGAGTCCGGGGCGATTTTCGTCGACCGCGTGCTGTCCACGCCGATGCGTTATCCCTGCAACTATGGCTATATCCCGCACACCCTCTGCGGCGACGGGGATCCGGCCGACGCGCTGGTGATCCTGCCCTTGCCGCTGGTGCCTGGCTCGGTGATCCGTTGCCGCCCGGTCGGCGTGCTGCGCATGAGCGATGAAGCCGGCAGCGATGAAAAGCTGCTGGTGGTACCGGTGAACAAGGTGTTCTCCGGCTACGCCCACATCGCCGACATCGAGCATGTCAGCAAGCACTGGCTGCAGCGGATCGGCCACTTCTTCGAGCACTACAAGGATCTCGAGGATGGCAAATGGGTGAAGCTGGACGGCTGGGGCGGCGCCATCGAAGCAAAGAAACTCATCGTCGAGGCAGTTGCGCGCTACAACAGCAGCACCGACAAGCCGAACTTCTGAGCCTGGCATTCACTGCACCCAGAACCGCCGGCATCCCAGGCGAAATTCCAATGCCGCATCACCCCCGACGGTTGCCGGCGATCACCGTCAATCCGATCAGTCGCGAGACCACGGTCGCGAGATATCCCACGCCGGCGAACTGCTCCAGCATGGTCAGCACCTTGGCCGGCGCGTTCAACGGCAGGGTATCGCCAAGCCCCGTCGCCGACAGGTTGCTGAAACTGTAGAACAGCAGTTCCAGCCAGTACCGTTGCCGCCCGGGCTCGATCCCGGTGAAGCTGCCCGGATGCCACGCTTGGCATGCAAGGTACGCATAGGCGAAGCCCCACGCCAGCAGAGTGAAGGTGGCGCCGGCAGCGAACAATTCATCGGTCGTCACCTTCTGGTCACGCAGCATGTAGACGATCAGGCCGCCTGCAGCATAGAGATACAACGCCGATTCCATGACGGCAGCAAAGGGCAGCAATGATTCGTAGCCGGCCCAAACCCCCAGGACGGTCAAGGTCATGGCCGGGATCGCCAACAGCCAGCCAATCCAGTTCATCAGCGGACTGCGCATCACCACCCACAGCGCCAGCGGCACCACCACCAGCGCAACGGCTCCCAGCAGCAGGCGCCCGCCGCTGCCATCCCCCATCAATGGAAACACCAACAGGCTCAACAGTTGCGCGGCCAGCAGGAATGCCGACGGATGCCGCTTGGCGAGGGCGTGCCAACGCCATTCGCGCCCCGGCCCGCCCGCAAAGCTTCTTCCCATGGCCGGTTGACTATTGCGCAGCGCGGTGCGGATACCTCGCAAAAATCCCGCCTACCGCAGCATCGATACTCGCCAGTTTCTGCTCCGGGGTACGTTGGCGTGCTTCCGGTGCGCTGGCCGAACCGGTCCAGACCATCCGGTTTTGTGCGGCATCGACCAGATCCACGGTCAGGACCGCCTCGCGATAGGTGTTGGCCATGGTCTCGTCGTACCAGAACGGCACCGCGACATAGGTCCTTGCCCGGTAGCTGTAGACCCATTGGACATCGGTGCGTGGCACCGACCAGACGCTGGTCCGATCCTGCACGTCGGCATGGAAGTTCACCAGCAGGCTGGCACCTTCCTGTGCATAGCGGTAGCCGCGTGCTTCCATTTCCCGGCGCACGTCCTCCTTGATCCGCTCGGAAACCCAAGAGGAATACCCGGACTGTTCCATCGCGATCGGGCGGTAGAAACCCCAAGTGCGATACTGGGCGAAGTTGGCCGTCGGGTCGGCGTCGGTGCGCACCAAGGGACCGGTCGCGCACGCAGTCAACGACAGCATCGTGGCGAGGAGCAGGGAAGCGGCAAGACTGCGGGCAAGGCGAGGCATGGCGTGCATCCGGCGGCTGGGTGAACCGAATCATCGCATCGGGACAGATACGGCACCTGAACGACGAATGACGTCTAGCGGACGATGGGGAAGGACCGTTGCTCGAGGAAACGATTCAGGCGACTGCATGGCCGCTGCGGTTGCTCCCAACGAAAACGCCGGCTTGCGCCGGCGTTTCGATTCGGATCAGGCTTGGCTGGTCTGGCGAGATGCCAGGCACAGCGAGTCCAACCTCAGTGCTTGAGGTTCTTGCGCAGGCGCTCCAGCGCCTGCAACTGCGCGGTGACTTCGGCCAAGCGCTGCTGTGCTTCGGCGATTTCCATCGCCTCGCCGCGACGGGCGAGGATACGCTCGGCTTCTTCCTTGGCGGCGCGCACCGCGGCCTCATCGATGTCCTGGGCGCGCACGGCGGTATCCGCCAGCACCGTCACCATGGTCGGCTGAACTTCGAGGATGCCACCGGAGATGGCGATATCGACGATTTCCCCGCCCGGCTGGTGCACCACGATCTTGCCGGGCTTCAGCCGGGTGATCAGCGGTGCGTGCTTGGGCGCAATGCCCAACTCACCCATTTCGCCGGTGGCCACGACCAATTCGGCCTCACCGTGGAAGATCTCGGCCTCGGCGCTGACGATGTCGCAACGGATGGTGGATGCCATGACGGTTCCTTACGCAGCCAGCTTCTTGGCCTTCTCGACCGCCTCGTCGATCGAGCCGACCATGTAGAACGCCTGCTCCGGCAGGTGGTCGTAGTCGCCGTCGACAATGCCCTTGAAGCCGCGGATGGTGTCCTTCAGCGGCACGTACTTGCCCGGCGAGCCGGTGAACACTTCGGCCACCGTGAACGGCTGGCTGAAGAAGCGCTCGATCTTGCGCGCGCGGGCCACCGCCAGCTTGTCCTCTTCGGACAGTTCGTCCATGCCGAGGATGGCGATGATGTCCTTCAGTTCCTTGTACTTCTGCAAGGTGGACTGCACGCGGCGGGCGGTGTCGTAGTGCTCGTTGCCGATCACGTTCGGGTCGAGCTGGCGGCTGGTCGAGTCCAGTGGATCCACCGCCGGGTAGATGCCCAGCGAGGCGATGTTGCGCGACAGCACCACGGTCGCGTCCAAGTGGGCGAAGGTGGTGGCCGGCGACGGGTCGGTGAGGTCGTCCGCGGGCACGTACACGGCCTGGATCGAGGTGATCGAGCCGGTCTTGGTCGAGGTGATGCGCTCCTGCAGCACGCCCATTTCCTCGGCCAGGGTCGGCTGGTAGCCCACCGCCGACGGCATGCGGCCCAGCAGCGCCGACACTTCGGTACCGGCCAGGGTGTAGCGGTAGATGTTGTCGACGAACAGCAGCACGTCGCGGCCTTCGTCGCGGAAATACTCGGCCATGGTCAGGCCGGTCAGCGCCACGCGCAGGCGGTTGCCCGGCGGCTCGTTCATCTGGCCGTAGACCATCGCCACCTTGGACTTGGCGTGCTCCTGCACGTTGACGACGCCCGACTCCTGCATCTCATGGTAGAAGTCGTTGCCTTCGCGGGTGCGCTCGCCCACACCGGCGAACACCGACAAACCGCTGTGTTCGGTGGCGATGTTGTTGATCAGTTCCATCATGTTGACGGTCTTGCCGACGCCGGCGCCGCCGAACAGGCCAACCTTGCCGCCCTTGGCAAACGGGCACATCAGGTCGATCACCTTGATCCCGGTTTCCAGCAGCTCGGTGGTGCTGGCTTGGTCTTCATAGCTCGGGGCCGAGCGGTGGATTTCCCAGGTGGTGTCGGAGGCAACCGGACCGGCCTCGTCGATCGGGTTGCCGAGCACGTCCATGATCCGGCCCAGCGTGCCGATGCCGACCGGCACCGAGATCGCGCGGCCGGTGTTGTCGGCGACGAGGCCGCGCTTCAGCCCGTCGGTGGATCCCAGCGCGATGCAGCGCACCACGCCGTCGCCCAGCTGCTGCTGCACTTCCAGGGTGATGTCGGTGTTCTGCACCTTCAGCGCGTCGTACACCTTTGGCACGCTCTCGCGCGGGAATTCGACGTCGACGACCGCGCCGATGATCTGGACGACTTTGCCCTGCTGGGTGGTGGCGTTCATGTCACTGCTCACTCAAATGAAAACGTGGTGGATTCGGTTTGTTACGGGAGGGAACCCTCGGGAAAACCACGCGGCTTTCCCGAATGTTCCGCGGGGTTGCCCGCCTTGCGGCGGGCAACCGGGTCACGCAATCACTCGCACTTCAGCATCGCAGCGGTCTGCGCGAAGGCATCATTGGCGGCCTTGCAACCGACGCCAAGGGTGTCCTTGTACGGACTGGCTGCCCACTGGGCGCGGGTGTCCTCGAACGCCTGCTTGAGCGCAGCCGAGGCCGCATTGTTCGACGACTTGTCGAAGCAGGCCTGGGCCCGCGCGATGTAGTCTTCGCACTCCTTCGGCAGGCTCGAGGCAGCAGGAGCGGCAGCAGTCTCGGCAGCAGGTGCGGCCGGGGCGTCGGCAGCAGGCGCAGCGGTTTCGGCAGCGGGGGCAGCCGCATCGGCAGCCGGGGCAGCCTCTTCTTTCTTGCAGGCGGTCAGTGCGGCGCACAGCGCCACGGCGATCAGCAACTTGTTCATGGTGTTTCCTCCCTGGGTTTCGATGAATGACCTGATGGAACAGCGCGCAAGGTAGCCAACCTCATCTCACGACCGAGGCGCCGTTGCGCAGCAACGCCCCTTTTCCATCAAACCGCCGCAGCACCGCCGACGATTTCCGAAATTTCGTGCGTGATCGCCGCCTGGCGGGCCTTGTTGTAGACCAGGTTCAGGGTGTCGATCAGTTTGGTTGCGTTATCCGATGCGGCCTTCATGGCGACCATGCGTGCGGCGTGTTCGGAGGCGACGTTTTCCATCACCGCCTGGTACACCAGCGACTCGATGTAGCGCGTCAGCACATGGTCGAGCACGGTCTCGGCATCCGGCTCGTACAGGTAGTCCCAGTCGTGGCGCCCCGCCTGCTGCTCAGCCGCGGGCAGCGGCAACAGCTGGTCAAAGGTCGCCTTCTGGGTCATCGTGTTGACGAAGTCGTTGTAGGCGATGAACACCCGATCCAGGTCACCCGCGGTGTAGGCATCCAGCATGACCTTGATGCCGCCAACCAGCTGCTCGACCTTCGGGGTGTCGCCGATATGGGTGATCGAGGCCAGCATCGCCACCTTGAGCTGGCGGAAGAAAGCCGAGGCCTTCTGGCCGATGGTGACCACCGAGACTTCGACGCCCTGCTCCTGCAGCGCGCGGAACTCGACCAGCAGCTTGCGGAACATGTTGTTGTTGAGCCCACCGGCGAGGCCGCGGTCCGACGAGATCACGATGTAGCCGACGCGCTTGACGGTCTCCCGCTCGACCAGGTACGGATGGCGGTACTCGGAATTGGCTTGCGCCATGTGTCCGATCAACTGCTTCATCGCGTGCGCGTACGGCCGCGACTGCCGCATGCGGTCCTGCGCCTTGCGGATCTTGGAAGCCGAGACCATTTCGAGCGCGCGCGTCACCTTGCGGGTGTTCTGCACGCTCTTGATCTTGGTTTTGATTTCGCGTCCGCCTGCCATGTCTTTCCTCTTTGCTCGTCATTCCCGCGAAAGCGGGAATCCAGTGGCCTGAAGCCAACGTCCATGGACTCCCGCTTCCGCGGGAGTGACGAAAGCTGCTACCAGCTACCGGTTGCCTTGTACTCTTCGATGCCCTTCTTGAACGCCGCCTCGATGTCGTCGTTCCAGTTGCCGCTGCTGGCCACGTCATTCATCAGGCTGCCTGCGGTATTGGCGAAGTGGGCCTGCAGGCCGGCTTCGAACGCGAGGATCTTGGCCACCGGCACATCGTCCATGTAGCCCTTGTCCACGGCATAGATCGACAGCGCCTGCTGCGCCACCGACATCGGCGCGTACTGCTTCTGCTTCATCAGCTCGGTCACGCGCTGGCCGCGCTCCAGCTGCTTGCGGGTGGCATCGTCGAGGTCGGAGGCGAACTGCGCGAACGCCGCCAGCTCGCGGTACTGCGCCAGCGCAATACGAATGCCGCCGGACAGCTTCTTCATGATCTTGGTCTGCGCCGCACCACCCACGCGCGACACCGAGATACCGGCGTTCACGGCGGGACGAATACCGGCGTTGAACAGGTCGGTCTCGAGGAAGATCTGGCCGTCGGTAATGGAAATGACGTTCGTCGGCACGAACGCCGAGACGTCGCCGGCCTGCGTTTCGATGATCGGCAGCGCGGTCAGCGAGCCGGTCTTGCCCGTGACGGCGCCATTGGTGAACTTCTCGACATAGTCCTCGGACACGCGCGCGGCGCGCTCCAGCAGGCGGCTGTGCAGATAGAACACGTCACCCGGATAGGCTTCGCGGCCCGGCGGGCGGCGCAGCAGCAGCGAGATCTGGCGGTAGGCCACGGCCTGCTTGGACAGGTCGTCGTAGATGATCAGCGCGTCTTCGCCGCGGTCGCGGAAGTACTCGCCCATCGCGCAACCGGAGTAGGCGCTGAGGTACTGCATCGCCGCCGATTCGGACGCCGAAGCGGCGACCACGGTGGTGTATTCCATCGCGCCGTACTGCTCGAGCTTGCGCACGATGTTGGCAATCGTCGAGTTCTTCTGGCCGATCGCCACGTAGATGCAGCGGATGCCTGAACCCTTCTGGTTGATGATCGCGTCCACTGCCAGCGCGGTCTTGCCGGTCTGGCGGTCGCCGATGATCAGCTCGCGCTGGCCACGGCCGATCGGGATCATGCTGTCGACCGACTTGTAGCCGGTCTGCACCGGCTGCGACACCGACTTGCGCCAGATCACGCCCGGCGCGATGGTTTCCACCGGCGAGCTGGTCTTGGCGTCGATCGGGCCCTTGCCGTCGATGGCTTCACCCAGCGCATTGACCACGCGACCCAGCAGTTCCGGGCCGGTCGGCACCGACAGGATCTGCCCGGTGGTCTTGGCGGTGGCGCCTTCGCGCAAGTGTTCGTAGTCGCCGAGCACCACGGCGCCCACCGAATCGCGCTCCAGGTTCAGCGCCAGCGCGAAGGTGTTGCCGGGCAGCTCGATCATTTCGCCCTGCATCACGTCGGCGAGGCCGTGGATGCGCACGATGCCGTCGGACACCGAGGTCACGGTGCCTTCGTTGCGCGCTTCGGCGGCGAGCTTGACCTTCTCGATGCGGGCCTTGATCAGTTCGCTGATTTCGGACGGGTTGAGCGTGGTGGTGGCCATCTTGGTTTCCTGTAGGGCGGGTCTCGACCCGCCGTCATTTCAATTCGATGCAGACGCGGCGGGCCGGGGCCCGCCAA
This sequence comes from Thermomonas sp., assembly GCF_020850895.1. Taxonomy (GTDB): domain Bacteria; phylum Pseudomonadota; class Gammaproteobacteria; order Xanthomonadales; family Xanthomonadaceae; genus Thermomonas. Next base: position 15,275 of record NZ_JADZDS010000069.1, on the reverse strand, counting down.
ACAAACTCAATTCGCCAATGCCGCTTGCAGCCGTTCCAGCTTGCCGCGCAGTGAACCGTCGATCACGACATCACCCGCGTCGATCAGCACGCCGCCGATCAAGCCAGGATCAACGGCGGTGTCGACCTCGACCTCGCGACCGAAACGACGGCGCAGAGCCGCCTTGAGGGTCTCGATTTCGGATGCAGGCAAGGCTTCGGCCGCGGTGATCGTGGCCTTGACGATATGTTCCGCCTCGAAGCGGAGGGCATCGTACAGACCGGTGATCTCCGGCAGCAGCGGCAGGCGGTGGTTGTCGAACAACAACCGCAGGAAGCCGTCGAAGTCCTGCGCCGCCGCGTCGGGCGACAACAGGGTCACGGCGGCCTCCGCGGTCAGCCTCGGGTCTCCCAGCAGCGCGGCGACTTGCGGGTCGGCCGCGATGCGTGCGGCGAACGCCAGCGCATCGGACCATGCCGACAGCGCGGACTGTTCGCTCGCCACCGCGAAGGCGGCGCGGGCGTAGGGACGGGCGAGGGTGGCCTGGGTCATGGGCGGGTCCTCAGAGCTGGGTGGCCAGCTCGTCGATCAGCGCACGATGGTCGGCAGCGTTGATCTCGCGACGAAGCAGCTTCTCGGCGCCGGACACGGCCAGCGCCGACACCTGCTTGCGCAGGTCTTCGCGGGCACGGTTCGCGGTCGCTTCGATCTCGGCCTCGGCCTGCGCCTTCTGGCGGTTGCCTTCGGCGATGGCTTCGAGCTTGGCGGCTTCGATCAACTGGCCGGCGCGCGCGTTGGCCTGTTCGATGATCTCGTTGGCCTTGACGCGGGCGGCCTTGAGCTCTTCACCGGCCTTGTCCTGTGCCTGCGCCAGATCCTTGCGCGCGTTGTCTGCCGCAGCCAGGCCTTCGGCGATCTTCTGCTGGCGTTCTTCCATCGCCGCGATGATCGGCGGCCAGATGAACTTCATCACCAGCAAGGTGACCGCGAAGAACGCGAGACCCTGAATGACGAGGGTGAGGTTGGGTAGCATGGGTTGCTCCTGCTTCCGGCGGCACCATGCCGCCGGGAATTGCCTAAACCGAATCGTGACGCCTGGCGGCGGATCAGACGGCCAGCTTGTCCAGCAGCGGGTTGGCAAACAGCAGCAGCAACGCAATGGCCACGCCGATCATCGGCACGGCGTCGAGCAGGCCGGCGACGATGAACATCTTCACCTGCAGCATCGGGGTCAACTCCGGCTGGCGGGCCGCGCCTTCCAGGAACTTGCCGCCGAGGATGGCGAAGCCAATGGCGGTGCCGAGCGCACCCAAGCCAATCAGCAGGCCAGCGGCGATGACGGTGAACTTGAGAACTTCGGCGACGAGGGTTGCGTGGTCCATGGTGGTGCTCCGGTTGGATCGTTTCGTTGAACGGATGGAAGGAAAAACGCGGTGGTGCGGATCAGTGGCTTTCGGCCGACATGCTCAGGTAGACGATGGTCAACATCATGAAGATGAAGGCTTGCAGCACGATGATCAGGATGTGGAACGTGGTCCATGCAAAGCCGGCGACCAACTGCATCAGACCCATCGGCCAAGTCGCGAAGTGCGCGAGTGACGAATTCAGGGTCATCAGCGCAATCAGGATGAAGATCAATTCGCCGGCATACATGTTGCCGAACAGTCGCAGCGACAGGCTGAGCGGGCGCACGCCCTCCTCGATCACACGCAGCAGCATGTTGACCGGCGCAAGCCACGGACCGAACGGCGCGGTGAAGATTTCCTTGGTGAACCCGCCGACACCCTTGTGACCGATACCGAACACTTGGATCAGCAGGAACACCGACAGCGACAGGCCGAAGGTGGTGTTGAGGTCGGCAGTGGGCACCACGCGCAAGTAGGCGTGAGCGGGATCGTGGCCGGCGATCTCATGGCCGCTGGCCCAGGCCCAGGGCAGGAAATCGACCGGCACCATGTCCATGAAGTTCATCAGGAACACGAGGCAGAAAATCGTGATCGACAGCGGCGCGATCAACTTGCTGCGCCCGTGGAAGGTTTCCTTCACCAGCCCGTCGACGAATTCGACGATGGTCTCGACGAAGGCCTGGAACTTGCCCGGCACGCCGGAGGTGACCTTGCGCGCCGCCAGCCAGAACGAGAGGAAGAACAGCGCCGACAGCACGAAGGTGAAGATCAGCGTGTCCACGTTCAAGGTCATGAACGCGCTATCGCCCACCTTGACCTGCCAGAAGTGCAGGTGGTGATTGATGTATTCGGTCGGGCCGCCGCCCGCAGGTTCCATCACGCTGAAGATTCCGGTCGCGTTCAACACAGCCGCCTCGTGCCCTTGTCCTGCAATCGTCCGTTCCACAAGCCCAGTGCCAGCAGGTACGCCAACGCCGTGACCAGCAGCCCCGCCAACACCGGCAACGCGGGCAATTTCAACACCGCCAGCGCCACCGCCAGTACCGCACTGACCAACAACCACTTGCCGAAGGTGCCCAGCACCAGTCGGGCAAAGGCCGCACGCGCAGGCAGGAATCCACCGCGCAGCGCCACCAGGATCGCCGCCAGATTCCCGGCCTGCATGGCCACGGCCCCCGCGATGACCGCCCCACCAAACCTCGGCCCCACGAGCACCAACACCACGAGCGCCACGATCGTCGCTGCAATGCTGGAGACAGCGACCGCGCGCATCGCGCCGCGTCGCCCGATGGCGATGGGATCGTGCACGCGTCTGTCCGTCTCGTTAGCCGCCGCCCAGGGAGGGCCTGGCGCAGGCCGCCTGAAAAACCGGTCACCTAGCCCGAGAATTGTAACAGGTGAATGCGCGCAACGGCAACCGCCGAGCGACGCCCTTGCAGGATCGCGAAACACGCCACATGCGCGCAGTGGATCGCCGAAATTTTCCTGAAAACGCAGCAATTGACGCAAGAAGAGCACCAGTTCGCTGGAGTTTGTCGGCCAAATGCGCCCGGCATCCTTGGAAACATGCCCAAATGACTCGTACGGAACCTTTTCCCGCCCACGCGGTCAGACCTGCTGGTTGCCCGCCTTCCTCGTCACTCCGCGGCGGCTTCCCAGCCCCGGCCCTCATCACGCCGGGGCTTTTTCGTGGTCAACGCTTCTTCGGGATATACAGATCGGTGATCGAGCCGTCATAGACCTCGGCCGCCATCCCCACCGATTCGCCCAGGGTCGGGTGCGGGTGGATGGTGCTGCCGATGTCATGGACTTCGCAGCCCATTTCAATCGCCAGCGCGACCTCCGAAATCAGCTCGCCGGCATGCACACCGACAATCCCGCCACCAATGACGCGATGACTGTCTTCATCGAAAATCAACTTGGTGAAGCCTTCGGTCCGCGCCAACCCAATGGCACGCCCTGACGCCGCCCACGGGAACTTGCCGACGCCCACCTTCAAGCCCTTGGCCTTGGCCTCGGTTTCCGTCACGCCGACCCAGGCGATTTCCGGGTCGGTATAGGCCACCGACGGGATCACGCGCGCCACCCATCCCTTCTTCGCGCCGGCCGCCACTTCCGCCGCCAGCTTGCCTTCGTGGGTGGCCTTGTGTGCCAGCATCGGTTGGCCGACCAGATCACCAATCGCGAAGATGTGCGGCACATTGGTGCGCATCTGCGCGTCCACCGGGATCAGCCCGCGCTCAGTGACAGCAACGCCGGCCTTGTCCGCATCCAGCTTGCCGCCATTGGCGCTACGCCCCACCGAGACCAGCACGCGGTCATACAGCTTGCCTTCGGGGATGGATTCGCCTTCGAAGCTGACCGCGATCCCGTTCTTCTGCGCCTTGGCATCCACCACCTTGGTCTTCAGATGCACGGCCACGCCCTGCTTCTTCAGACGATCCGCCAGTGGCTTGACCAAGTCGGCGTCCGCACCCGGCATCAGCTGCGGCATGAACTCGACCACGGTCACCTCGGCGCCCAGTGCGCGGTACACCGTGGCCATTTCCAGCCCGATGATGCCGCCGCCGACCACCAGCAGCTTCTTCGGTACCTCGGCCAGATTCAGCGCATCGGTGGAATCCATGATGCGCGGGTCATCCCACGGGAACGCCGGCAGCTTCACCGGCTGGCTGCCCGCCGCGATGATGCAGTGGGCGAAACGCAGCAGCTGCACCTTGCCGTCGGCCGCGGTGATTTCCAGCTCGTTGGCCGAAACGAATTTCGCCACGCCCTGCACCGTGCGCACCTTGCGCTGCTTGGCCATCCCGGCCAGGCCCTTGGTGAGCTGACCAACCACGTTGTCCTTGTAGCCGCGCAATTTATCGATACTGATCGTGGGCTTGCCGAAATCCACGCCATAGTCACTGGCGTGACTGGCCTGCTCGATCACATCGGCGGCATGCAACAGCGCCTTGGACGGGATGCAGCCGACGTTGAGGCAGACACCACCGAGGGTGGCGTAGCGCTCGACGAGCACGGTATCGAGGCCGAGATCCGCGCTACGGAACGCAGCGGTATAGCCGCCAGGACCGGCGCCGATCACCACCATGCCGCATTCGATATCGGCTGCACGCCCCGAGGAGGCGGCAGCCTGTGGTGAGGCTTTTACCTCTCCCAGCGGGAGAGGTCGCTGCGCAGCAGCGGGTGAGGGCTGGACAGGCATTGCAGGCTGAGCGCTGGTCGTACCCTCACCCCCGGCCCCTCTCCCGGGGGGAGAGGGGAGCACAGCATCAATCACCGCGATCACCGCGCCTTCCGACACGCTATCGCCCAGCCTCACCTTCAGCGCCTTGATCACGCCGTCGGCGGCCGCCGGCACTTCCATCGTCGCCTTGTCCGATTCCAGCGTCACCAAGCCCTGATCTTTCTTCACCGTATCGCCGACCGCAACCAGCAACTCGATCACCGGCACGTCGCCGTGACCACCGATATCCGGCACCTTGCTTTCGATCTCTGCCATGCGCCTTCTCCTTACAGCATGGCCCGACGCAGGTCGGCCAGCAGTTGTCCCAGATAGGTGGTGAAGCGCGCCGCCGCAGCGCCATCAATCACGCGATGGTCATACGACAGCGACAGCGGCAGCATGAGCCTGGGCTGGAACGCCTTGCCATCCCATACCGGCTTGATCTCGGACTTGGACACGCCAAGGATCGCCACTTCCGGCGCATTGATGATCGGGGTGAACTTGGTGCCACCGATCCCGCCCAGCGAGGAGATGGTGAAGCAGCCGCCCTGCATCTGCTCGGGCTTCAGCTTGCCATCACGCGCCAGCGCGGCCAGCTCGCTCATTTCAATGGCGATCTGCGCCACGCCCTTGCGGTCGGCATCGCGCAACACCGGCACCACCAGGCCGTTCGGCGTGTCGGCGGCAAAACCAATGTGGAAGTACTGCTTCAACACCAGATTGTCGCCATCCAGCGAGGCGTTGAAGGTCGGGAATTTCTGCAGCGCAACCACGCAGACCTTGATCAGGAAGGCGAGCATGGTCAGCTTGCCGGTCTTGCCGGCGGCGATCGCCTTGGCGTTTTCGGCATTGAAGGCCACGCGCAGCTCTTCCAGCGCGGTGATATCGGCTTCGTCGAACTGGGTGACGTGCGGGATCATCGCCCAGTTGCGCGCGAGGTTCGCGCCGGAAATCTTCTGGATCCGCGACAGCGGCTTGCTGTCCACCGCGCCGAACTTGGCAAAATCCACCTTCGGCCAGGGCAGCAGGTTCAGCCCATTGCCAGCACCGGTTGCCGCCGGCGCCGAGACCCCGCCGGCAAGCGCCGTTTTGACGAAATTCTGCACATCGAGCTTGCTGATGCGGCCGCCGCGCTCGCTGCCGGTCACCTGCAACAAATCCACACCCAGCTCACGTGCGAACAAGCGCACCGCAGGGCTGGCATACGGCACCTTGGCCGGCAGCACCGCATCGGCCTCGAAACGCATCGGCGGGATGCCGGGCTGGCCCGGTTCGGCCACCGGCGCACGCGCCGGCACGGGTGCGCCGCTTTCGATCATCGCAGGCGCCACAGGCGCAGGTGCCGCTGCTGCAGGCGCGGGCGCGGCGGGAACCGATGGCGCGGTTGCGGGTGCGGGCGCAGTTTCCGCGGCTGCGGGCACCGAGGCGCCGTCGCTTGCCTCGATGATCGCCACCAGCCCGCCTTCTGAGACGGCATCGCCGAGTTTGACCTTGAGTTCCTTGATCACACCGGCGAACGGCGACGGCACTTCCATCGTCGCCTTGTCGGATTCGAGGGTCACCAGGCCCTGATCCTTGCTGACGACATCGCCGGGTTTGACCAGCAATTCGATCACCGGCACATCACCATGACCGCCGATATCGGGGACGCGCGCTTCCTTCAGCTCGGCCATGGCCGCAACTCCGCGAGGGTGGAAACCGTCACTAGAGCACATCCCGGCGCGCGCCACAAATCGCGGCGAAGCAATTTCACTATTTAATCCGGGTATTAAAATATTTTGCGCGATTTTTCGAACACTACCCCGCTTCAATCCAACGAAGCCCCCCGTTCTATCCCCGGTAAAAATCAGGGATGTTCGGCCGCCAGATGGATCCGCTCACGGTGCAACAGGTACAAGCCGCTGGCGATGATGACGCCCGCGCCCAGCCACGTCACCGCATCGGGCAACACGCCCCACAAGGCCAGGTCGAGTGCGACGCCCCAGACCAAGGCGGAATACTCCAAGGGCGCGATCAATGAGGCTTCGCCCAGGCGGAATGCTTCGGTGATGGCATATTGGCCGAGCGTCCCGACCACGCCGACCGCGGCCACGATCCACAGGTCATCCGCCCGCAGCGGCACCCAATCCGGCACCGCCAGTGCGCCGGCGCCCAGCGCCATCAGGAACAACAACCACACCACCATCGCCTGATTGGTATCGGTGCGGACGAGCACACGCACCGTGATCGCCGATACCGCATACGCCGCCGCTGCCAGCAAGACCGCAAGGCCGGGCATGGACACCATCCCGGCGCCACTCGGCCGCAGCACGATCAGCACACCGATCAGGCCAACACCAATCGCGCTCCAGCGCCGAGGGCCAACCTGCTCGCCAAGGAACGGCACCGACAGCGCGGTGATCAGCAGCGGTGCCACGAAGAAGATCGAATACGCGGTGGACAGCGGCAGGCGTTTCAGCGCGTAGACAAAGCTGGCCATCATCGCGATGCCCAGCGCCCCGCGCAGCAGGTGCAGGCTCCAGCGCACGCGCAGCAGCGGCCGCCAACCGACGGTCCACAAGGCCCAGGCCAGCACCAAGGGCAACGAGGACAGGCCGCGCAGCGCCGCCACCTGGAACGGCGGGTAATGCGCGGACAGCAGCTTCAGCCCGGTATCCATCAGCGCGAACATCCCCACGGCCGCCAGCATCAGCCAGATGGCGCGGGTCGGCTGTGATCGAACGGGAACGGGCACGAGATCGGGCGGGGACATGGGATCCAGGATGCGGCAGTGCAACATGCGGTTTTGCAAACTCTGTCACAATTACGGGGCAGTCCGGTCGATCAGGGGATGATCCATTCCCGGCCTGCCCTCTCTCCCCCTCGGCACGATGCCACCCCTTCCAATCAACCCGCCACGAGGTTGCGTCATGCGCTGTGCCTTTTTCACCCTTTCCGCTGCGTTGGGATTGCTTGCTGCCGCCCCAGCGCAGGCCGATGTCTTCATCAATGAACTCCATTACGACAACGTCAACACTGACACTTCCGAAAAGGTCGAAGTGATGGCCCCGGCCGGCACCAGCCTCGCGGGCTGGAGCGTCGTGCTCTACAACGGCACCGACGGCAAGAGCTACGCCACCTTGCCGCTGTCCGGCACCGTCGCCAACCAGTGCAATGGTTACGGCACCATCACCGTGGCAGCGACCGGCATCCAGAACGGCGCGCCTGACGGCGTCGCCCTGGTCAATGCCAGCGGCACCCTGGTCCAGTTCCTGAGTTACGAAGGCACATTCACCGCAACCAATGGCCCGGCCAGCGGACACGCCAGCACCGCGATCCCGCAATCCGAAACATCCTCCACCGCCTCCGGCACCTCGCTGCAGTTGGCAGGCAGCGGCAGCCATTACGCCGACTTCACCTGGCAGGCCTCCCGCGCCAGTTCGTTCGGCGCCTGCAACACCGGACAGACGCCCAGTGGCGGAGGCAGCGGTGGTGGCGGTGGTGGCGGCGGCACTGTCCTGCAGAACGGCGTTGCCGTCACCGGCCTGTCCGCAGCCACGGGCAAGTCGCTGACCTACACATTGGTTGTGCCGGCCGGCGCCACCAACCTGAAGTTCACCAGCAATGGCGGCAGCGGCGACGCCGACATGTACGTTCGCTTCGGCAGCGCGCCGACCACCACCAGCTACGACTGCCGCCCTTACCTGTCCGGCAACAACGAAAGCTGCACCATCGCGACGGCACAAGCCGGCACGTACTACGTCATGCTGCGCGCCTATGCTGCGTTCTCCGGCACCAGCCTGACCGGCAGCTTCACCGCACCTTCCGGTGGCGGTGGTGGTGGCGGTGGCGGCGGAAGCGGTGGTGGCGGCACGTATTACAACGGCGTCAACACCTCCAGCGCCGCGACGCTGCGGGCCAGCCTCCATGCCATCATCCAAGTGAGCACCAAGATCCCGTACTCGGCGAGCACCACCGATACCTGGGATGTCCTCGACTTCGTCGACGAAGACCCGCTCGATTCCGGCAAGGTCCTCGACATCTACAAGAACACCCCTTACTTGAAGGCGGGTGGCGGCAACAATTTCTACAACCGCGAGCACACCTGGCCGAACTCGCTGGGCTTCTCGGTCGACGGTCCCAGCAATTTCGCCTACACCGACCTGCACATGCTGATGGCCTCCGACATCAGCTACAACAGTGCACGCAGCAACAAGCCGTACGGAAATTGCAACGCCAGTTGCACCGAATATCCGACCGCGGCCCACAATGGCCGTGGCGGCGGCAGTGGCGTGTTCCCGGGCAACTCCAACTGGACCAACAACTCGATCTGGCAGACCTGGAGGGGAATGAAGGGCAACGTGGCGCGGGCCATCTTGTACATGGACATCCGCTATGAAGGCGGCACCAACGCCAGCACCGGCTACGCCGAGCCCGATCTGCGATTGACCGACAACGCCTCGTTGATCGTCAACACCAATGGCAACGCCTCGGTCGCCTACATGGGCCTGCTGTCGGTGCTGCTGCAGTGGAGCCAGGAAGATCCTGTGGACGACTACGAGCGGATGCGCAACGAGGCGGTGCAGACCTTCCAAGGCAACCGCAATCCGTTCATCGACCACCCGGAATGGATTGCCTGCATCTACCAGAATGTCTGCCCGCAAGGGGTCGTCACTGCCCTGCGTGGCGCTCGCGCCGCCGGTACCCTGGCGCCGCGTCGTTCCGGCAGGTAATCGCGCTGCTTGCATCGGGTCCGGCCACGCGCCGGACTCGATGCCGCCGACGGCCAACGCCTGCACGGCGATCGGTGCGCAGGTATCCTGAGCGCCTTCTCAGCCCTTCCTGCGCCGCGCCATGCCTTCGTTCGACATCATTTCCGAAGTGGACACCCACGAGCTCACCAATGCGGTCGACCAAGCCAGCCGCGAGCTGACCACGCGCTTCGACTTCAAGGGCGTCGACGCAAAATTCGTGCGCGAGGACAACGTCATCACCCAATCCGCACCCAGCGATTTCCAGCTGCAGCAGATGACCGACATCCTGCGCGCACGCCTGATCGCACGGAAGATCGACGTGCGCTGCCTGGACTTTGGCGATATCGAAACCAACCTTGCCGGCGCACGCCAGAAAGTGACGGTGAAGCAGGGCATCGAACGCGAACTGGCGAAGAAGATCCAGGCCACGATCAAGGACGCCAAGCTGAAAGTCGATTCGCAGATCAATGGCGACAAGCTGCGGGTGACCGGCAAGAAGCGCGACGACCTGCAGGCGGCGATGGCCTTGCTGCGCGGCAAGGACTTCGAACTGCCCTTGCAGTTCGACAATTTCCGGGATTAGGCCGTCGCGTCCGGCGCGAACAGTCGGGTGCGGGCCGCTTCGTCCAACGCGACCCATTTCCCGGCCGGCAGATCATCCAGCAACAATCCGCCGATCCGTTCACGGTGCAATCCCGCGACGTGGTTGCCGACCGCCGCGAACATCCGTCGCACCTGGTGATAGCGGCCTTCGTGCAGCGTCAGGCGGGCACGACGTGTACCCAGCACCTCCAGCTCGGCCGGCAGCAATGGCGTCTTCTCACCATCGAGCATCAGGGTGCCGCTGGCAAAGATCGCTGCCGCATCGCCGCGCAGGTCATCGGCCAGCGACGCCAGATAGACCTTCGGCAACTTCGACTTCGGCGCGATGATCCGGTGCAACAGCTGGCCATCGTCGGTCAGCAACAGCAGGCCGGAGGTGTCGCGATCGAGGCGACCGACCGTCGACAGCGCCGGATCACGGTGGCGATAACGCGGCGGAAACAGGTCGAACACCACTCGTCCCGGATCCTTGGTCGAACAGGTGAATCCGACCGGCTTGTGCAGCATCAGCAGCAGTCCCGGCGGTGGATCCAGCGGCTCCCCGTCGATGCGGATGCTGTCGTGATCGAGTGGGTCGTCTGCGTAGAGCACCTCGCCATCGGCATCGGTGATCCGGCCCTCGCGGAACATCCACTGCACGTCCTTGCGGCTGCCGTAGCCGAGGCCCGCGATGTGCTTGACCAGCTTCACGCCTTCACCGCGTGCACGATCTTGAAGCCGCCCTGTTGCACCACCGTGAGCACCGAGGCGAATGCACTGCCCAGCGCCTCCTCGTAGGGGAGATGGCGATTGGCCACCAGCCACACGCTGCCACCCGGCTTCAACGCAGCGGACGCCGTCGCGATGAAGGCACGGCCGATATCCGGCCGATCCCCACGCCCAAGTGCATGGAACGGTGGGTTGCAGACGATGGCATCGAACTGACTGTCCACGCCGACGACCACGTCGTGCCAGTGGAAACCCACCGGCACGCGGGCACCTTGAAGATTCATCCGCGCCAGCGAAAGCGCCCGCGCATCGGCCTCGAACACATCCAGCGAAGCCAGCTGCGGACAGCGCGCCAACACCTGCAGCGACAGGTAGCCCCAACCCGCGCCAAGATCCGCGATCCGTCCGCGCAGATCGCCCGGCAGCACCTCCGCCAGCATGCGCGAGGCGGCGTCGACCCGATCCCAGGCGAACACGCCGGGGCGACTGTGGAAGCCGCCGCCGGGCACATCGGTCGCTTCGATCCAGCGCGGTGCATCCAGCCGCGACCAGCGGGCGACCAGTTCCGTATCGAACGGCGCACCCGGCGCCGTCCAGAACACCCGGCTGTGGTACTTGCTGAGCGTGGCCACGCCACCGGCCAAGTGCTTCAGATCGTCCTCGCGTGACTTGGCGCCTTCGTCATTGGCGACCGCGGCAACGACGACTCCGCCCGGAGCAACGGCCCTGCAGGCCTTGGCCAGCAACGCGCGCGCCTCCTCGCGCTGGCGTGGTGGCAGCACCAGCACCAGCTTGAAGCCCGCTTCCGGCAGCGCATCCTCATCGAGCAAGGCGAAGCCGGCACGTTCCAGATGCATGGCTTCCGGGCGAAACGGTTGGGTGCATTCGCCTTCCCGATGACGGAGCGCACGCAGGCCTGTGCCATCCCGCCCGCGCAGGAACAACGCCGCGCCGTCCTGCGGCCAGCGCAGGAGGCCATCCATGAATGGATGCAGCAGTGCATCGAGAGGGTTGTCGCGAGTCGCGGTACGCATGTCGCGCAGTGTAGCGATGCGCACGAATTCACCGCATCCAACTGACTGACCCACGTTCGCCGTACGCGTAACAACCAAAATCGCGTTGCTCGGCGAGATGCCACCCAACAGGTATGCTGTACGGCTCCAAACCATGGCCACGCCCCATGTCCGACGCCACCCACGACACCCCGCCCGACCGCCTGTCCAACGATCCGCGCAGCAAGTTCCACGACGAAGCCCTGCTGGAGCGCGGCATCGGCATCCGCTTCAACGGCAGTGAACGCACCAATGTCGAGGAATATTGCATCAGCGAAGGTTGGATTCGGGTGCAGGCGGGGCGCTCATTGGACCGCCACGGCATGCCGATGACCCTCAAGGTACGCGGCAAGGTCGAGGCCTGGTTCAAGGACACGCCAACGGAAACCGAAACCGCAGCTGACTGAACCTCGCTGCGTTCAGCCAGCAGCGCTTGGACTTGCAGCAGACTGGGGCCAGTCCCGAACGGAGCACGCCGATGTCCCCTCGCCTGGCCTCCCTCTTCTTCGCCTTGGCCCTCGCGACCGGCACGGCAAGTGCAACCGGCGGTGACATGCTGGCGGCAAACGCACCGCGTGCATTGCCGGCGTCCGGACCCGTCAACGTCGCTTGGTCCGATCCGTCACGGTTTGGCGACATCAGGACCAGCAGCAACCGCAGCGCTTCGACGCGCGGTGACTGGCTGGTCCAGCTGGCCAGCTACATGCGCAAGCAGGCGGCCAAGCGCCTGACACCCGGCAACCGCCTCGAATTGACCATCCTCGACATCCAGCGGGCCGGACGCTACGAACCGTGGGCCAGCCCCGCAGGCCAGGATATCCGTGTGATCCGTGAAAACTATCCGCCGATGATGGTCGTTCAATTCCGCGAACTCGATGCCAGTGGCACGGTGGTTGCGGAAGGCGAGCGCAGGATCACCGATCCAGCCTTCCTGCTGCATGCAGGCTCGGTCAACGACAGTGATCCGCTGCGTTACGAAAAGCGCATGATCGACAGCTGGTTGCAAAGGGAATTCCCGGAGAGCGTCTCCGCACGCTAGATTCCTCTGGTTGCGCGGGATTGCGACGGCATCGTTGCAACGTCCACATGCAGTCAGTCAATCGCCGGACGACCCGTGGCACACCCGGTTGCGGCCTTGCTGCTTGGCCGCATACAGGGCGCGGTCTGCCTGTGCGATCAGGTGCTCCGGCTGATCCTTGGCCTTGGGCTGCAACACCGCCACCCCGACGCTGACGGTGACGCAAGCGGCCACCGGTGATGCCGGATGCGGCAATGCCCTCGCCTCGACCACGTGACGCAAGGTTTCCGCGATTTCGATGGCCTCCGGCAGCGTCCGTCGCGGCAGCAGCACTGCCAGCTCCTCGCCGCCGAACCTTGCCGCCATCCCGTCGCCACCGGCCAGGCGCTCGCAGGCGCGCGCCAACTCGCGCAGGCACGCATCGCCATAGATATGACCACGGGAGTCGTTCAGCGCCTTGAAGGCATCGGCATCGACCATCAGCAAGGCCAAGGGTTGGTGCTCGACGGCCATGCGCATCCACTGCCTGCGCAACTCCACGTCGAAATGCCGCCGATTGGCGATCCCGGTCAGGCCATCCCGCATCGACAACGTCTCCAGCTTGCAATTCACCTGCTGGAGTTCCTCCGTCATCCGCGCGAAGTGAATGGCCCCGGCGATCAAATCGGCGACGGCATCGAACACCATGCAGGCCTCGGCATCGAAGAAATCGGCGTGCCGGCTCTCGATGTTCAACACCCCGTGCATGCGCGTCCCGTGACGGATCGGCACCAGGTATTCGCTGTTCACTGCCGCATTGCCCATGATGTAGTCGGGATCGAGGTGGACGTTGTTGACCAGTTGCGGCACGCCGAGGCGCACGCAGCGCCCGGAGATGCCGCGGCTGATCGGCCAGCCATCGGCGATGGGCGAAGCGTCCAGGGTCAATTCCCCCGACTGGACGTAGCGCAGAAAGCGGGTGGGCGGATCGTCCAGCAGGTTGATGCTGGCGATCGGCACTGGCAACTCCGCGACCAGACAATCGCAAATGCCCTTCAGGATCGTGTCCAACTCCGCGCCCTGCAGAGCTTCGCGCGCGATCCGCACCAATACGCGCGTCAGGCTTTCCCGCCACGCAGAGCCTGCCCGTGCATCCGCGAACCGCGGGTCAATTCCCGTCGCTGCCGCGTGCCTGTCCTGACTTCCCATTGTCCACCCCTGCAGTCAGTCTACGCCCGAATCCCGCATCTGCATTGCGCTGGTCAGGGAACGGCGGCGCGTGCTCAAGGCGCGTGGCAAACCCGATTGCGGCCGTCCGCCTTGGCGGCATACAGCGCACGATCCGCCGCCGCCAGCAGTTGCTCGGGTGCATCGGTTGGCATCGGGATCGTGCTGGCCACGCCGACGCTGACGGTGAGGTGTGGCCCGACCGGCGACGCCGGGTGCCGCAACGCCATCGCTTCGACACAGGCACGCAATGCCTCGGCCGCGTGGACCGCCTCCGGTATTGCCAAATCCGGCAGCAGCAGCACCAATTCCTCGCCACCAAAACGTGCCGCCAATCCCGTGCTCCCGGCGTGCTGCTCGCAGACGCGCGCCAACTCGCGCAGACAGTCGTCGCCATACAAATGCCCGCAGGTGTCGTTCAAGGCCTTGAAGGCATCGACATCGACCATCAACAGGGCCAGCGGCCTTCCGGCCTCCGCCAAGCTCGACCACCACTTCGCCAATGCCATGTCGTATTGGCGACGATTGGCGATCCCGGTCAATCCGTCGATCATCGACAGCTGTTCCAGCTTGCCGTTGGCCGCCTGCAACGCGTCCGCCATGCGCGCGAAATGGATCGCCCCGGCCACCAGATCGGCGACCGCATCGAACACTCGGCAGACGTCCGCGTCGAAGAAATCGGCCTGCGTGGACTCAAGATTGAGTACCCCATGCATGCGCTGGCGATGGCAAATCGGGATCAGGTATTCGCTGCGCACATCGGCATTGCCGGCCACGTAGTCCGGATCTTGATCGACATCGGTGATCAACTGGGCAAGGCCAGTGCGCGCGCAACGGCCTGCACAGCCACGCGACACCGGCCACACGCCTTCCGACGGCAATGGCGAGAGGGTGAGCTCGCCCGCATAGACCTCGTGGATGAAATGCGCGCCCGGCTCGTCGAGCAGGATCACGCTGGCGATGGCGACCGGCAGCTCCGCCACCAGGCAGTCGCAGATCCCCTGCATCAAGGCGTCCACGCTGTCGCCCTGCAGCGCTTCGCGGGAAATGCGCACGAGGATGCGGTTCAAGACCCCGCTGCGGGCGATCGCGTCCTGTTCTTCCCATCGGACGGGCGACGCAACCCCGGCCGGATTGTTTGCCGCAGCGTGATCCATGCAGGGCCCTCTGGGTCGCAGTTTACGCCCGCCGAGGCGGGCTTCGTCGATCCACGCGCCCCTTCCGTCGCACGCCACTTCCGCCCTGCACGGGCATGGCTATCCTCACAACCATCTTCCCAGCTTCCACGCCACCATGTTCAGACGCCTGTTCTTCCTGTTCCGCATCACCGCCGTCTGGGGCCTG
>NZ_JADZDS010000068.1 GCF_020850895.1 Thermomonas sp. | reverse complement strand
GTGCGTGCGGCGGGTGCGCCGCGCTGATTTCTTGACCATCGAAAACTCCTGTCGCCAGCTCCCAAGAGCCGGCATCATGCCCAGAGTTTCCACTTATGACGCTGTTCAGATTTGCGGAGCCACTTCTAACAGCGCCAGCCGTTGGCGCCGCTTGTCAGTGTTGGCGCGCGAGCCGAGCGCACCGACATAGAAGGCCGGCGACTTCAATGCTTCCAGCAAAGCCATGTCGTCCAGCTTTTGATCATGCGTCAGCGCGACGATGGCGGTACGGGGGTCGGGTTCGATCGCCAGCACCGCGTCGTCGGGCATGACGGTCAGCAGCTCGGTCTGCTGCACCGCCCAGGTCCGGTGAAACTCTTCGCGCGGGTCGCAGACGATCACATGAAAGCCGAGGGTCTTGGCAATCTCCGCCGTCAGGGCCGAGGTCTGCGCCGCGCCGATCAGGAGCAGGCGCCAGCGCGGCCCGAACACCGTCTGGAAGCTGTCCTCGTCGAGCCGGCAGGTTTCGTCGCCGGTGGCCAGCGCGATGCGGCTGGCCCCGGTGTGCATATCCACCCGCCGCAGCACCAGCTCGTGCCGCTCGATATGGGACAGTACCGTGTCGATCCAGCCGGCTTGCTTCAGCGGCTGAACCAGCGGCTCCACCACCAGGCGCAGTGTGCCGCCGCAAGGCAGGCCGAAGCGGGCCGCCTCGTCCTTGCTGACGCCGTACACGACGGTGCCGATGTGCGACGGCACGCCGTCGCGCCGGATGCGTTCGATCAGGTCGTCCTCGACGCAACCGCCGGACACGGAGCCGGCCACCAGGCCGTCATCGCGCACGCACATCATGGCGCCGACCGGGCGCGGGGACGAGCCCCAGGTCGCCGCCACCGTCACCAGCACGACCGCATGCCCGGCCTGCAGCCAGGCGCGGGCCGCGGTCAGCGTGTCGTGGTTCTCCGCGTCCATCGCCGGCTTGCGATCAGCTGCCGTTGAACTTCGGTGCGCGCTTGCCGTGGAAGGCCTCCACGCCCTCGCGGAAGTCGTTCGAGGAGCGCAGGCGGCTGTAGCAATGGCCTTCGAGCTCGATGGCGATCGACAGCGGCGAGTCTTCGGTGTCGTTGAGCAGCTTCTTCGCGGTGCGCTGGGCCAGCGGCGAGAACACCCGAAGCTCGTCCACCAGCCGGTCGGTCGCCGCTTCCAGCTCGGCATCCGGCACGCACTCGGTTGCCACGCCCCACTCGTAAGCCTGCTTGCCCGGAATGCGGCGCGAACGCATCACGATGTCCTTGGTGCGCGTGATGCCGACCATCTTCTGCAGCCGCGCCGAACCGCCCGAGCCGGGAATCTGGCCCAGCTTCTGCTCGGGCAGCGCGTAGAAGGTGGTATCGGTGACCAGCCGGAAGTCACAGGCCAGCGAGATCTCGAAGCCGACGCCGAAGCAGAAGCCGCGGTTGGCGGCGATCACCGGCTTGCTGCAGCGCGCCGGGGCGGCGATGTTCCAGGCCAGCTTGGAGACGTGTTCGGGACTGGCTTCGAGAAAGCCCTTGATGTCGCCGCCGCTGGAAAAGTGTTCGCCTTCGGCGCGCAGCACGATCACGCGCACCGCATCGTTTTCGTCCAGCGATTCGAACACCAGTCGCAGCTGGTCGCGCTGCGCCATCGAGATGATGTTGAACGGGCCGCGCTTGAGGATGATGTCGGCGCGTTCGCGCGCGGGGTCGATTTCGACACGGAAGCCATCGAGCTCTTGCAGCAGAGTCTGGGCTGGATGTTTGAGTTGGGTCACGGTGTTCTCCTTGAAGTGGATTTCAAATCAGAAATATTCGTTGGCTTACTGTTCCGGCAGCTTGCCGGGACCGCCCCTCCGCGCGGCGGCGGTCTCCAGCACCGCCTTCACGATATTGGTGTAACCGGTGCAGCGGCACAGGTGGCCGGACAGCATGTCGCGCACCTCGGCTTCGCTCGGGTCCGGCTTGCGCCGCAGGTAGTCGTCGCAGGACATCAGGATGCCGGCCGTGCAAAAGCCGCATTGCAGCGCATGGTTGCGCCGGAATGCTTCCTGCAGGTCGGACAGGCGATCCTGTTCGTCGGCCAGTCCTTCCACCGTATCGACCGCGCGCCCGTCCACCTGCACCGCCAGGGTCAGGCAAGCGCGCGACGCCACACCGTCGATCTGCACGGTGCAGGCCCCGCACACGCCATGCTCGCAACCGACATGGGTGCCGGTTGCGCCAAGGCCATCGCGCAGGAAATCCGACAGCAGCGTGCGCGGCTCGCAGCGCGCGCTGCGCTCCTCTCCATTGAGCCTGAGCTGGATGCGCACCACCTCACCCTTCACATGCTTTTTCATGCCATCGTCCTTTCGATCACTTCGCGCCCGAGCTGGCGCACCAGCTGGCGCCGGAAGGCCGCCGAGGCATGGTGGTCGCCGCGCGCTTCCAGGTCCCACGCGAAATCATTGATCGCGCCGTCCAGCTCGCTGCCCTGCAGGTGCGGCAGCACGATCACGCGCGGCCGGTCCGCCACGCCGCCGACTGCGAAGCGGATGCCGTCCGGACCCGTCGCCGCGGCCACTGCCACGATCGCGAAGTCGCCATGGCGCTGGGAGAATTCGGTGAAGGCATACCGTTGCCCGGCAACGGCCAGCGGGTACCGCACTTCCTCCACCAGTTCGTCGGCGTGGCGGGCGGTCATCAACATGCCCTGGAAAAAATCCTCGGCGGCCAGTACGCGCCGTCCCTTGCGGGTGCGCAGCACCACCTGTCCGCCCAATGCAAGCAGGCACAGCGGCAGCTCGGCGCTGGGGTCGGCATGCGCGACCGATCCGCACACCGTGCCGCGGTTGCGCACCTGGAAATGCGAGATATGCGGAAACGCCTGCGCCAGCAAGGGCACTTCCTGCGCCAGGCTGCTGCGCCATTCGACGCTGGCCTGGGTCGCTGCCGCGCCGATCGCGAGGTAAGCATCCTTGCCATCCTTGACCTTCACGTAATTCAGGTCGGGCACGCGCGAGATGTCGATCAGCAGGCTGGGCTGGGCCAGGCGCATATTGAGCACCGCCATCAGCGACTGGCCGCCGGCGAGGATGCGCGCCTCGGGGCCGGAGTTGGCCAGCAGCGCCAGTGCTTCTTCCGTGCTGTCGGGACGCACGTAATCGAATGCCTGCGGCTTCATCGCTTCACTCCCAACAGCGCGAGCAGGCGCTTCAGCAAACCGGGCCTGGCGGCGAGCGCGCCTTCGCCGCCGGCTTCGCGGCCCAGTTGTTCAAACAATTGGTTGAGCACGATCTTGGCTGCGCCTTCCAGCATGCGGCTGCCCACGGCGGCCACCTTGCCCGACACGTCGGCCGCATAGTCGTAGCGCAGCAGCGTGCCCTCCCCGTCCGGCTCCAGCGTCACCAGTCCACTGCCGTTGGCGCTGCCCACCGCCGACAGGCCGGAGCCCGCCAGGCGCAGGCTGCGTGGCGGGTCGAGCTCGGACAAGGCGACCTCGGCCGCGTAGCGCGCCTTGATCATGCCGACCCCGACCGTGACATCGGCGCGGTAGCGGTTGGGCCCGATCTGCTGCAGTTCGTTACAGCCGGGAATCACCTTGGCCAGTGCGACCGGATCGAGCAAGACCTTGAACACCGCTTCCGGCGTGGCCGGCAGGCGGACCTCGCCCTGCGCCGCCAGTGCCTTGCCGCCCTTCGATGTCGCCGACGGCGGCGCCGCGCGCGGTCGCGACGGCGGCGGATCGTCGATGCCGATCAGTGCCATCACCTTCGACGGCGTCAGCGGCAGGGTCACATCGGCCACGCCGAGGGCATCGGCGACGGCGTTGGCGATGCAGGGCGGCGTGCTCATGTTGTTGCCTTCGCCCAGGCCCTTCGCGCCCAGCGGCGTAAACGGCGACGGCGTCTCCATGTGGACGATGGTCGGTTCCGGCACTTCGCAGGTGGTCGGTACCAGGTAGTCGGCAAAGGTGCCCGACTGGAAGCTGCCATCCTCGCCGTAGCGGAACTCTTCCATCAGCGCCGCACCCAGCCCTTGGGCGAAGGCGCCGCGGATCTGGCCGTCGGCCAGCGCCGGGTTCAGGAGCTTGCCGGCATCGTGCGTGGTGATG
Source organism: Thermomonas sp. (assembly GCF_020850895.1). Classification (GTDB taxonomy): domain Bacteria; phylum Pseudomonadota; class Gammaproteobacteria; order Xanthomonadales; family Xanthomonadaceae; genus Thermomonas. The sequence goes on along the minus strand of NZ_JADZDS010000068.1, from coordinate 15,068 downwards.
TACTTGTCGATGCGCACGCGCCCGGTATTGCGGTCAATTTCGACACCGCAGACATCGAAGGCAAAGCCGTAGGCGGCCGAGGTGTTGACGCGGTCGTCTTCATCCGGGGCGGTGAGCTGCTCGGCGGTCCAGAATGCGGTCTCGCGCATGCCCGGCTCCACGCCGTCCGGCAACAGGCCCGGGGCCCAATGCGGGCTGGCTGCCATGCGGGCAAACTGCAGCGCCGGTTGCGACGTCTCTTTCGCATGGACCAGCCCATTGGCGAAGACCACATGCTCGGGCGCGCAGCCAAGCTGCGGTGCGGCGATGCGGGCCAGCTTGTCGCGCATCTTGCAGGCGGCCAGATGCACGGCCCCGGCGACGGCGCCGGCGAAGCGGCTCGAATAATTGCCGGCCGCGACCGACCAGGCATCCTTCTGCGTATCGAACTCGATATTGACCGTGACCTGCTCGGGTCCGATGCCCAGTACATCGGCCACGACCTGGGCGCACACGGTGCGGTGGCCCTGCCCGGCCGGGGCCGAGGCGATCACGACACTGACGCCGCCGAGCGGATCGATGGCCACGCTGGCAGAGGCGATGGCACCATTCTTGGGTCCGGCCTTGGCGCGCGCTTCCTTCGGCATCACGGTCGAGATGTAGCCCATGTTGGAGATCGACGGCTCGACGATGGCAGCATAGCCGATCCCGTACAAACGGCCTTCGGCGCGCGCCTGGTCGCGCCGCGCCAGCAGCGCATCCAGCCCGCCTTCCTCGCGCGCCAGTTCGATCGCGCGCTGGTAATTGCCGGAATCGATCAGCGCGCCGGCGGCGGCGCGGTAGGGGAAGGCATCGGCCGGGATGAAGTTGCGCCGGTACAGTTCCAGCGGGTCGATGCCCAGGGTCTGCGCGATGCGCTGCATCAGCCGTTCGAGCTGGAAATAGACCTGCGGGCCGCCGAAGCCGCGCACCAGCCCGGCCGGGGTCTTGTTGGTCAGCACCACGCGGTTGCGCACCAGCAGGTTCGGGATCGCATAGGCGCCGGTCAGGCAGCCATGCATGCGGTAGAAGGTCGCCGGCTCGGGTGCGCGCAGGTAGCCGCCGCAGTCGTCGAACTGGTCGTAGGCCAGCGCGGTGATGCGGCCATCGGCTTGCACCGCGGCCTTGAGGGTCGACTGGCGCCCGGTCGATGACGTCAGGGCGACCAGATGTTCGAGCCGGTCTTCGACCCATTTGACCGGTGCGCGTGCCTTGCGTGCGGCCAGGCACATCAGCACCGCGTACTGGAACACCGCGTGCTTGACGCCGAAGCTGCCGCCGGAATCGCGGAAGGTGCGATGGCGCAGCTGGTTGCCGGGCACGCGCAGCGCCATCGCCATGACCGTATGCAGGGAGAACGGCCCCATGAAGTTGGAGCTGACGTCGTAGCCTTCTTCGTCCGACAGGTATTCGGCGACCACCACCGATCCTTCGATCGGGGTGCAGGAGTTGCGCGGATACTGGGTCTGGATCTCGATTACATGGGCCGCTTGGGCAAAAGCGGTCTCAGGATCGCCATAGCGGAAATGGCGGTCGCTGACGACGTTGGAACCGACGCCTTCGTGCAGGACGGTGGCGTCGTCACGGATCGCATCATCGACCGTGGTGACGCCTGGCAACGGCGTGTACGCGACCTTGACCAGGTCTACCGCGTCTTCGGCCAGGTAGCGCGATTCGGCCACCACCACGGCGACCGGATCGCCGACGAAGCGCACGCGGTCGGTGGCCAGCGCCCACATTTCCATCGGTGCCTTGACGCCGACGACGAACGGACGCGACCAGTCGCGAATATCCTGGCCGGTCAACACGGCGCGCACGCCCGGCGCGCGCTCGGCAGCGGCGGTGTCGATCGCGCCCAGCGTCGCGTGCGCATGCGGCGAACGCACGATCGCCGCGTACAGCGTGCCCGGCTTGACGCCGACGTCATCGCCATACTGGCCGCGCCCGGTCAGCAGCGAGACGTCTTCGATGCGTTCCATTGGGCGGCCGACGAAAGGCGCTGGCTGCGCCTGACTCGCCAGTTCCGGGTTGACTCTCATTTCCATACTTGCCTTGGTTCCAACGTCAATCAGCGATGATTTCGTTGCCGACGTCAGCAGGAGCCGACGTCCGGACGCTCTCGTAATCGAAAGTCTCCTGGACCGCCGTCGCTGCTCTGATTCGCGGTTTGAGTTTTAAGCCGTGAAGTGTACGGTCCGCCGGAGAAAAAGCGATTACCCGAACATACGGAAATTTCCCCTGGAGTCTGATAAATGTCGGATTTGGGCCGTGGCAGCTGCGGCCCGAACGAGCGAGGGTTGAACGGCGACCGTATGCAGGATGAATCAGGGGGCGCCGCTCTCTGCTGGAGCGTGGCGAGCGGGCGGTGGCAAACCGAAGACTGCATCTAGCGCGCCGAGAGACGCACGCCGCCGTCGAGGCGGATTGTTTCGCCGTTCAGCATCGGATTTTCGATCACTTGTGCGACCGTCAACCCGTATTCCGCAGGCTTGCCCAGGCGCGTCGGAAATACGGTCATCTGCTGGAGCGATTCGCGTACCTGCGGCGGTACGCCACTCATCATCGGCGTTTCGAACAGGCCCGGCGCGATCGTGACCATGCGAATACCCTGCCTGGCCAAGTCGCGCGCGATCGGCAGCGTCATCCCGGCAATACCCGCCTTCGATGCCGCGTAAGCGGCCTGGCCGATTTGCCCGTCGAATGCGGCGACCGAAGCCGTGGCGACGATCACGCCCCGTTCCCCATCCTCGTTCGGTGCATTCTTCGACATCGCTTCGGCTGCAAGTCGCAGCATGTTGAACGTGCCCACCAGGTTGACCTTCACCACTTTCTCGAAGAGGTCCAGCGAAGCGGGCCCTGCTTTTCCGAGCACGCGCTCGCCATGGGCAATGCCGGCGCAGTTCACCAACGCGTGAACCGCGCCGAAGCGCTCAAGCGCCGCCCGGATGCATGCAGCCCCTTGTTCGGCCGACGTGACGTCGGTCTCCACGAACAAGGCGCCCAGACGCTTGGCCAAGGCGTTGCCCAGCTCCACCGAACGGTCCGCAATGACGACCCTGGCGCCCGTCGCCGATAGCCGTTCGGCCGAGGCGGCGCCCAATCCGGAAGCACCGCCAGTGATGATCGCAACACAATCTTTGATGTCCATGATGTTCCTTATTCTGCAAGTTTGGTTTTGTGGCGGCCGCTCAGGAATGCCTCCAGCCGCGGCAACAATCCAGGGGTGGACTGGATGACGCCTTCCATCAGCGCTTCGGTGAAATGCCCGGCATCGGCCGGCATGTCTTCGATATGCTGTAGTGCAACCGTGATGGCGAAATTGCCTTCCGGTGTATTGCCTGCAATTTTTTTAGCCAGCTCCAGCGCAAAGCTTTCCGCTGTCCCCTCGTCCACCAGATAGTGCGACAGACCGAGCCGGTTGCCTTCCTCGGCGTCATACACGCGGCTGGTCAGCATCATCTCGATCATGCGCGAGGTCGTGAGCACGCGCGACACGCGCACCGATGCACCGCCGCCGACGAAGAACCCGTGCTTGACCTCGGGTAGCGCGTAATAACTGGTTCTATCCGCGACCCGCACATGGCCGACCAGCGCGAGCTCAAGGCCGCCTCCCACAACGGGTCCTTTCAGCGCCGCGACCACCGGTAAGCCCGACAACTGGATGCGGCGAAAGCATTCGTGCCAGCTGTGCGAATGCTGTACGGCGCCGAATGGCGAACGGGCTGCCTGCTCGGACAAATCGAGTCCGGCGCAAAAGGTTTTCCCCTCGGATGTCAGCAGCACAACCCGGGCCGTATCCGGCAGATCGGCCCAGATGCGGTTCAGGCGCGCGATCATGGCGTCGTTTATCGCGTTGTGCTTGTCCGGTCGACGCAGCGTGACGTGGAGAATCGGCCCTTCCAGACGCGCTTCGATGTGATCTTCGATTCCAAGCATCAAACGATCTCCATCAGAATGGCCATCCCTTGACCGCCACCAGCGCACGCGCTCGACACCGCATAGCGCTCGCCCGCGCGACGCGCTTCGCGCGCGGCGGTCAAGGTGCAGCGTATGCCGGTCGCACCCAGCGGATGTCCGATTGCAATCGCGCCGCCATTGACGTTCACGCGTGCGAGGTCGATGTCAAGTTCCCGCTGAACCGCGAGCAACTGCGCGCCGAATGCCTCGTTGATGTCAAAGCGGCCAATGTCCCTGACTGAGATTCCCTGCCCTTCGGCCACCTCGCGAATCGCGGGAGCCGGCCCGATGCCCATGATTTCCGGCGGCACGCCGGCGATCGCGCTCGATACGATGCGCGCCAGCGGCTTCAAGCCTTCGCGCCGCATCACCTCGCCCGACACCAGCATGACCGCGCCCGCGCCATCCACGATGGCGGATGAGTTGCCGGCCGTCTGTACACCGCCGAACGCTGGCGGCAGCGCACTCAGCTTTTCTTTCGACGTGGGGCGCACATGGTCGTCGGCGCCTACCGATTCCACGCCCCTGGGAAGCGTGATCTTGCGGGTCGCGTAGCCGCTCAGTTCATGGGCTTCACGCGTAACCGGCACGATCTCGTCATCATAGAATCCATCCTTCTGCGCCTTCAATGCGCGCGCAAAACTCTCGGCTGCGAAGTCATCCACCTCGTCGCGCGAGATCTTGTACTGGCGCGCCAGGTTTTCGGCTGTCATGCCCATCGGCAGATCGGTCGCCGAATCGCGTAGCGTCTCCCAGAGCGAGTCGTAGAACTGTACCTGTCCCAGGCGGAACCCGGAGCGCATGCCATACGCGACGACCGGCGTGCGCGACATCGACTCGGTACCGGCCGCGAGAACGGTGCTGGCCGATCCCAGCTGAATCGCCATCGCGCCTTGCGCGACCGCTTCGAAGCCGGAACAGCAGATGCGATTGACGATCAGCGCCGGCTTGTCGATGCCGACGCCGGAATACAGCGCGACATGGCGGGCGAGATAATAGGAATCAAGGCTCGACTGTGCAACGTTTCCGACGATCGTGGCATCCACCAGTTTCGGATCGATGCCGGAGCGGCTCAATGCGCCTTTGGCGGCGACGATGGCCAGGTCGGTGGCGGACAGTTCCTTCAATGAGCCGTTGAAGTCGGTAAAGGGGGTGCGGGCGCCGGCAACCAGCCATACGTCCTTGAATTGGTACAACATTCTTTTAATCTCCTAAGGTAATGACCGAAGCGGCACGCGGCTCCGCATGGAGCTTCTCTACGTGTGCAGCCCGGGCTTCCAGCACCGCGCGCTGGTTAATATAGCCCTTGTCCGTAATTTCTCCGGCATCGAGGGATGGCGGTTCCAGCAGGATGAGTGCGCGCTGGACCGCCTGCGAACTGCCTCCGGCGGACTCCGCAAGACGCTTCAACCCGGTCGCAATCGCATTGCGGACGCGCGGGTCGGCAGCAAGGCTGGCGGCATCCGGCGTTTCATCGAGGCCGAGCGCGACGCGGCATGCTTCGCCGTTAAGAAACAGCATTGCGCCTATTTCATTACGGTCATGTCCGGTGATGACCGCGTCCTGAACGAAGGGCGCGCAAGCCGATACGAGCGCCACCCGCAGTGTCCCGACCGACACCCATGTGCCGGTCAAGAGCTTGAAGTTTTCCGAAACACGACCGTCGAACTGGAGCCCAAGTTCGGGCTGCGCCTCGTCAACGAAACGCAGGGCGTCGCCCACCTTGTAGAAGCCCTCTTCATCGAACGCTGCGGCGGTCAGCTCAGGTTGGCGCCAGTAGCCGGGCGTGACGTTGGGCCCGCGTACGCGCACTTCAAGCTTGCCGCCATTCGGCGTCAGCTTCAACGACACCCCAGGCATCGGCAACCCGACCACATTGGCTGTCGCAGGCTCGCCGTAGCAGGTGATCGTGCCGGGCGCGGTTTCCGTTGTGCCCAAGGATGCGACCACCGGAATGCTTCGACCATCCGCGTTTTCAAGGCGTCTGAGCCGTTCGCGTGTGGAGGCAGGAAGGGCCGCCCCAGCGTAGCTGAACAGGCGCAGCCGACGCAAAAAATTGCTGCGCAAGGCTTCATCCTGCTCCAGATGCGGCAACAGCATGTCGTAGCCGCGCGGCACATTAAAATAGATGGTTGGTGAAATCGTCTTCAGGGCTTCCACCGAGGCCGCGATTCCGGCCGACGTCGGGCGGCCGGAATCGATATACAAAGAACCACCGTTGCGCAGCACCGTGTTGAACACATAGTTGGCACCGAATGTGTGGTTCCAGGGTAGCCAGTCGACGACAACCGGCGGTTCCTGTTCCATGAACGGCCAGACGCGCGCCTTCGCTTCCTGATTACTGCAAAGCATGTATTGCGTATTCACGACTGCCTTCGGTACCCCCGTCGAGCCGGAGGTGAACAAAAACTTGGCGATCGTGCCCGGCCCAACGCTGTTGAAGCGCGCCTTGACGCCTTCAGGATCGGATTGCCCCTCCAATTCAGCGAATTCCAACGCCCCCGCGAAACTGTCCCGCCCCACATAAATTGCCGCGTCGCCAAAATCCACCGCATCGAATGCGCGCCGGTAAGTTGCCCCCGACTCTGCATACACCAGGCCCGGTGTCGTCAGCTTGACGACATGCCGAAGCTTCTCGAAATCTTTGGAAACCAGCGAATACGCCGGCGAGGCGGCTGCTGCCGGAACACCGATGTGCATGGCCGCCAACGAGAGCAAAGCGAAGCGAAGCGAGTTGTCGGACAACAGCAGCACCGGGTGTTCCGCCGACAGGTCATGGCGCAGCAGCCCGGCGGCGATACGCTCTACCCGCCGCAGCGTTTCTGCATATGACAGCGTCTTCCAGCCGGCGCCGTCACGCTCCGCCAGAAACACCCGGTCCGGGGCTTCCCCCGCCCATCGGACCAGATGCTCGCCCAGACAGCGCGGCACGCTACCTTCAAACGGCGCAGAGACGAGAATGTCGCCGGACGGTCGCCGCTCGATATGCAAAGGAATCGACCCGAAGTTCTTGTCGGCCGGATTGACCATGTACGTCAACTTGTTCATTGCTAAGCTTTCAGTTGGCGGGGGTTAGTTCACTCGTAGGCTTACTGGCCCAGGTAGGTCCACTTGCCATCACGGATCGTCACGAGAACGCGCGCACGCTCGTCCTGGCCGTTGTGATTGGTCGCGCTCGTGTTGTAGACGCCGGTAGTGCCGGCGACTTCGCGTAGATTACGCAGCGCATCACGTAGAGCAACGCGAAATTCCGGTGTGCCGGGTTGTGCTGTTTTGAGCGCAACCGGAGCGGCTGCCTGCAGCATCAGCAAGGCATCCCATGCATAGGCACCGAGCGAGGAGCGCGAATTCGCGCCGAAGGCCGCCTCATAGCGCTTGACGTAGTCGACCGAAATCGCGCGCGACGGATTGTTCGCCGGCAGTTGCTCGGCCACCCACATCGGCCCCACCGGCAGGATGGCGTTTTCGAGCGCACGTCCGCCGACCCGCAGGAAGTCGTTGTTGGCTGCGCCGTGGGTATGGAATATGCGGCCGCGGTAGCCGCGTTCGATGAGACCGATTTGCGGAAGCGCGGACGGTGTGCCTGAGCCGACGACCAGGATCGCGTCAGGACGCGCCTGGACCAGCTTCAGAACCTGACCGGCGACGCTGGTGTCGGTACGGTTATAGCGTTCTCGCGCGACGATTTTGAGACCCGAACCTTCCGTCTGCTTTTCCAGCTCCTTCAGCCAGCCCTCTCCATACGAGTCGGCATAGCCGATGAAGCCGATGGTCTTGGCGCCGCCGCGCTTCATTTCAGCCAGCACCGCGGATACCATCAGCGGGAACGGCTGCGCGATCTGGAACGTGAACGGCGCTTTTTCGGGCGTCAGTGTGGTGGGTGCGAAACCGAGTTGCGGCACGCGTGCGGAATGTGCGACTTCGGCAATCGCCATGACGGTTGGGCCAGTGGAGGAGCCGAAGATGACGTCGACATTGTTTTCCGCGACAAGCTTGCGCGCGTTCGATGTCGCGACCGTGGAGTCGGACTGATCGTCAAGGACGACCACCGTCAGCTTGTGGCCGGCGATACTGTCCGGATACAGCGTGGTCGTATTGCGCTGCGCGATGCCGAGCGAGGCCGCGGGGCCGGACGCCGACACAATCACGCCGACCTTGATTTCTGCCGCGACAGCCTGTCCGGCAGCGATGACTGTAAGAGCTGCGACCAGCCCGCGACGTAACATATGAAGCATGATGTCTCCTCCGTGATTAATGTTGAAATGGAACTCTAATGCCTTGCCTACCTGCCGGCAGAGGCAACCCTTGCCTCCGCCGGAATTGCCCTTAGCACGTCATCCGCCCCGCTCATGATTGGGCCTACCCTGCCGCGCGCAGGCGGCAGCTCGTGGCGAATGAAGAACGCTGCAATACGGGTCTTGTCCTGTGCAAATTCCTGATCGCCCAGGGGGTGCGCGTACAGCGCCGCCTTGCACAGTAGAGCGCCGACGCACACGGCCGCGCAGACCTCGAGAAAGGGCACCGCGCCTGCCGCAACGTCCTGTGGCCGCTCGCCGGCAGTCGTCAGAATCCAGTCGGTGCATACCGCAACATCGGCAATCGCTTCCCGCAGCGGTGCGGCCAATCGCCGCAGTTCGGAATCGGATACCTGCTCCAGGTCGCTGCAGACGGCCTGGAAGCCGGCCAGCAAAGCGCGCATTGCGGCCCCGCCATCGCGCTGTATCTTGCGTGCCCACAGATCGTTCGCCTGGATCGCGGTAGTGCCTTCATAAATGGCGGTAATGCGGGTGTCGCGAAGTATCTGCGCCACGCCGGTTTCTTCAATGAACCCCGCGCCGCCGTGAATCTGGATGGCGATATTGGCGGCGTCGATCGAGCGCTCGGTGGCCCAGGCCTTGAAGACAGGCACGGCCAGTTCGGCCGCGGCGCGCGAGTGCGCCTGCACATCTGGATCGGCATGCGTATCTGCCAGATCGAGCTGGCTGGCGATCCACATGGCAAGCGCGCGCCCGCCTTCCGTGAAGCTGCGAATCCGCAGCAGCTGGCGCGCCACATCAGGATGCGCCTCGATCGCCGGCATCGCGCCGCGATGGCCGGCAGGCCGTCCTTGCACGCGCTGGGAGGCATAGGCCGAGGCTGCAGACAATGCTGCCTGGCATTGGGCGACGCCTTCCACGCCAACCGCGAAACGCGCTTCGTTCATCATTACGAACATGGCTTCGAGGCCGCGGTTCGCTTCACCGATCAACCAACCGTGTGCGACCGCATTTTCCCCATAGCCGATTACGCACGTGGGGCTGGCGTGGATGCCGAGCTTGCGCTCGATCGACAGGCAGAACACGCCGTTGCGCGCGCCGATTTCTCCATCCGGCCCGATCAGGAACTTGGGCACCATGAAGAGCGAAATGCCGCGCGGCCCCGGTGGCGCGTCTGCCATGCGTGCAAGCACGAGATGCACGATGTTGGACGTGTAATCATGCTCGCCGTAGGTGATGAAGATCTTCTGGCCCGTGATTGCATAGTGATCGCCGTGCGGCACTGCGCGGGTACGGATCGCCCCGAGGTCGGAACCGGCCTGGGGTTCGGTCAAGTTCATCGTGCCAGTCCATTCGCCGCTCACCAGGCGCGGAAGAATGACTTCCTTCTGGAACGGATCGCCGAACCGGGACAGGGCAGCAGCTGCGCCGCGGTTAAGTACAGGGCACAGCGAGAAAGCGAGGTTCGCGCTTGAGGTGAGTTCCTCGACACATGCCGCAACCATTTTCGGCAGGCCCATCCCGCCTGCCGCTGGAGATACGGCGACGCCATTCAAGCCAGCGTCGGAGAAGGCGCGGAATGCAGCGGGAAACCCTTGCGGCGTAGCCACCGCCGCATTTTCGCAGCGTGCACCCTCGCGGTCGCCAGGCTGGTTCAGGGGCGCAAGAACACCCGTGCAAAATCTGGCCGCCGCGTCCACTGCCGCATCGACCGTGCCGGCATCGATTTCCGCAAAGCGTTCGCAGGACAGCACGGTATCCAGCGCGCCCACTGCACGCATCAGGAACTGCATGTCGAAGGCAGGATCAATGGTCCGCATCGTCAGGCCCTCTCTCTTTGCTGGTCCCGGGACGCGTCGGCGGATCCCGACAGTCCCAGATAGCTGCGCAATACCGCGTCGTTGCTCGCCAGGGATTGCGCCGTGCCTTCCAGCACAATGCACCCGCCTTCGATGACATACCCGCGCTGCGAGATGCGCAGCGCCGCGCGCGCGTTCTGCTCCACCAGGAGCACGCTGACGCCGCTTTGGCCGAGCTTCGAAATGGCGGCAAAAATCTGTGCATTGACAATCGGCGCGATGCCGAGGCTCGGTTCGTCAAGCATCAGCATGCGCGGGGCCGCCATCAGCGCGCGCCCGAGCGCCAGCATCTGGCGCTCGCCGCCTGAGAGCGTGTCCGCGCGCTGGTCGAGACGTTCGCCCAGGCGGGGGAACAAGTCGATGGCCTGGTCGAAAGAGCGCTTCATGGCCGCCTTGGAGGATGAGCGCCGGGAGTATCCGCCAAGCTGGAGGTTTTGGAGTACGCTCAACTCCCCGAACAGTTCGCGCTTTTCCGGAACCAGGCACAGGCCGCGCTCCAGCCGCTCTTCCACGTCGAGCCGCGCGATGTCTTCGCCATCGAATCGAATGGTGCCGGAACGGATCGGCAAAATGCCCATGATCGCGCCGAGCAGTGTCGACTTGCCGGCGCCGTTGGCGCCGATGATGCTGACGATCTCGCCCTGCCCGGCATCGAGTGCGGCGCCAACGACGGCCTCGGCCTTGCCATAGGCGATATGCAGATCGCTTACCTGAAGTTCGCTCATGCCGCATCTCCCAGGTAGGCTTGAATGACGCGCGGGTCAGACTGGATCTCAGCCGGCGTGCCCTCGGCGATTTTTGTTCCGTATTCCATCACCACGATCCTGTCGGCGAGACCCATGACGAAGTCCATGTCGTGCTCGACCAGCAAGACGCTGACGCCGCGTGCGCGCAATGTCAGCACCAGGTCCTTGAGTGCCATTTTTTCGTGCAGCCGCAGACCGGCCGCCGGCTCGTCCAGCAGCAGCAGGCTCGGATCGAGCGCCAGCGCGCGGGCAAGCTCTACGATCCGCTGCTGACCCAGCGCCAGAGATCCGGCAGCGCTGTCCGCCAGCTTGGCGAGGCCGCATTCCGCCAGATACACCTCGGCGGTCTGCGCCAGCGCGGCCTCCTCCATCCGGTTCAATCCGAGCGCCGAACGCAAGGGACCGGAGCGGCTCTTCAGGTGGGCGCCCAGCATTACGTTCTCCAGCACCGAGCGGTCGTCCAGCAGCTTCACATGCTGGAAAGTACGGGCGACGCCGCGCTTCGCGATCTCCCTGGCCGCGCGTCCGTCCATTCGCTCACCGGACAGGTAAACCTCGCCGGCAGTCATCGGCTGCACGCCGGTGATGAGGTCGAACATCGTGCTCTTGCCGGCGCCATTCGGGCCAATCAACGCAACGATCTCGCCTTGCTGCACATGAAACGAAACGTCGTTGACGGCAACCAGTCCGCCAAACACCTTGCGCGCGCTTTTCACTTCGAGCGCATACGCGTCGGACTTGGCGATCGCACGCGGCGCATATGCCTTCGCGGAGACGGCACTCCGCGGCGGGCGCAAAGGCTGGCGCGCGGCAGGAAGGAAGCGGTCGATCAGGGACCACACGCCGCCGGGTGCCCACCACATGAACAGGATCACGAGCAAGCCGAAGATCACTGTCTCCCAGGCCCCGCTCACGCCGACCAGAGCCGGGACTACGTCTTGCAGAAAGTTGACCAACAGCGGTATGCCGAGCGCACCGATGACTGCGCCCCATACACTGCCGGCGCCGCCGAGCACGGTCATGAACAGATATTCGATGCCTTTGTTCAGCCCGAAAGGCGTCGGATTGATGAAATGCTGGAAGTGGGCGTACAGCCAGCCTGCGATCGCGGCAAGAACGGCTGCATAGACGAAGGCGACCAGCTTGTAGCCCGCCGTATCGATACCCATGCTTTCCGCCATGACCGTCCGCCCGTGAAGCGTGCGGAAGGCACGGCCCGGACGCGAGTGCAACAGGTTCTGGGTCAGGACGATCGCTGCGGCGGCAAACACCCAGATAAGAATGAGCATTTTCCGCGAGTCTTCCAGCACGAGACTGCCGATGCGCAGTGCCGGGATGCCGGACATGCCGGTATGCCCGCCGAGATATTGAATATTGCCGGCGACACCGATCAACGCAACCGCCCAGGCAATCGTGCCGAGCGGCACATAGAACCCCGAGAGCCGGACCGTCATCCATCCGAGCACGATGCCGGAAACGAGCGCGGCGCCGATCACTGCCAGCAAGCCGATCCACGGCGAAAGGCCAAGCTGGACGGACAGCACCGCGGCAACATAGGCGCCAACGCCGACGAACGCCGCCTGCCCGAACGATGTGATCCCGCACACCCCGGTGAGAAGCACCAGCCCCATGGCCACGATGGCGTTCATTCCCACGTAAGCGCCGAGCGTGACCCAGAATGGCGGCAAAACGAAGGAAGCCCCGGCCACGGCGGCAAGCAGTACGAGCACAAGAGTTGAAAATTTCATGTCAGTCTTCCCGGACCGTAGACCGAAGCGATCTATAGAGAACAAGTGGCAGGATCAGACCGAACACCAGCGCGTCTTTGAATGCGCTGGCATAAAACGCCGATCCGGACTCGACCAGGCCGACGAACAGGGCGCCGACCGCGGTCAACGCATAGCCTTGCAAACCGCCGAAGATCGCTGCCACGAATCCTTTGAGACCGATCAAAAAGCCTGTGTCGTAATACACGGTCGTAATCGGAGCAATCAGCACCCCGCCCAAGGCGCCAATGAAGCTGGCAATACCGAAGGCAATCGATCCGCTTTCCTCGGTGCGCACGCCGACGATCCGTGCGCCGAGCGGGTTGATGGCCGTGGCGCGCAAGGCCAGACCGAAGAGGGTGCGCCCGAACACCAGCCCCAGCAGGACCAGGGCGATCGCCGTGAACGCCAGCACCGACAGTGTCGACCCGGTGATCGGCACGCCAAAGACATCGAAGCCGACATCGATCAAGGCGGGCGCACGCTGTCCTTCAGCGCCGAAAATCGCGAGGCCGATGCCCAGCAGCACCCAGTGCAGCGCAACAGCGACGAACAAAAGCAGCAGCACCGACGCGTTGCGCACCGGCAGAAATACCAGCCGGTATAGGAGCGGGCCCGTCAAGCCGACGATGAAAACCGAGGCCAATGCCTGCACCCACGGCCCACCTGCAGTGACCAGGCCGGATAGCACGGCACCGGCCGTCAAGCCGCTAGGCACCAGCAGCCATAGCATTTTCCGGACCATCCGGCCTGGATGGCTGCGGTTCGCCACGCACAACCGGCCCGCCTCGATAGCGACCAGTGCGAGCAGCAGCCATATCGTTCCCGGGACATGCCCGGTTACCAGCGCACCATAGGTAAGCGCCCCGAAGGCCACGAATTCACCCTGTGGCAAAAAGATAACGCGGGTAACGCTGAAGACAAGTACGAGAGCAAAGCCCAGTAATCCGTAGATGGCGCCATTGACGAGGCCATCCTGAGCCAGCATTGAGGCGATGAATAAATCCATGAGGTCTCGATTTGTAGGAATATTTTCAAGAAGTGTAGCCGTTAATATTTACGGTGTAAACATAGTTTGCCAAAGAAGTGGCTCCGCTTGTCTGAACAGCATTCCCCGATTTATAAGTGGATTGCGGGCGGGTTGCTGACGGTGCAGAGTTGTCCACGGCGGCGGGCGTCGCTTGCGACGAACGCACGCCGCGGTGGGCAACTCGGGGCGCACCAGCGATCTTCATCTTACGCGGCCAGCTTCAGCTGCGGCAAGCCGGCGAAGTACGCTTCGTCGGGCGTGAGCCGATCCAGGCTCGAGTGGGCGCGATGCGCGTTGTACCAGGCAAGGTAGTCCGCGATGTCGGCCCGTGCGGCGCTGACGCTGTCGTAGGCCTTCAGGTAGACCCGCTCGTACTTGACGCTGCGCCACAGGCGCTCGACGAACACGTTGTCTCTCCAGGCCCCGCGCCCGTCCATCGAGAGCCTGCAGCCAGCCGCCAGCACCACGCCGGTGAACTCCTCGGCGGTGAACTGGCTGCCCTGATCGGTGTTGACGATCTCCGGCGTGCCGTACTTCGCCAGCGCCTGCTCGATCACCTCCTTGGCATGGATCGCTTCCAGAGTGATCGCCACCCGGTGCGCCCGCACACGGCGGGTGGCGACGTCCACCACCGCAGTGAGGTAGACGAAGCCGCGGGCCATCGGAATGTAGGTCGTGTCCAACGCCCACACCTGGTTGGCCCGCGTGATCGCCAGATGGCGCAGCAGGTATGGCCAGATCTTGTGGCCCGGCGCCCGCTTGCTGGTGCCGGGCTGTGGCGCCAGTGCCGTGATGCCCATGCGCTGCATGAGCGTGCCAATGTGGCGTCGGCCGGCGTGAATGCCTTCGCGGGCGAGCTGGTCACGCAGCATGCGAGCGCCCATGAAGGGGTGCTCCAGGTGCAGCTCGTCGAGCCGGCGCATGAGCGCCAGGTCGGCATCGCTGAGCGGCCGCGGCAGGTAGTACACCGAGCCGCGGCTGATGCCAAGCAGCTGCGCCTGGCGCGTGACGGACAGCTGATCGTGACGGTCGATCATCGCTTTGCGCTCAGCAATCCCGCCTTGGTGAGCGCGCGTTCTAAAAAATCATTCTCCAGCGTCAACTGGCCGATTTTGGCGTGCAGCGGGTCCAGATCGACCGGTTCGGCCGCCGCAGCTCCGCCGCCGAAGGCCTCGGCCGCATGCTCCAGAAGTTGCCGCTTCCACTCGGTGATCTGGTGGGGATGCAACTCGAACTGCTTGGCCAGCTCGGCCAACGTCTTGTCTTCCCGCAAAGCCGCCACGGCCACCTGCGCCTTGAACGCCGGCGTGTGCGTGCGGCGGGTGCGCCGCGCTGATTTCTTGACCATCGAAAACTCCTGTCGCCAGCTCCCAAGAGCCGGCATCATGCCCAGAGTTTCCACTTATGACGCTGTTCAGATTTGCGGAGCCACTTCT
>NZ_JADZDS010000067.1 GCF_020850895.1 Thermomonas sp. | reverse complement strand
CGAACAGCCGATCCACAGGTACTTCGGCGCCTGCTGTTTCGAAAGACGCTCGAAGAAGGTCGGGTCATCGCGGGTGATGCCATCGGCCCAGTCGCGGTTGCTGCGCAGCAGGGCTTCGAGTTCTTTTTTCATCCGCGAATTTTACCGCATCCCGATCCCCGGCCCGTGCCGGCGCATTTGTCCGGCTGACAGTGCGGGCACAGAAACAGCGGGCGTGAATTGGAACTGATGCGTGCAATCGTGGTGCCGCAGCGCTCGCAAGGTTCATCCTCGCGCTTGAAGGCATGGAAGTGGAAGGCTGCGCCCTCGTGGACCTGCAGGTCCTTGCGCATCCCCGGCCTGGGCTCGACCCCGCGGGTGGCGTAGCTCAGGCGCGGGATCGCCAGACATTGCCTGGCCAGCGCGTTGCGCTGGCGAGCGCTCAGATCAACGGGGCGCAGCGCCGGATGCAGGCGGGTGGCGTAGAGGATCTCGGCGCGCAAGTAATTGCCCAGCCCGGCTAGGAAGCCCTGATCCAGCAGCAGGCCACCGAGCGCGCGATGGCAGAACGCGGGCGAGCCAAGTCGCGCCGCAACGGCGGTCGCATCCAGCGCCGGATCCAGCACGTCGGGCCCCAGGCTTTGCAGGAACGGGTGCGATTCGATTTGATCGCTGCGCCACATTTCGATGGCGGAAGCCGAATACAGCAGGATGGCCGACTGCGCGGTCTCCAGCGCCACCCGCAGGCTGCGCGTGGTGGCCGGCCAGTGGCCGGCCGGCGCGACCTTCCAGACGCCGTACAGCTGGTTGTGGGTGTACAGCGTCCAGCCGTTGTCGAAGGCCGTCAACAGCGCCTTGCCGCGCGGCGTGATCGATTCGATCCGGTGCCGGCGCAGCTTGCGTTCGTAGGGCTTGAGCTGCGGAAACGCGAATTCCACCCGCAGCAGAGGCTGGCCAACGACCGCGGCAGCCAGACGATCAGCGGCGCGGCGGATTTCGGGACCTTCGGGCATGGGTGAGTGGTCGGTATTTGCTGGCGCGGGCAACGCCGACACGACGTGACGCGCCCGTCGAAGATGATTATGCGAGCGAGGTTGCGATCAAACCTTCACATGGGTCGAAAATCACCCGTGGGTTCCAGCGCCGCAGGGCAGGAGCTGCACGTGGAGGTTCTCGCGAGACGCGAGGCATGAAAAGACCGCGCCGTAGCGTGGTTGCATGGGCAAAACAGGAATCCCGTCAGCGGCAGGGTCTTGTGGGTTGGCTACTTGGCTTCTTTCGCCAGTTGCGCCTTGAACCACTTGCTGTCCTCGGCGGCTTCCTTCTTCAAGGATGCGATCTCGGTCGGCGTCAGCATCCTCGGAGCCGTCTTGCTCGGTGGCGGCGCTGGCTTGGTGGTATTTGACAACATCAGATTCAGTGAGTAGCTTTCGTTCCGTCAAACCCTGATCCGGTGAACCACGCGAGGCAATCGAAGCCTCGACAGTCGTACCGGGTTGGGGCTTGTCGTTTTTGGAGAATCGGTCGCTAGCATAGCGCAGCAACCCGTCATTCACCCAGCCCTGATACTGCTGGCCGGGTTTGCCGTAAATGCTGCTGATGTCGTTCACCAGTACGCGTCCGCTGGTTTTGTTTACCCGCGCTGTAGAAGGTCGTCGCCGCTTGGCTGTAGCTGCCTGTGCCGTTGGCGAATGGCTTGACGACATCCGCATCCGTGAGTACAGTCCCGGATGAAGCCTTCGCGGCGGCTCGGGAATCCTTGATCTTCGGATCGTTGGAGAGCCACGCGGGGGCTTTACTGTTGTCGATGTACAACACCGCGCCAATGTTGCGCAGGAACTTCTCTCGGCTATCACGCCCAGTAGTAGCTGCTGACATGGTTCACGACAACGCCATCCTTGCGCGCGACGCCAAGATTCATAGCGATCATCACCGGCTTGCCGTCAATTTCCAGCTCGGTCAGCGCCACCAAGCCGTTTGGATTTGTGCTATTGGCGCCAGACTGAAACACCGCGACCGGCTCATGCAGATGACGCACAAGTTGCTGCAATACCGGAACCGTGATCTCTGGATGGCCTTCCAGAATGGTTTTCAGCTTGTCGCGACGAATGACGAACGACTTGTCGGATACGCCTAGTTTTGAGTACACGTCCGGCGTTCCTTGTGTCACTTGGATGTCCCTGACTGCTTTCGGATTCGGCTGCGGGTTCGCGTTGCCAATGAAGGCGCTGACTGCTTTGGCAAACTCAGCCGCATCCGTGAACGCACTCCGCACCCCAACGCTGAACGCATGCGCCTGCGTGTAGGCTTGCGCCTGCGCATTGCTCCGCCCATCCCGCAGGAAGCGATCCGCCTGATGGATCAAGTCGCGGACTTCAGCATCGCTCCACTTGAGCGACGGCATGATCCGCCGCAGGAACTTGCGGACAGCGGCAACCACCCGCTGCACCAGCCCGTTGCGGCTGCCATTCTCGGCCATGACCGCGATCACTTCCTTGGCGATGGTCTCCCTTCGCTTGGCGGCATCCTTGATCGTGAAATCGACCCGTCCCGCCGGTGAACGGCTTGATGACATTCTCATTCGTGAGTAAAGTCCCGGACGAAGCCCTTGCGGCGGCTCGCGAACCCTTCGGCAGCAATGCTTGTTTGGGGAGCCACGCGGGGGCTTTGTCGTTGTCGTTGTAGACCAGGCGCTTGTCACCAGCCCAATTGCGGAAGGATTCTGCTGGCCGCCCGTGTGCGCTGCGAATGCTGTTGACGTCGTGTGGCCGCTCCATGCGCTCCCGCGCAGGTAAAGCCGCACAACCCAATACACAGGGTTCAACCCCGATCCCACAGATGATCGGCGTGAATCCACTCCGTCGCAACCCGTGAGACGCCCTCGGGCTGCAATGACATTGCCGCCACCGTTGGCGGCCAACCGGGGCACCGCGATGAACCATACAGACCTGCATCAGCGCCTGCTGGAGCGCTTGCGCGCTGCCGGGCGCAAGGCGGTGGCATTCGGCATCGACCTTGGCACGACCAAGAGCTGCGTTGCCTACGCTGCGTTTGATCCCGACACCGGCGCTCTGCAATGCGATTGCATTCGCTACAGGCGCCCCGACGGCAGCATGCTTGCTTCGGTGCCGTCGGTGGTGGCGCTGGAGCACGGACGTGTGCTGTTCGGTGCCGAAGCGCTGTCCCGGCGCGGGCTGAAGGGGTTCCTGCCGGAACGCGCCCTGTTCAGCGAAAGCAAGAACGAGATCGGCCTGCGCTACAGCTATGCACGCGCGCCTGAAGGCTTCGGCAATGCCGGCGAGGTCGCGACCCGCTTGCTGGAACACTTGCGCACCGGAGTCGTCGACACGTTCGGGCAGGACATCGGGTCGCCACTGGTGGTGACGGTGCCAGCCTCGTTCCATGGCGCACAGCGGTCGGCCACCGTGGACGCCGCCGAAACCGCATTCGAGCTTGAACCGCACTCCGGCGCGATCCGTCTGCTGGACGAGCCCTACGCCGCCTTCCTCGACCTGCTCTGGCGCGCGCCGTCAACCGCAGACGAGGCGCTGGCCGAAGGCGCAAACGTGCTGGTGTTCGATTTCGGCGGTGGCACCTGCGACGTGGCGATCTTCCGCCGCGATGCCGCCCGTGGTGGCACCTTGGGTGCGCGCCTGCTCGGCACCAGCCGCTACCACCGTCTCGGTGGCGGCGACATCGACCGCGCCATCGTCCATGACGTGCTGATCCCCGCGCTGCTGGCCGAGAACGGCCTGCAGGCCTGGGATGTGTCATGGCTGGACAAGCGGCGGCAGCTCGAACCGATGCTGCTGGACGCTGCCGAGCGCTTGAAGCTCGAGCTCAGCCGCAAGCTGGCCAGCCAGGCCGGTGATGCGGTGGTCGACGCCGTGGACGCAACGCTGGAGCCGCTGGCGTTCGATGCGGAAATCGCTGGCGTGGTGCGCCACCTGACCCTGTCCGCGCCCATGCTCGATGCCGCCGGGTTCGAACGCCTGCTGGAACCCTTCCTCGACCCGGAGCCTCCGGCAGAGGCCGGCGACGAATACGTGCAGCGCAATTCGATCTTCTCGCCGATTGTCCATGCGCTGATGCGCGCGGGCCTGGAGGCTGAGGACATCGATGGCGTGGTGCTGTGTGGCTCAAGCGCGCTGCTGCCGCAGGTGAAACGGGAGTTGGCGCGCAAGTTCCCGAATGCGGCCTTCGTTCGCCGTGGGGATGGCGAAGACCTGGAAGGTACGGTGGCGCGTGGCGCGGCGCTGCAGGCAATGGCCTTGCAGGTGCTGGAGCAGCCGTTGATCGCGCCGGTGTGCAGCGCGGAGATTTCCCTGCGCGTCGCCACCGGCAAGGTGCCTCTGGCCCGCGCAGGCGATGCCGTGCCCGCTGCCTCGGACGCGCCGCTGCTGCTGCGCCCGCCGCGGGACGCCGTGAAAACGGGCGCCGATATCGCCGTGGAAGCCGTGACCGAGGGCGAGCGCACGATCGGTCGTTCGTTGTGGCGCCTGCCTGCGCCGGTTTCGGTGGATGATCGCCTCGCGCTGGACTGGCGGATGGACGAAAACCAGTGCCTCGAACTCACGCTGACGCGCATGGACGATCCGGACACGCCGCCGTTCGTGCATCGCTTCGACGCGCCCATCGCCCATCGCGACAGCGGCCAAGTGACGCGAGTGCGCATGCTGGAACGCATGGAGGCGATCCGCCAGGGAGCCGTGACGCGTGCCGACCTCGGTGCCGCCTTCGAACAGATCGCGCGCGACAGTGCCACGCTTGGCGAACACGAGAAAGCGCTGCACTTCATCGCGCTGGCCCTGCAGGAAAAGGGCGACGACGTTAACCTGCTCAACCTGCGCGGCATATGCCGTGAAAAGATCGGCGACCGCGATGGCGCGCGCGCCAGCTACCGGCTGGCCGAGGACTGGGCCGGGGCGCGCTTCAACCTGGCCTTGATGGACTGGCGTGCAGGCAACTACGACGAGGCGTTGAAGGAGGTCGATTCGGCGCTGGACGATGAACCCAAGCGTGCCTATCGGGTGCTGCGGGGCGACATCCTGGCGAAACTGGGGCGCAAGGACGAAGCGCACCTGGAGTGGCAGGATGCCATCTCCGGCAAGCCGGACTGGTCGAAGTTCAGCGACTTCGACCTCGGCTGGCTGGATCGCGCTGCGCAGGCGCTCGAGGAGAAATCCGTGTTGAAGCGCATCCGAAAAGCACGCGAACGGGTAGCGCGGGGAGCGAACGTGGTGACGCGCCAGGGCGAATTGCCGGAGTTCGTCAGCCGCCCGCTGGAGGATCCGGCGGGGATGGTGTGAGCCATTCCTCGCGCGCGCCGCTGCCCCGGCAGCACACTGGTATCGGATGATGCAATGGAGAACGCCGGATGCAGCATGCTGACGATCCGGCATCAGGTTGCGACTTTGATTCAGATGCCAGGGTGGTTGAGCAACACTTCTTCACCCAGCATGTCGGTCATCTTCACCGCCACGGTGGCCTCGTCTGCGGGTGCGTCCAGCACGTACTCGCCGGCCACGAAATCGGTCTTGCGAGCGGGCACGTCGGCGTGGATCACGTTGAACACGGCACCATCGTAGGCGGTGTCGATCATCACGCTGTCCACCATGGCGCGCCAGTCGGCGACCCTGGCCTGGACCACGCCGGACTGCTGCGCCAGGCGCTGCAGGATGCCGGGGGAGACAAAATCCCTGATCTCCACGTGCAGCTTGCCGCCCTTGCGCTTCACCGCCACGCGGGCCTGTGCCGGCTCGTGCTGGATGAAGCCGCCGTACCTGGGGTCGTTGCGCAGCTCGATGACCTCGATGTGGTGCGGATCGGTCTTCTTCTTGCGCAGGCGGTTCCATTCGCCCAGCCAGGCATCGGCGGCCAGTTCCTTGCCCAAGCAGACTACGGTGATGGCACGATCTTCCTCCGGACGCGCTTCAAGCTCGGTGCGGATCGCTTCCAGATCCAGCGGCGAGAGTGGATGCCCGAACGGGATGATCTTCACCAGCCGCTTGCCCAGCAGGCCGTCGAAGAACGCATCGCTGCGCAGCCGCTCTACGCCCAGGTACTCGCAGGCCAGCGCCACCGCCTCGTTGTGCTGGATGGCGAGGTCGTAGTCGTTGACGCGCCAGTGGGTGAAGCCAATCTGTGCCGGCGAAGGCGCATCGGCGTCTCCCAGCAGCTTGCCCTGCGCCGGCTTGCCGTTTTCATTGGCTTGGTCTGCCATGACACGCTGCAGACGCTTGGCCGTGGTCTGGATCGCGCCCTTGTTGATATCGCAACCGATCCAGCGGCGGCCAAGCTTTTGTGCGACTGCGGCGGTGGTGCCAGAGCCGATGAAGCAGTCGAGCACCAAGTCACCTGCAACTGACCCCCATTCTATTACTCGCCGAAGGAGAGGCTCTGGCTTCTGAGTTTCGTAATTGACGCTTTCCTTTGATGAATTGTTGAGCTTGTCCAACTTCCACACGTCATCGATGGGCCGCCCCTCTGCAATAGCCTCATCCAAGAATCGTTCTACGCGTTGTCCACCACCCGCATCGGAAAGCACAAACTCACGCCCATCTGGCGCAATGTGAACTTGCTGTTTTCGAGCAGCCACATAGGATTCCTTTGATTCCCAAGGAACAGTTACAGGGCGAAACTTCGCAAATTTCGACTTACCGTATACAAGGATCGAATCATGACGATTGTTAAGTCCAGACTCCAGGTACCTATTCCAACCGCTGTAGTGCCAGATAACTTCATTGCGAAAACTGCTATGGCCGAATACTTCGTCAAGCATGATTCTGAGATATGCATTTCTTGCATCATCACAATGGAGTGCGATGAATCCATCTTCGGCTAGCAATTCCTTCAACATCAGCAATCGCTCATACATGAACTGCAGATAGTTGTCGTTGGCCCAGATATCCGTGTACTGGATCTGCTCTCCCAGCGTGTACGCCTCACCTTCAAGCTTCACCTTGCCCTTCGGGCCGCGCAGTTCCACCTTGCGCACGTAGTCGGCGCCGGAGTCGAACGGCGGGTCGATGTAGATCAGCTTGACCTGACCTCGGAAGCCGTTGGCTAGAAGATGGGCCAGCACTTCCTTGTTGTCGCCGTGGTACAGCAGGCCGCCGCGGCGCAGGCCGTCGGGCCACTTGTCCCACAGCGCACCATTCGGGGCTTGCTCACCATAGGTTTCGACCAGTTGGGCGGGAAACGCTTGTACGTTGGCCAGCGCGCGCTTCCCCACCCAGGACAGCATCGATCGGCCGCCGACCTTGCCCACCTTCACCGCTTCCTTCGCGCCACGCACACGTGCAAGGACATCCACGGTGCTGTCTGGCGCTGCCGACGCTGCGGACTTGCCGGTGGCCTTCTTGGCGGCCCGCTTCGCAACCGGCTTGGCCGCTGCTTTCGTTGTCTTCTTCGCGGCCTTGCGCACGCTCATGATTTGCTCCCCAGGAATGTACGCACCCGGGCGAAGTCGTTGTTCGCCACGGCATCGGTGTCGGTAAACAGCATTTCGTAGGCGATGCGGTCAGGATTGAGTGCCGCCCATTCGCGCACTGCCATCGCCTTGCGGCCGTGCTCGCCGTCGGTCTTGTCTCCACGCATGCGCTCGCTCTTGATCTCCACGATCAAGAGCTTGCCGCTGCCGGGCGCGCCGCCGGCCTGCGGCTTGCGCCGGATCAGGAAGTCCGGCGAATAGGGGCGCCAGCGCCCGTCCTCGTCTTTGTATTCGACCACGAAATCGGTCTTGTTGCGGCCCAGCGCGCCGGTGAAATACACGTCCTCGATGTCGGCCGCATCCAGCTTCAAGGTGTCCAGTACCTTGGCCAGGAAATCCTTCTCCGGCAGCGAATCGAAGTTGTACGGGCTGTAGTGGAAGCCGAACGTGCCGCCATAGTCGGCGCGGGCGTCTTCCACCTTCCACAGGCGGTCGGCCTTGTCCTTGCGATAGGTGATCTCGGCGGTGCGGATGGGCTGACCGGCCGCATCCTGTTCTTCGCTGAAGCCTTCCGGGCGCACCAGCGCCAGCGCGACCTCGATCTCCTCGGATTCGGTTACGTAATGGCGCACTTGCTCTTCCAACTGGCTGGCCAGTGCATCCAGATGGCGCAACGGCACGTCGTCTTCGCCATAAGCAGCGCACAGTGCATCCAGCACGGCGAACAGCGGCAGGCGATAGCGCGCAGCGAGGTCGGCGGCCACCGTGCGGGCATCGGCGCTGTCAACGGCCGCTTCGACCGGCAGTGCCTCGCCCAGCTCGCGCATGACGTTCCTGCTGCTGGCCTGCGCGGCCAGTTCGTAGCGCTGCACGGTCAGCGCGGGATCGTCGTCCTTGGGGCGTTGCAATGTCAGCACGGCGGGAATCCTTGTTTCCACCCGGCGCACGCGGACGTCCCGACGCTTGAGCTTCAGCTTCGGGATGTCTTCCTTGAGCAACACGATCTTCGCGTGGTGCAGGTTTTCCCGATCTTGCTTGAGAGCAGCCAGCGATTCGCCGTAGGTTTCCTGCAACTGGCGATCCAGCACGGCGTAGTTGTCCTGCGACAGGTAGATCTTGGCCTTGTGCGGGTTGCCCGGCACCTGACGCAGGCAACGGGTGGCCGCCTGCAGCACGAAATTGTTGGACGACTGCAGGTTGCGGGCCAGCGCGCAGGCGAACAGGCTGGGGCAGTTCCAGCCTTCGGTGCCGCGGTTAACCAGCAGGATGATGCGGTGCGTAGATGCGGGGTCGTTGAGCCGGTTGAAGGCATCCACGGCGGCCTGCGGGCTGTGTGAGTGATTGGCCAGGCATTCGCTGGGCGCATGGCCGTTCGCGGCGAGCGCCGCTTCCACGACCGGGCGCATGGCTTCCAGATCGTCTGTCTGCGGGAAGTAAATTGCCAGCTTGGACTTCGCGCCGTTGGGCAATGTCACATCGCCATAGTGTTTGAGGAAGTCGCCGACGACTTCGGTCACGTAGGGCTTGATGTCGTCACCGAAATCGTAGGCCTCGATGTTGCCGGACACCGGCTTGAGGTAACCGTCCTCGATACCCTGCGACAAGCCGTACCAGTACACCACGTCCAGCAGCGGCTGCTTGTTGTAGTAGGGCGTGCCGGTGGTGTTGACCACGCAGACGACGTGGGTCTCGGCGGCAAGGTAGTCGACCGTCTTGCGCACTTTCTTCAACTCGGCATCCATGGACTGGCCGTAGGTGTGGTGCGCCTCGTCGGAGAACACACCCAGGTGCGGCAACTGCGCCAGCCGCTGCAGGCGGCGGTTGGCCACGTCCTGCTTGAGCTGATCGGCATCGCCGGCGCCGGCAAACAGGCTGCCGAGGTCGCCCTTGCGGATGGTGGCCTTCTGGATGCGGATTTTCTCGGTATTGGTGACGACGATGTTGTAGTGCGAGCCGGGAATCACGTCGATGTCCGGGCTGCCGTCGCGGGTGAAGGTCAGCTTGACGCTGGCGGCGAACGGCTTGTGCATGCGCGGCGGCAGGATGCCATCGAAAGGCATGGTGGCCAATTCGCGCAGGGACTCGATGATGGTCTTGCCGGGCGCGAACACCAGTGCGTTGTGGACGAAATCCTCGTCCGGGTATTCCTGCGCCATCGCGAACTCGGTGGCGATGATGGCGCCGATCAGCATGGTCTTGCCGGCACCCATGGCCAAGGCGAGGATGTAGCTTGGGTAGCCAAGGGTCAGGGTTTCGCGCAGGGATTCGAGCTTGTGCTGTTTGACGAAGGCGTCGTCGCTGCGGATGTTTTCGATCAGGGCATCGAAGCCGTGTTCTTCAACATAATCACGCAAGGCTTCACTGCTCAACCCGAGCGTCTTGCGCAGTTCGACCTTGCTCGCAATCAGGCTCTGGTACAGCGCGAAGATGCCGGGCGTTTTCTCGACCAACCGCAGATACCAATAGGTTTCTAGCGCCCGCACCTGCGGGATACGCAGGAACGGCGGCTGGCCGGCGTCGCGACCGGACAGCCAATCCAGGATCTCGGCGATGGCAGGGTATTGCTCGTGCGGGTAGCCGGCGGCGCGCCAGCCTGACAGTTTTTCAGCGATCCGTTGTGGCAGTTGCATGTACGTTCGGCTTCCTGCTCAAGGGCAGATCAATTCAAGCTTGGGATAGTACGTGCGGTAGCGCTTGGCGTCCCGCGTCAGCAGCGCCATCCCCGCGATGGCGGCATGGGCACCGATGTAGAAATCCGGCAGCGGCGACGTGCGTGCACCCTTGGCGCGACGGTAATGGAGAAAGGCCTTGCCGGCCAGGAAGCCCGCTTCCCACGGCAGCTCCAGCCGGGTGAACGCATCCGGTGACAGTGCACTGTCCAACTCCTCGATCCGTTCGAAGCCGACCGAGACCTCGGCGTAAACGATGGGGTTGATGCACAGCTCGGCGTCCTGCGCGCAGGCATCGAGCTGCGCCGCCGACCAGGCGTACCACTGCGGGTGGTCGGTCAGCACGTCCAGCAGGACGTTGGCATCCACCAGCACCCGCTTCATTGCGCGCGCCTCATGCGCCGCGGGTCAGCCGCATGATTTCGTCGGTGCCTAGGCGCGCGGTGGCGCGACCGCGCAGGCGGGCGGCCAAACTGCCGTGGTTAGCCTTGGGCGGATGGGCGATGGTGGTCTCCGCCTCGCGCAGGGCGACTTCGCGCACGAAGGTGGCCACCGGCAGGCCGTGCAGCTTGGCGGCGCGGCGCAAGCGGTTCTTGTCCTCAATGCTCAGGCGCAGGTCGAGACGGTCGACGATCATGGTCATGGCGAGCCTCCTTGTACGGTAGCATACCGTACGGTCGTCACGACGACCAGCTCAGTGGTGGCAGCCACTCATGGGAGACCGTCGCCGCTTCCGGTGGCTGGCCGAGGTCAACGTGGATGCCCGCTCCACGGGCGGTGCAGCCGTGCCCCGCGTGGCGTCAGAAGCAGAGACCCCGACTTTCGGCGGGGTCGCGGGGGATAGTCTCAATGCGCAGGCAATAAAAAATCCCTGAAATTCAGGGGGTTTAGTGACCTTGCGAAATGTTGAGGGAAGTGCCTCTGGTGCCGGAGGTGGGACTCGAACCCACACGCTTTTAAGGGCGGCGGATTTTGAGTCCGCTGCGTCTACCGATTCCGCCACTCCGGCGCGGACGCGCAGTATAACGGACTGCGTGGTTCAGGCGACCTTGTCGGTGAGCAGGCTGACGCTGTGCAGGGTGCGCAGGAAGCCGGTGATGGCCGGGGCGAAGCGTTCGGCATCGACCAGGAAGGCGTCGTGACCCTGCGGCGAGGGCAGCGGCAGGAAGCGGGTCTCGGTGCCGGCGCGGCGCAGCCCGGCGGCGATTTCTTCCTGTTGCTGGATCGGGAACAGGATGTCGGTTTTCACGCCGATCACCAGCGCACGCTCGAGGTTGCGGATTTCCGCAAGCGCGTTTTCGGTGCTGCCGCCGTGGGCTTCGCCGAGGTCGAACCAGTCGATCGAGCGGCTCAGGTAGAGGTAGCAGTTGGGGTCGTAGCGGCGGACGAAGCGCTGGGCGTGGGCTTCCAGATAGCCTTCGATTTCGAATTCGGCGCCGAAGGGTTCGTCATCGTCACGACGCTCGGAGTCCAGCCGCACGCGGCCGAAGCGGCCGTCCCATTCCAGCGCCGAGCGGTAGGTCAGCACGCCGAGTTTGCGCGCCATCCGCATGCCGTTTTCGGGATAGCGGGCGCTGTCGTAATGGCCACCGTTCCAGTCGGGGTCGTTGCGGATCGCCTCGCGCTGCAGCGAGCGGATGGCGATCGAGAACGGCAGCGCGCGGGCGGCGCCGCAGATGTTGATGTGGTTGCGGGCGATGCCGGGGTGTCGATTGAGCAGGGCCAGCGCGGTCATCGCGCCCATCGAGTTGCCAATCAGGCAGGCCAGTGCGTCGATCCCGAGGCCGCGCACCAGTTCGGCGGCGGCATCGGCGCCGTCTTCGATCGACAACTCCGGAAAATCGAGGCGGTAAGGCGCGCCAGTGGCCGGGTCCAGCGACGCCGGACCGGTGCTGCCCTTGCAGCTGCCCAGCGCGTTCACGCAGATGACGAACCAGCGGTTGGTGTCGATCGGCTTGCCCGGGCCGACCATCCACTCCCACCAGCCCGGAGCAGGATTGCCGGGGTTGGACGCGGCGTGGGCGTCGGGCGACATTCCGGGCAGGATCAGGATGGCATTGCCGCGCTCGGCATCGAGCCTGCCCCAGGTTTCATGGGCCAGCCGTGCGCCGTGCAACGCACCGCCGCGTTTCATCGGAAACGGCGAGGGCAGGTTGAACCAGCGGGTGCCCGGCGGGATGAATTCGGTCATGGCGGCAGGGTGGAGGAGCGATGGCCCATCATCCGCCCTGCGCGCCGCTTCGGGCATGTCGTTTGGGCATAAGGGCATAGCCGCGTTGGGCCATGGGTGGCCCCGGGGAGCCGCCGTCAGTGGGCGCCGATCACCAGGGTCACCGGCGCGGTGGCGGGCAGGCGCACGCGGACGGGTTTGGAGGCCGGTGCGTTCGGATCGGCGGTGGCGCTGCCGTCCAGCGAGATCCGCGCCTGCAGTTCGACCTCGGACACCTGCGAAAGCTTGAGCGTGGGCATCGGGCTGTCGGCGTCGCCCAGATGGGCGGTGAAGGGCAGGCTGGCGGCGGGGTGGCGCTGCGCGGCGACCGGGATCGGCGAGCCGCTGGGCTGGCGTGCGATCAGGAACACGCTGGCACCGGCGGGCAGGCGTCTCGCAAGGGCGGGATCCAGCGACACCTGCGCCGTCAGCAAGGGCTTGGCAGCGGCGGGCGCCGGCAGCGGCGGTTGGCCGGCAGCGGCACGGGCGAGGTTGACCTGGTCGCGCAGGCTGCTCGCGGTGCGAGCGTCCACCTGATCCAGCAGGGGCGCCCAGGTCGCGGCGGCTTGCGCGTTCTGTCCGTTCTGGCGCTGGGTCACGCCGAGGAACCAGCGCGCGCGTTGATGGGCTGGATTGGCATTCAGGGCGGCTT
>NZ_JADZDS010000066.1 GCF_020850895.1 Thermomonas sp. | reverse complement strand
CGAACAGCCGATCCACAGGTACTTCGGCGCCTGCTGTTTCGAAAGACGCTCGAAGAAGGTCGGGTCATCGCGGGTGATGCCATCGGCCCAGTCGCGGTTGCTGCGCAGCAGGGCTTCGAGTTCTTTTCTCATCCGCGAATTTTACCGCATCCCGATCCCCGGCCCGTGCCGGCGCATGTGTCCGGCTGGCAGTGTGGGCACAGAAACAGCGGGCGCGAATTGGAACTGATGCGTGCAATCGGGGTGCCGCAGCGCGCGCAAGGTTCACCCTCGCGCTTGAAGACATGGAAGTGGAAGGCTGCGCCCTCGTGGAACTGCAGGTCCTTGCGCATCCCCGGCTTGGGCTCGACCCCGCGGGTGGCGTAGCTCAGGCGCGGGATCGCCAGGCAGGCCTTGGCCAGCGCATTGCGCTGGCGTGCGCTCAGATCATCGGGGCGCAGCGCCGGATGCAGGCGAGTGGCGTACAGGATCTCGGCGCGCAGGTAGTTGCCCAGCCCGGCGAGGAAACCCTGATCCAGCAGCAGGCCACCGAGCGCGCGATGGCAGAACGCGGGCGAACGCAGTCGGGCCGCAACGGTGGCCACGTCCAGCGCCGGATCCAGCACGTCGGGACCCAGACCCTGCAGGAACGGGTGCGATTCGATTTGATCGCTGCGCCACATCTCGATGGCGGAGGCCGAATACAGCAGGATCGCCGACTGCGCGGTTTCCAGCGCCACCCGCAGGCTGCGCGTGGTGGCCGGCCAATGCCCCGCCGGCGCCACCTTCCAGACGCCGTAGAGCTGGTTGTGGGTATACATCGTCCAGCCGTTGTCGAACGCGGTCAGCAATGCCTTGCCGCGCGGCGTGATCGATTCGATTCGGTGCCGGCGCAGCGTGCGTTCGAAGGGCTTGAGCATCGGATAGGCGAATTGCACGCGCCGCAGCGGTTGCCCCAGCACCGCCGCCGCAAGGCGGTCGGCGGTACGCCGGATTTCAGGACCTTCGGGCATGCTTTGGGAAAAGCCTCGCCACACTTTGGTGCCGGAGGTGGGACTCGAACCCACACGCTTTTAAGGGCGGCGGATTTTGAGTCCGCTGCGTCTACCGATTCCGCCACTCCGGCGCGGACGCGCAGTATAGCGGAGTCGTGTGCTTACGCGACTTTTTCGATGCTCAGTGCGATGCTGGACAGGGTGCGCAGGAAACCGGACACGGCCGGGGCGAAGCGTTCAGCGTCGACGAGGAAGGCATCGTGGCCCTGCGGCGAAGGCAGCGGCAGGAAGCGGGTCTCGATACCGGCGCGGCGCAGGCCCGCGGCGATTTCCTCCTGTTGCTGGATCGGGAACAGGATGTCGGTCTTGACGCCCAGGACCAGCGCCCGTTCGATGCCGCGCAGCCGCGACAGCGCGTGCGTTGCGGAGCCATTCACGCCATCGGCGAGGTCGAACCAATCCATCGAGCGACTCAGGTACAGGTAGCTGTTGGGATCGTAGTGATGCACGAAACGACGGGCGTGCGCTTCGAGATAGCCTTCGACCTCGAACTCGGCGGCGAAGGGTGCATCGTCGTCGCGGCCATCCCCGTCCAGCCGAACGCGGCCGAAGCGTCCGTCCCATTCCAGCGCCGACCGGTAGGTGATCACGCCGAGCTTGCGCGCCATCCGCATGCCGTTTTCCGGATAGCGTCCGTCATCGTCGTACTGGCCTTGCTGCCAGTCCGGGTCATTGCGGATCGCTTCGCGCTGCAGCGAACGGATGGCAATGGAAAATGGCAGGGCGCGGGTCGCGCCGCAGATGTTGATGTGATTGCAGGCGATACCGGGGTGTCGATCAAGCAGGGCGAGCGCACTCATCGCGCCCATCGAGTTGCCGATCACGCAGGCGAGCCGTTCGATCCCGAGGGCGCGCACCAGTGCAGCGGCCGCATCGGCACCGTCTTCGATCGACAGCTCCGGGAAATCGAGTCGATAGCGATTGCCCGTGGCGGGGTCGATGGAGGCCGGGCCGGTGCTGCCCTTGCAGCTGCCCAGTGGATTGACGCAGATGACGAACCAGCGATCCGTGTCGATCGGCTTGCCGGGGCCGAGCATCCATTCCCACCATCCCGGTGACGGATCGCCGGGATGGGATGCGGCGTGCGCACTCGGCGACATCCCGGGCAGGATCAGGATGGCATTGCCACCAAGGGTGTCGAGTTCGCCCCAGGTTTCATAGGCGAGACGCGCGTTGAGCAACTCGCCACCGCGTTTCATCGGAAACGGTGTCGGCAAGTGGAAGTACTGGGTGCTTGGGGGGATGAACTCGGTCATGGTTGGATGAAACTGGCGCGATGCACCATGATCGACCTTGTTCGCCGCGATGGTCATGCCGATTGGGTATGTCGGCATGGCCGCGACATCGCCGCGTAGGTCAGCCTGCGCGGGTTTCCTGCACTCTCAGCGTGAACCGATCACCAGACGCAACGGTGCATCCGCAGGCACGGTGACCTGAATCGCCGGCGAGGCCGGGGCGTTCGGGTCCGGGCTGGCGTTGCCGTCCAGCGACACGCGGGCCAACAGCTCGACCTGCCGGACCTGGGAAAGTTTCAGGCTGGGCATCGGGCTGTCGGCATCGCTCAGGAAAACGGTGAGTGGCAGCTCGGCGAGGGCATGCTTCTGGGCCGCGACCGGGATCGGCGATCCGCCGACTTGCCGGGCAATCAGGAACACGCTGGCACCGGCGGGCAGGCGTCCGACCAGGGCCGGATCCAGCGCGACCACGGCGGTGATGAGGGGCTTGGGCGCAGCGGGCGCCGGCAGCGGCGGTTGGCCAGCATCGGCACGGGCGAGGTTGACCTGATCGCGCAGGCTGCTCGCGGTGCGTGCGTCCACCTGATCCAGCAGGGGCGCCCAGGTCGCGGCGGCTTGCGCGTTCTGTCCGTTCTGGCGCTGGGTCACGCCGAGGAACCAGCGCGCGCGTTGATGGGCTGGATTGGCATTCAGGGCGGCTT
>NZ_JADZDS010000065.1 GCF_020850895.1 Thermomonas sp. | reverse complement strand
GACGCCGCGATCAGCAACTACCTGTCCGCAATCACCGATGCCAGCAGCGCCGTGCCGGCGCGCAGTGCCTTCCCAGCGCAGGCCAACGGCAGCTTCGTCAAACTGATGGACCTGCGCTACGGCGAGAACCCGCATCAGCAGGCCGCGTTCTACCGCGACCTGTATCCGGCGCCCGGCTCACTGGCGACGTTTACCCAATTGCAGGGAAAGGAACTCAGCTTCAACAACATCGCAGACAGCGATGCAGCGTGGGAATGCGTGCGCCAGTTCGATGCCCCGGCCTGCGTGATCGTGAAGCACGCCAACCCCTGCGGCGTTGCCGTGGGCAACGGCTGCGCGGACAGCTACGAAGCGGCCTATGCCACCGATCCCACCAGTGCCTTCGGCGGCATCCTCGCCTTCAATACCAAGCTCGATGGCGCCACCTGCAAAACCATCCTGGATCGCCAGTTCGTCGAAGTCTTGATCGCCCCGGATTACGACGACGACGCGCTGGCCTACGCAAAAAAGAAAGCGAACGTCCGCGTACTGCGCATTCCGCTGGCACCGGTCACGCCCGGCTTCATCGACAGCAAGCGGGTCAACTCCGGGATGCTGCTGCAAACCGCCGACGCCCACGTTGTCACCCGTGATGCATTGAAGGTGGTGAGCACGCTGGCCCCCACCGAAGCGCAATTTGCCGACCTGCTGTTTGCCTGGAAGGTGGCGAAATTCGTCAAGTCCAACGCGATCGTCTATGCCAAGGACAGCCGCACCATTGGCGTCGGTGCCGGGCAGATGAGCCGCGTGTATTCGGCCCGCATCGCCGGGATCAAGGCCGTGGACGCGGGCTTGATCGTGCCCGGCTCGGTGATGGCCAGCGATGCGTTCTTCCCGTTCCGCGACGGCATCGACGCCGCGGCCGAGGCTGGCATCAAGGCGGTGATTCAACCGGGCGGCTCGATGCGCGACAGCGAAGTGATTGCGGCTGCGAATGAACACGGGATTGCGATGGTGTTTACTGGTGTCAGGCATTTCCGCCACTGAGGACGCCGCCATGGCCAATGTTTCCGCTCGCATCATCCACCCACTGGTCTTCGGCAGCCTGCTGGCGGTGGCCGCCTGCAGCGGTGGCAACAGCGACACCCGGCAGGCGCTTGCGCAGGTGCAGGCGACGATGGCCGCGGCCTTGCCCAAACCCTATATCGAGGACCTCGTGGTCGAATCGGTCAAGGTGGAAGGCAACGCCTTGGTGGAAGTGATCCGCAGCCCGCTCGGCACCGCAGCCAAGACCCGACAAAACCCCCGTTTCAACGAACTCCAGCAGGCCGAGCAAATCGACCTGCTGAAGTGGTGCCTTGAGCCCGACGTCCGTCCCCTGTTACACACCACCGCGGTCCTGAAGAGGCGTTTCGTCGATCGCCACGGCGGGGTGTTCTTCGAGGTCTCGATGCCCGCCCGCGATTGCCCGAGCGCAACGCACGATGCCGGCGCACACACGCCCCCGTGAGGAGAGGAGATTGAGAGTCCTGGTCATCGGTTCCGGCGGCCGAGAACACGCGCTGGCGTGGAAGCTGGCGCTGTCGCCCTGCGTCTCCGACGTGCTGGTGGCGCCCGGCAATGCCGGCACCGCGCTCGAGGCCAAATGCCGCAACGTGCCGATCAAGGTCACCGACCTCGACGGCCTGCTGCGACTTGCGCAAAGCGAAGGCGTTGCGCTGACCGTGGTCGGCCCGGAAGTGCCGCTGGTGGCCGGCGTGGTGGATCGCTTCCGCGCCGCGGGCTTGCGGATTTTCGGCCCCACCGCTGCCGCGGCCCAGCTGGAAGGCAGCAAGGCGTTCGCCAAGGCGTTCCTCGCCCGTCACGGCATCCCCACCGCGTTCTACGCCGTGCATACCGATGTCGACGCCGCACTTGCCTACGTGCACGACAAGGGCGCGCCGATCGTGATCAAGGCCGATGGCCTGGCCGCGGGCAAGGGCGTGATCGTGGCGATGACCCTGGCCGAAGCCGAAGCCGCAGTGCGTGACATGCTCTCCGGCAATGCCTTCGGTGATGCCGGCGCGCGCGTGGTCATCGAAGAATTTCTGGACGGCGAAGAAGCCAGCTTCATCTCGATGGTGGACGGCACCACCGCATTGCCGATGGCGACCTCGCAGGACCACAAGCGCGTGGGCGATGGCGACACCGGCCCCAATACCGGCGGCATGGGCGCGTACTCGCCGGCGCCGGTCGTCACCCCCGATGTGCACGCCCGCGTCATGCGCGAGGTGGTCAATCCCACGGTGCAGGGGATGCTCGCCGATGGCATTCCGTTCACCGGTTTCCTGTACGCCGGGCTGATGATCGACGCCAGCGGCGCGCCCAAGGTGATCGAATTCAACGTGCGCTTCGGTGACCCGGAAACCCAACCGGTGATGCTGCGCCTGCAATCGGATCTGGTCGAGCTCGTCGAGGCCGCGATCGACGGCAGGCTCGCAGGCGTTGCAGCGCAGTGGGATCCACGTCCGGCGCTGGGCGTGGTGATGGCCGCCAAGCCCTACCCCGAGTCACCGATCAGCGGCGACGTGATCAGCGGGCTGGATGCGGTGCCGGCGCAGGCCAAGGTGTTCCATGCCGGGACCGCGCAGGATGCCGGTGGACGCGTGCTGAGTGCGGGCGGCCGGGTGTTGTGCGTGACCGCGCTGGGCGACTCCGTGCTGGACGCACAGCGCAATGCCTATGCGGGCGTTGCCTCCATCCACTGGACCCACGAATTCCATCGCAACGACATCGGCTGGCGGGCAGTCGCACGCGAACGACGCTGAACAACGATCTCCCGGGAGCCACCATGCGCTGTGTGCAGATCTTCGAACTCGGCAAGCCCCTGCAGCAACGCGAGACTGCACTGCCCGAGCCCGGGCCTGGCGAAATCCGCATCCGCATCGAAGCGGCCGGGATGTGCCATTCCGACACCCATTACCGTGATGGCATCGCCAGTGTCGCGCGCTTGCCGATCACGCCGGGACACGAGATCGCCGGCCGCGTGGATGCCCTCGGCCCGGGCGTGGATTCGGTGGACATCGGTGATCGCGTCGCACTGCACTACCTCGTCACCTGCGGTCGCTGCGACGCCTGCGCACGCGGCCTGGAGCAGTTCTGTCGGCACGGGAAGATGCTCGGCAAGCACCTCGACGGCGGCTATGCCCAATACACGGTAGCCCCGGCGCACAACGCGATCCCCGTGGCCGACGGCGTCGGTGCGGCGGAAGCGGCGATCCTGATGTGCTCCAGCGCCACCGCCTTCCATGCCTTGCGCAAGGCACGGCTCGCACCCGGTGATCGCGTCGCGGTGTTCGGCAGCGGCGGACTGGGCCTGTCGGCCATCCAACTGGCTTTTGCTTGTGGAGCCGCGCAGGTCTTTGCCGTCGACATCGACCCGGGCAAGCTCGCCACAGCACGCGGCTTCGGCGCCACGCCGATCGATCCGGCCGACGGCCCGCCGGTGCGGCAGCTGCGCGAAGCCACCGGCGGTGACGGGGTCGAGGTCGCCCTGGAGTTTGCCGGCCTGCCGCTGACCCAACGCCAGGCGGTGGCGGCGCTGGCGGTGCAAGGTCGCGCCGCGATTGCCGGGATCACCCAAGCGCCGTTCGAGGTGGACAGCTTCGGCGACCTGATCTGCCGTGAAACGGAAGTGATCGGGGTCTCCGACCATCTACGCAGTGAGTTGGTGACCCTGATGGACTTCCTGCACCGCGGCAAGCTCGACCTCAAGGGCGTGATCGCCGACACCATTCCGCTCGATGCCGACGTCATCAACCAGCGGCTGGACGCACTGGCCGGCTTTCGCGGCCACACTCGCACCGTGATCACACCCTGATGCCGGATCGCTCCCGGACCGGATCAGGTCGCAATCTTGCGGTAGAGGGCGTGGATGGACTTGACCACGCTGACCCTGAATTCCGGATCGAGCGGCGTCTGGGCATTGGCGGACAGGAAATGCGGTTCCGCATTCGGGTCGATGACGCGCACATCACCCTGTTCGGCTCCCGGCTCCTCGCACACGCTCCACCCTGGCAGGCACAGCACCGGAATGACCGGAACCGGACGCCCCAGCAGCTCGCCAAGGTAATCGGCTAGCCAGCGCGCCTGCATGCGCGACTGCTCCAGGGGCCTGGTTTCGGCCCAGTGCGGGAAATGCAGGGTGTTGCCGTCATAGCGCACTTCGGCTTTTGCACCGTTGCCGCCCTTGCGACGCGCCTTGGTCTCCAACGCGAACACGGCCGTGTTGCCGATGATCACATGGTCGATATCGAAATCCCGCACCGGGACCTCGTGGAAAACCTGGCAACCCAGTGCCTGCAGCCCATCCAGCTCGCGCGCCACGGCCACCTCGGCGCGCACGCCATCACCGCCACCGCGCCGCTCCTCCCACAACACCGAAAGCTGGCGGATGGTCAGCCCCGCCCAACCCACCGCAAGCAGCAGTATCGCCCCGTCGATCCAGGACAAGCGCAACGCGGTCCATGGGATCTGCGAGGCCACCACGGCGACCCAAGCCGCCATGCCAAAGATCAGCATCTGCACGGTCAGCCACTGGATCTTGTCGCTGCGCTCCTCGATGCGCCGGCGCTGGCGCTCCGCCGGCAGTTTGGAGGCCACGTCATCGACCGCATCCTGTGCCTTCAGCATGCGGCTCTGGTTCACTTGCCAATGGATGACAGCCAGAGCCAGTGCCAGCGGGAAGCTGGTGGCAATCACCGTCACCATGCCCAAGCCTCGTGCATCCATGGAACTCTCCTCAGGCGCGATTGCGCCGCATCGATTTCAGAACAACCAGCGCTGCGGTGGCCAGCATGACGCCGAACCATGCCAGACCAGCCGGCTCTCGTTGGCCACCCCGGTCAGGCGGGGCTCGAACAGGGCTTCATGGTCGACGATGCGCGCTGCGCCCCACGATAGCCCATGGTGGCACACAGCAACGCACCGGTCGCGAGGATCATCAGCATGGCGGCGTGCGGCACGCTGGCGCGGCGGGCGAGAGACATGGTGCCTCCTGACTGGATGGGGCCTTGGCTTCCGGTGGGGAGACCTGCGGCAGCGGAATGATACCGCCACCGGAACCGCCTCCAGCATCCGTTATCCTCCCGTGGTACTTCAGCAGGCGTTTCCATGTCCGGCCACAGCCAGTTCAACCTGCTCTCCCAGCGCCGCTTCCTGCCCTATTTCATCGTGCAGGGGCTGGGCGCGTTCAACGACAACGTCTATCGGCAGGCCATCATCGGCTTGCTGGCATTCATGGCGGTGGGCAGCGCCCAGATGGGGCTGTACGCGAACCTCGCGCCGGCGATCTTCATCCTGCCGTTCTTCCTGTTTTCGGCCAGCGCCGGGCAGATCGCAGAGCGATTGGAGAAACAGAAGCTCATCGTGATCACCACCACGATGGAGATCGCGATCATGTCGCTGGCGGCAGTGGGTTTCCTGCTGCAGAGCATGCCGGTGCTGCTGGTGGCGCTGTTCTGCACCGGCATGCAGTCCACCCTGTTCGGGCCGGTGAAATATTCGATCCTGCCCTCGGTGCTCAAGCCCGAAGAACTGACCGGCGGCAATGGCTTGGTCGAAATGGGCACCTCGCTGTCGATCCTCGTCGGCATGATCTTCGGCGGGCTGATCTTCCAGCTCGCCGGCGCGCACGGCCCGCAGGTGGCGGCGGTGTCGGTGATCCTGATGGCGATCGCCGGGAATCTGGTTGCGCGGCGCATCCCCAAGGTCGATGCCGGCAATCCCGAACTCAAGGTGGACTGGAACGTGCTGCGGGTCAGCCTGCAAATCTGGCAGCTCACCCGCCAGCGGCTGGCAGTGCGCAACGCGGTGCTGGGAGTAAGCTGGTTCTGGTTCGTCGGCACCATTCTCACCGCGCAGTTGCCGGTGTATGCACAGGACAACCTCGGCGGCACCCAGAATCTCTATATCTTCGCGTTGGCGTTGTTCTCGGTGGGCGCCGGCATCGGCTCGATGTCCTGCGAAAAACTCTCGGGTCGCACGGTCGAAATCGGCCTGGTGCCGCTGGGCGCACTCGGCATCAGCGCCTTCCTGCTCGACCTGTATTTCGCCCGCCCCGGCCAGGCGTTGGCGCAAGGGATGACGGTCGCGCAATTCGCGCAGGCGCCGGGGAGCTGGCGGATCGTCATGGATCTGGTCGGCGTGGGCCTGTTCACCGGTTTCTTCGTGGTGCCGCTGTTCGCCCTGATCCAGAGCCGCACGCCGCGGACTGAGTTGGCGCGAGTGATCGCCGGGATGAACATCCAGAACGCGATGTTCATCGTGCTTGCGGCCTTGATCGGTATTTTCGTGCAGCGCGTGTTGGGTTGGACGATCCCGCAGTTGTTCCTTGCCTTGGCAATCGCCAACACGCTCGTGGCGCTCTGGATCTTCACCATCGTCCCAGAGTTCCTGATGCGTTTCCTGTGCTGGCTGATGGTACGCAGCTTGTACCGGCTGAAGCTGCACGGGATCGAGGCCAACGTGCCCGACGAAGGCGCGGCGCTGCTGGTGTGCAACCACGTCAGTTTCATGGACGCGCTGGTGTTGGGGGCCTGCATTCCGCGGCCGGCGCGCTTCGTGATGTATTACAAGATCTTCAACATCCCGGTGCTGCGCTGGATCTTCAAGACCGCCAAGACCATCCCGATTGCCGGCGCACGCGAGGATCCCGAGGTGATGGCGCGCGCATTCGACGCGGTGGATGCGGCGCTGGCCGAAGGCGAGCTGGTGTGCATCTTCCCGGAAGGCGCATTGACCCCGGACGGCCAGATCGCCCCGTTCCGGCCCGGCATGGAGAAGATCATGCAGCGTGCTGCCGCGCGCGGCCAGCAGGTGCCGGTGGTGCCGCTGGCGCTGAAGAACATGTGGGGCAGCATGTGGAGCAATCGCGACTCGCGCTTGCACCGCGCCCGCTTGCCGCGTCGGCTGTGGGCCAAGATCGAGGTGCTGGCCGGGGTGCCGGTGCCCGCCAGTGAAGCCAGTGCGGCGCTGCTGGAAGGAAAGGTGAAGGCGCTACGTGGTGATGCCGCGTAACCCACCTCAGACCGGCTTGTGCACCATCAGCCAGAAAATCGCGATCACGCTGATGAAAGCCGGCCAGCCCAGCCAGAACCACCAGCGCATCACCCGCGCGTAGGCCGGCGGCAACGGCATGCCCGCTTCGACCGCGGCTCGGGCTAGGTCGCGGGCGCGCGCCTGCAGCCACACCACCGGCAGCCAGCAGGCGCCAATCACGAAGAACAGCAGCAAGGCCGTCCCAACCCAGAATTCGGTCAGCGGCAAGTGCAGCAACCACGCCAGCCACAGCCCGGTTCCGAGCTGGACGACGACCGCCGGCGCGGTAAACAGCGCGTCGGCGATCACCACCACCCGCGCGGTGGCGGCTATCTGGCGCGCATCGCCGCTGCGGTGCGCCATCCACATGAAAAACGCGATGCCCAAGCCGGTGCCCAGCAGCAGGGTCGATGACAGGATATGGATCCATTTCAGGGTCAGGTAGTCCACCGTCATCTCCGATCCACCAGCACCCACAGCACCGCCAGCGCCGGAATCAGGGCGATGTTCTTGATCAGTCCACCCAGTGGATCGAAGAGCTGCGCCGGGACAGTCAAACCAAAAACCAGCAGATAGGCCGATGTGCAGGCCAGCATCACCAGAACCACGCCACGCCGTCGGCGTGCAAATGCAAGCCACAGCGCCAAGGCAATGTCGAGGACGCCGGCACCGCGTGCCAACGCCAGCGGCGCCACCGCTTCGAGCACGGTTCCTTGCGCCAGCGCCTCGATTCGCGCTGTCGGCGCCGTCAGGCCAACGACACCCGACAGCAGCCACAGCAGCACCATGCTCCACGTCAGCCAGGGGGCGAGGAAATACAGCTGCGCCGCCCAGCGGTCCTGCATCTGGCTGGGTGCGTCTTGCAACACCTCCTCCAAAGCCCGCACGCGCAGCCCGAAGACGGCGTGGGCACGCCGGTGCGCGTCGCCTGCCGTGCGATTGCCGCGCAGCAGCATGTTCCAGATCGTGCGGTTGACGGGGCCACGGCCCAACCATTGCCCGAGTGCCACCTGTGCCCGCACCAGCGGCAGCGGCACCTGCCAGGCACGGTCGCCCGGAATCTGCAGCCATCTTCGCCAGACCTGCTGGTAATCGCGCAGCGCGATCGGTTGCTCGCAGCCCAATTCGTACACGCCGCGTTCGCCGCCCCCGCATGCCGCCGCAACCACCTCGCCCAGATCCTCTGCGCACAGCGGCTGGAAGGTCCAGCGCCCATCCCCCGGCAACACCATCCGCCACGGAAACGCGGCCAGCGCCCGCAGCAGCGAGGTGCCGCCGTAGGACCCGCTGCGTGAATACACCACCGAAGGACGCAGCACCACCGCCTCCACCGGCAGCGCCAGCAGGGCCGCGTCGAAGCGGTGCTTGGAAGCAATGAAGCCGCCGTCGTCGGGATGCCCCAGCGCCGACACCTGCACGAAGCGGATGCCGCGGGCAGCGCAAGCACGTGCCAGAGCGAGCGGCGCTCGTTCGTGCACCGCCTCGAAGGACTGCCGGCCTTCTTCGCGCAGGATACCGGCGGCATTGACGACCACGGACACGCCGTCCAGTGCCCTCGTCCAGGCCTCCTCGTCCTGCATCCGGGTCAGGTCACCCGGCACCTCGTCCGCATCCAAGCTGCGTCCCTG
Organism: Thermomonas sp.; assembly: GCF_020850895.1. Lineage (GTDB taxonomy): Bacteria > Pseudomonadota > Gammaproteobacteria > Xanthomonadales > Xanthomonadaceae > Thermomonas. The sequence goes on along the minus strand of NZ_JADZDS010000065.1, from coordinate 50,594 downwards.
TGGTCGCGCCAGCACGCGCACGCGCCAGCCGCGCCGGCGCAGCGCGGCAACGATGAATCCGCCGAGAAACCCCCGACCTCCCACCACCAGGGCACAGCCGAATTCCACCACCTCACGCCTCCATCAGTTGCCAATGCATGGCCTTGATGCTGCCTGCTGCCTGCTGCCTGCCCCATTGTCCCTGCCGATCTGGACGCTGTCGAAGGCCGGAATGGAACGTCCCGCGTCGCTGATTCCTGGTTTGATTTTCGTGCGACCATGCGAACCGTCGCCCCACGATCCAAGCATGCGCAACCGTTCGTGTTGAAGGTCTTCGCGACGTCCCCGACAGCCGATGTTCCCACTGGAGCCTGCCGCAATGAACACTCAAATGCGCCCCATTTCCAACAACATGGTCTGGGCGATCCTGTCCACCCTGTTCTGCTGCCTTCCGTTGGGCATCGTTTCCATCATCCATGCCGCCAAGGTTGATGGGCTGGTGGCGGCCGGCAATTACGCCGCCGCGCAGGAGGCCGCCGACAAGGCCAAGTCGTGGGCGATCTGGGCTGCCGGAGCCTTCGTTGTCCTGCTCATACTCTACGTCGCATTCATCCTGGTGATTGGCATTTCGGCCACCGGCATGGGTCTGCACTGAGTGGACACCCCGCAAGTCCAGCTTGGCTCCGTTCGACCTGGCACTGGACTGCGCCATGTCCACACGGCTTGGCTGCGCACGCGCAGCCGCTACGCCACGCTGACGGCAGTGTCCTTGCTCGGCCTCGGTGCGTTCGCGCTGCTGCGCCAGGTCGACCCCAACGTCGCCGGCAACCCGCTGCCGCCTTGTCCGTTTCACACCCTGACCGGGCTGTTTTGTCCGGGCTGCGGCAGCACCCGCTGCCTGTACGCGCTGACCCATCTGGACCTGACCGGCGCGCTGGCGATGAATCCGCTGCTGGTTGTTTCGTTGCCACCGCTGGCGCTGCTGGTACTGCACGGCGCCGGCCTGCTGCCGCGGCAGTTGCTGGGGCTGGCGGCGTCTTTGGCCAACCCACGCCTGTGGTTGGTGCTGCTGCCGGGTTTTGCCTTCCTGCGCAACCTGCCGTGGATGCCATTCGCCCTGCTGGCTCCCGGCTGATCCCGACCGGTGACGCGTATCAGGCAGCCAAGCCCTGAAGCCATGCCTGGATCACGTGCCGGGCGATCGACAGCGGCGCCGGCAGGACGATGCCATCGCCCTCATGCTCGGCGTCCTTCCAGTCCCGTGCGAGACCGGCGCGCACCGCTTCTGGATCGAACCAGCGCGCATCCTCCAACTCGTCCCCGACGTTCGGCTCATCCGCTGCTGCCTGTGCAACGAACCCCAGCATCAGCGCGCTCGGGAAGGGCCAGGGCTGCGAGGCGAGGTAGCGCGCGGCGCGCGGATCCACCCGCACGCCCGTTTCCTCCAGCACTTCGCGGGCCACGGTCTGTTCCAGCGTTTCACCCGGCTCGACGAATCCGGCAATCACCGACCAGCGCCGCTTCGGCCAGCTGGCCTGTCGTCCGAGCAACAACCGCTGGCCGTCGGTCACGGCGACGATGATGGCCTGGTCGGTGCGCGGAAAGTGCTCGCTGTTGCAGGCATCACAGCGGCCCAACCAACCCGCACGCTCAAACCGCAGTGCATTGCCGCAGGCACCGCAGAACCGGTGCCGGCAATGCCAGTGCTGGAGCGCGCGCGCTTGGGCGAACAGCGTGGCCTGCCACGCCGGCCAGCGTGCCGCCGCACTGCGCAGGTCGATTCGCTGCGGTGCGTCGATCTGAGGTGCCTCGGCCAGGAACCACGCCCTGCCTTCGCACTGGCCCAAGAACGTGTGCGTGCCCGGTCCTTCGCCCAGCATGGCGCCGACCAGTGTCAGCGGCATCCCGTCGCTGTCCGCCAGCACGCGCCCTTCCGCATCCAACGCAATCACGCCTGCGTGCGGCCACAACTTCGCCAGGGCTTCCGGAGCGTCACGCAGCGCATCGGCACGGTCCAGTGCTCCGTCCACGAATGCAAAGGGCGACAGCGGATCCATGGCGGCCATGCTCACTCGATGCTGCCGCAGCCGCAGGTCGTCTTGGCGTTCGGATTGCGGATCACGAACTGGGCACCGGTCAGTGATTCAACGTAATCGACCTCGGATCCGGCGAGGTACTGCAGGCTGAGCGGATCGACCAGCAGGCTGGCGCCGTCGGTGATGATCACGATGTCATCTGCGTTCTGGCCGTCATCGAACTCGAAGCCGTACTGGAATCCGGTGCAGCCACCGCCCAAGATGAAGGCACGCAGCTTGAGCGATGCATCGCCCTCGTCCGCAAGCAGTTCGCGCACCTTGGCTGCAGCCGCCGCAGTGAACGTCATCGGCGCAGGCGGCATCAGCGCAAGGAATCGTTCCAGGACCGTTGTCTCCACCCGGGCAGGATGGCGCGAAGCAGGCCCGGATTCAACCGCCCCGTGCTTGCGAGGCATGGGTCTGCGCACCCTCGGCATCCCCATCGCCAGCGGCCTCGCTCCAGCCGAACGATTGTTCAACCACCGACCCGGCCTTGGGTTGCAGGCGCACGATCACGCGCACGGGTTCGGCGCCCGCCGGCAGCAGGATATCGCCCTCGACCTGTTGGAAATACTTGAAGGCATAGTCGATGCCGCTGGCCCTGGGCTGCTGGCGCAAGGCATTCCAGTCGAACGTACGCATTCGGCCAGCCGAAGTGGCCTCAAGCGCCAGTTCCAAGCGGCCGCTGCTCATCGCATCGCGGATCTGGTTCTGGGTGAGGGTGGCGACGAAATGCCAGACCCCCGGACTGCCCTGCGGTTTCAGCCGCAGTTCGTGCACGCTCAATCCGTGCCGCTGCCCGGCCGCACCGACGAAACGCTCGTAGAAGGCGACATCGGCGCGCAGGCTGGCGATTTCCTCGACGCGGTCGGAAAGGGTCGCCTGCAGGTCCTGGTTCGCCTTGCGGCTGATCTGGTCGGAACGCGCAAGCGTGGTCGCCTGCTGTTCGAGCGTGTCGATCCTGCGTTCCTGCGCCTCGAGGCGTTCACGCGCATTCGGTGGGATAGGGCCGAAACTGCGCCACGCACCCCATAAGCCAAGCAGCAATGCACTCGCCACCAGCACGACCACGGCGGCCCTCGGGTGTCCCGGCTTGTGCACCATCGCATTCGCAGCTGGGTTCTCCATCGTGTCGGATATCGCACCGCTGGCATTCGGCGTCAAGCCTTGGTGCAATCAATCATCCCACCCGCCCCATCCGCGGGGGCCCCATTGCCTACGTTTTGCGTCAGAATCAAACCCCTGTGGGCCCTTTGGGTCCACCATCGTCGGAAACCGTAGCGACCCGACCGCGTGACCCACGGCGGGAGTTCGGTATTGCGAGGTAAGGATGAACGAAACAGCCAACGGTAATTCCCCGTCCTCCCAACCAGACGCCGCGGCGTCCGATCGCTACCGCGTGCTCATCGTCGAGGACGACCGCAGTCAGGCCCTGTTTGCCGAAGCCATCCTGCGCGGCGCCGGCATGGACGCGGAAGTGGTGTCCATGCCTGAACTGCTGATGGAAACGCTTGAACGCTTCGAGCCCGAGCTCGTGCTGATGGACTTGCACATGCCAGGTACCAGCGGCACCTCGCTGACGACACAGATCCGCGAGCATCCCCGTTTCGAACACATCCCGGTGGTGTTCCTGACCGGCGACCAAAATCCGGACAGCCAACTGGACGCGCTCGAACACGGTGGCGACGATTACATCGTCAAGCCGGTGCGGCCTCGCCACTTGGTGGTGGCCGTGCAGAACAGGATCCGCCGCGCTCGCGCCATCAACCACAGCCAGCAGGCACCGGCCGAGATCGATCGCCATCCCCTGACCGGATTGCACACCCGGCCCACGCTGATGAAGATCCTTTCCCAGCACGCCGTCTCGGGCAGTCCTGGCGGAGCCCTGCTCATCGAGATGGGAAACGCCGCCGCGCTCCACGACCGCTTCGGTTTCGCGGAATTCGAAGACCTGATCAACTCGGCAGGACGCAAGCTCCGCGAGCTGACGAAACACGAAGCTGCGGCACGCCTGAGCGACAACGCCTTCTTCGTCATCGCCAATGGCTTGGATGCTGGCGGATTGGAGGAATTCGCACGTCGCCTGCGCGACGGCATCGGCTACACCGACTTCCGGGTCGGGGACACCACCCTGCGCTTGCGCTGCACCATCGGCTACACCTCGTTCGATCACGGATTCAAGGATTCCGCCGATGTGCTCGCAGCCGCCGAGGACGCCGCCCGCGAGGCACATGGTTCGCCCATCGGGATCGCCCGCTTCGTTCCCGCCGACCGCATCGCCGCCAACGAGATCGCAGAAGAATTGCGTTCCGCGCTGGCTCCCGGAAGCGACACCCTGTACCTGGCGTTCCAGCCGGTGGTGGCCGTGGCCGGTGGCGACGAGGCACGTTACCAGGTCCTTGCGCGGATGCGCGGTGCCGACGGCAGCGTGCGCAAGGCCGCGGAATTCATCGATACCGCCCAGACCGCAGGCCTGCTCTCGCAACTGGATCGCTGGGTGATGCAGCATGCGCTCGACCTGCTGCGCGAGCGTCGGCGGACGGCACGGCCGGTCAAGCTCATCGTGTCCCAATCGCCGAGGTCGTTGGCCCAGGAGGGTTATGCCGACTGGCTCCAGCAGGAAATCGTGGCCGCAGGCATCGAAGGCCAGGCATTGATCATCGACGTGCGGTTGGAAGACGCGATGGTCCACGCGGTCCTGCTGCGTGAATTCTGCAGACAGATGCTCCCGTCAGGGGTGCAATTTTCCCTCAGCCAGTACCGGCACAACATGGAATCCTCCATGCTGCTGGACCAGCTTCCGCTCGGATACCTGCGTCTGGCATCTGATTTCGCGCAACTGCCGCTGGCCCAGACGCTGCACGACGAGATGCGCCAGGCCATCCAACACGCACACCGGCAGGGGCTGCAGGTCATCGCACAGGGCGTGGAGGATCCCCAAGCCGCCGCCGCGCTGTGGATTGGCGGGATTGACTTCATCCAGGGCAACCTCGTCCATCGCCCCGAACAGACACTGGACTTCGACTTCCGGAGCGCAACCCTGTGAGTGCCATCGACCCCGCTGACTACGGGCGCAACATGCTGGTGACCCGCTGGCTGGCCTTGGGTGCGGCGGCCGGCGCCGCCCTGTCCCTGGTGATCGAACGGTTCGGCCTGCAAGGTCCGTGGCAGTTGATTGCACTGGTGCTTGCACTGTTGGCACTGTTCGCAACGACCACGCTGGCCTTCGTGGTTCGGCAACGCGAAAACCGTCTGCAGGAACACGCCGAGCAAAGCCGACGCAATGCCGAGGAAATCGACTCGCTGCAGCAGGAGATCAGCCGCCACACTCAACTCGAGAAGGAGTTGACCCAAGCCAAGCAAGCGGCCGAATCGGCGGTGATGGCCAAGGGCGAGTTCCTCGCCACGATGAGCCACGAAATCCGCACCCCGCTCAACGGCATCATCCCGATGCTCGACCTGCTGTCGAACACCCGCCTGGCGCTCGAGCAACAGGAATTCCTGCGCACCGCGTCCGCTTCGGCGCAGCAACTGCTGCGGATCGTCGACGACATCCTTGATTATTCGAAGCTGGAGGCCAACCGCCTCGAACTTGAAACCACCGGCTTCAACTTGCGCGAGTTGATGCAGAGTGTACTCACCCTCATGCAGCGGCCCGCCGAGGCCAAGGGCCTTCGCCTGACCCTGCAGATCGAAAATTCCGTGCGGCTTCCGGTCCGCGGAGACCCGGTCCGGCTGCGGCAGATCCTCAGCAACCTGCTGAGCAACGCAATCAAGTTCACGGAGCACGGCAGCGTCACCATGAACGTGCGCCGCATGGGTGAATCGTCCACCCAGCACCAACTGCGCTTCGAGGTCCAGGACACCGGCATCGGCATTGATGCCGCCACCCGCGCCAAGTTGTTCCAGCCGTTCAGCCAGGCCGACGCATCGACCACCCGGCTGTACGGTGGCACCGGCCTCGGGCTGGTGATTTCGCAACGCATCGTCGGGCTGATGGGCGGCCGCATCGGGGTCGAATCCGAGCCCGGCCGTGGCTCCTTGTTCTGGTTCGAGGTGCCGCTGCTCAAGGTTCAGGGTGACATCACCGAACGCCGCCAGGAACTGCACGGCGGCCGCGTGCTGCTGATCACCACCGATGCCAAGCTGCGCATGCGACTGACCCTGCTGCTGCCCAACTGGGGGCTGCGGGTGACCGTGGTGGAAAACACCCACGATGCGCTCGAGCGCATGCGCCAGGCCAACCAACAGGGTGAACCCTGGAATTTTTCCGTTGTCCTTGCCGACCTTTCGAGCATCCGCAGCACAGCGGTTTCTCTGGCCCGCAACCTGGAACGCCGCGACCAATACGGCACTTCGCGGCTCGTGTACCTGCGTGGCGAGGAGGTCACATCGCAGGACCTGCCGATCGGGGCGAGCATCCTCTCCCGCACCGCGGCGGATGCCGAACTGCGATCGGCCCTGTCCGCCTCCGGGGTCGCGTGGGCGCAACACGACCCGCATCCGGCCCCGGCCCCTGCGCCCACGCCGAAGGTCGAACTCGGCCGCAAGGCCAAGATCCTGCTGGTGGAGGACAACCCGGTCAACCTCATGGTCGCGCAGCGCCTGCTTGAGGTCCTTGGCGCTGAGTGCGACACCGCCGGCAACGGGCAGTCAGCACTGGCAAAACTGGACGAGGGTGATTACGACCTCGTGCTGATGGACTGCCAGATGCCGGTCCTCGACGGCTACTCGGCGACCCGACGTTGGCGTGATCTCGAACAGCAACGCAAGGCCCAACGCCGACTCCCGATCATCGCGATGACCGCCAATGCGATGGCCGGCGATCGCCGCAAATGCCTCGATGCCGGCATGGACGACTACCTGTCAAAACCGGTCAGCCGGGCCGAGCTTGAACAATGCATCGCGCGTTGGAAGGGGACGCAGATGCCGGTGCCGCAACCCGTCCAAGCGGCGACGGAGAGTCAGGACGCGGGGCGCCCCTCGACGCTCGACCTTGGCGTCCTCGGCGAACTGCGCGAGGTGCTCGGGGCGGAGGTGGACAAGATCATCTCGGTCTACCTGGAAGATGCGCCGCGGCTGATCGCTCAGCTTGAACACGCGGTTTCCGCGAGTAATCCGATCGCACTGCGCATCGCAGCGCACACGCTGAAATCCTCGAGCGCAAACGTCGGCGCGATGACCCTGTCCAACGCCGCCCGTGACCTAGAATACGGGGCACGTGACGGCACGCTGTCGCAACCGGCGGTGGCCGTCGCCCAGATCGTCAGTGAATTCAGCCAGGTGCGGGAAGCACTCAAGGCCGCCCTCGCGGCGGGCGGAAGCGGGAAAACCTGAACTCCGCCCGCCGGATCCGAGCCCGCAGGCGATCAGGAACCTTCGATCGCCTGGGCCAGGTAGTTTTGCTCGCCGACGCGCCCGATCAGGTCCAGCTGGGTTTCCAGCCAGTCGATGTGCTCTTCCTCGGAATGGAGGATGTCGGCGAAGATCTTGCGGCTGCCGATGTCCCCGATCGACTCGCAATGGGCGATCGCCTCGCGCAGCAACGGCACCGCTTCCATCTCCAGCGCGAGGTCACAGCGGAACATCTCGGTCGGGTTTTCGCCGATCCGAAGTTTGCCCAGTGCTTGGAAGTTGGGTAGCCCCTCGAGGAACAGGATGCGCTCGGCAAGCATGTCGGCATGCTTCATCTCGTCGATCGACTCGTGGTGCTCGTGCTCGGCAAGCGCCTTCAATCCCCAGTTCTTCAGCATCTTGGCATGCAGGAAATACTGGTTGATCGCGGTCAGCTCGTTGTAGAGCGCCTTGTTCAAGAAACCGATGACTTGGGAATCGCCCTTCATTGCCGATGTGTCCAGTTCGATGAAGCGCAACTGTACCGCGAGCAGGGGGCCGCGGCACGGGCCAAGGCCGTCGGCCCGAGGGGAAGGGCGGGCAACGCTCCCGGACACGTCGGCGGTCCGCGATCGGACCCGCGCCCGGCCGGAAGGTCAGGCGGCGTTCGCCAGCAGCGGCAGTTCAAGATGCCGGCGGGTCTGGACTTCCGCGATGATCTCGGCCACGAGGCCTACGCACGAGCCACAGCAGGCGCCGGCGCCGGTGCGCATGGTCATTTCCGCCACGCTCTCGCATCCAGCATCCGCAGATTCACGGATCGTGCGATCGGTCACGCCATTGCAAATACACACGTACATCGAAGCAGGTCGGGCTGGATGATGACGTGATTCAATCGCAAATACGAATGATAGTCAACCATTGGCCGCGGGGTCGACCCTACCCCCGGTAACGGCAACCCGATGTGCAGGTTTCACGCACGACGACCTCCGAAAGCTGCGGCAACACGGGCTGCATGCGCTCCCAGATCCACCTCGCGAGGCGTTCGCTGGTCGGGTTTTCAAGCCCTTCGATTTCGTTGAGATAGTTGTGGTCGAGCTGTTCCTGCAACGGCTGGAAGGCACGGGTCACCTCGGCGAAGTCCAGGATCCAGCCGGCATGCGGGTCCGGCTCGCCGGTCACGTGCAACTCGATCCGGAACGAATGCCCGTGCAGCCGCGCGCATTTATGCCCGGCCGGGACATTGGGCAGGCGGTGCGCCGCTTCGATGGAAAATGTCTTGAAGATGTCCATGGGCGGCATTCTACGGTGCCGCGATGGACCGCGAGACGCACCCGCGCCCCGGCTCGCCTGCAGCCACCTTCAGTCCAGCAACTCCAGCGCCATCACGATGGCATCCTCGCGGCCACCATTGGCAGGGTAGTAGCGCGGCCTGCGTCCGATTTCATTGAACCCGCAGCGCTGGTACAGATCGATAGCACGCGGATTGGACGGTCGCACCTCGAGGAACACGCGCTGGGCGCGCTGCACCCGGGCAATCCGCAGCAGCGAATGCAGCATGCGCTGGCCCAAACCGCGTCCCTCGCAGCCCGGCGCAGTGCACAGGTTGAGCAGATGCGCCTCCTCCGCAGCCACGCTCAGGACGCCGTAGCCGAGGATGTCTACGTCCTGCTCGAACACCCACAGCGAATAACCCGCATGCAGGCAATCCCGGAAGATGCCACGCGACCACGGGAACGGGTACGCTTTCTTCTCGATGCGCATGACCGCGTCGAGGTCATCCTCGCGCATCGCACGCAACGCGGGGACACCATCCAAGTCCTCGACGACGGCCACGCGCGCGTTCACCGCACCCCCCGGCGCAACGAGCGCAACTCCGCCCAGAGTGCCCGCCGGGCGCACGGATCAACGCCCATCGCCTGCGCCTGTACCAACAACTGCGGCCGCTCCAGCAGGCGTTCCTCCGGGATTCCGGCTGCGCGCGCCAGCTTCGCCAACAGCGCCGAGTCGATCCGTCCCGGCACGGCCACACCGGCAAGCGGGCGAAAGACGTCGAGGCCCAACTCTGCCAAGACCGCTCGCTGAAAGCGATCGAGGTTCATCCGGCAGGCTCCGCATCCCCGGATCGGCGGCGCCGGAAAAGGAGCTGAACCGGTCCAGACAGCGCATACAGCACGCTGACGGCGAGCAGTGTTTCCGCCGGCACGATCCAAAGCGCGATCAGTACGCCCAGCACCCCCAGCAGGGCGATGAAGGGCACCCGATCGGCCTTCGGCCCTTTCCCGCTGCCCTTGAAGCTGGTGTAGCGAATCCGGCTGACCATCAGCAAGCCGGAAACAACCGTCAACCCGAGTGCAACGAAGCGCAGGTCAGACCCATCCCAGTCGGCGCGCTCGCAAGTCCACACGAAACTCGCCATCAACCCGGCCGCCGCCGGACTGGCCAAGCCGATGAACCAGCGCTTGTCGACAATCCCCACCTGGCTGTTGAAGCGCGCCAGCCGCAGTGCCGCACAGGCCGCGTACAGGAAGGCAGCCAGCCAGCCAATCTTGCCCAACGGCGTGCCGTCGCCACGCAGTGCCAGCAAGGCCCAGTAATACATCACCATCGCCGGAGCCATCCCGAAGCTGACCAAGTCGGCCAGCGAGTCGTACTGGACGCCGAACTCGCTTTGGGTATTGGTCAGCCGGGCAACCCGACCATCCAGGCCATCCAGCACTGCAGCAATGAAGATCGCCACGCAGGCCGCCTCGAAACGCCCCTGCGAGGCGGCGATGATGGCGAAAAAGCCACCGAACAGTCCACCGGTGGTGAACAAGTTGGGCAACAGATAGATACCGCGGCCCCTGCGCGGAACGGTTGATGGGTCGTTTTCGTCCATTGCGGCAGTGTACGGGAACCTCTGGAACATGCAGAGGCTCCCGCCCGCCGGGATTGGCAAGGGCACGGATGACCGGCCATGAACCCAGCAAGAACGCGGAGGGTTCGCTCGGGCCCTGGCCTGACCAGCGCCGGAACCGGCGTCTGCCGACGGCGGCAGACTGGAATTGCAGGGACGACAAAGGGCTTGCAGTGGCGGCGGCGCAGTGCTGGAATCAGCAGACATCCCTGCGGAGTGCGGCCATGAACCTGTTCCGAACCCTCGCGCTGGTCATCAGCATGGCGCTGGCGGCGGCACCGGTGGCGGCGCAACAGCGCATCTACCAGCGCAAGGACGCCAACGGCGTCAGCCAGTATTCCGACGTTCGTCCCGAGAGCCAGTACACGGTCCGCAACGTCAACACGCGCTCCGGTACCCCGGCTCCCGCGGCGGCGGCACAACCCGAGGAAAGCGCGCAATGCAAGGGCGTGCGTTCCAATCTTTCGCGCCTGCAAGGCAACGAATCGGTGGGCATCGACACCAACGGCGATGGCACGCCTGACCGCAACCTCAGCGCCGACGAGCGCAAGGCACAGATCGACCTGAACCAGGCCGCCGTCAATGCCTACTGTCCGCCAGCCCAGAAATGAGGTCACTGGGTGCCGTGCTGATTGCCGCAGCGCTCGCGGCCGCGGCGTGGTGGTGGTGGTTCACGATTGCCATGCCCCGACGCGCGCAGGAGCGCGCCGAAGCAGCCGAGGCATCGGCAATCCAGGCCCGGCGCATGGACACGCTCTACCGCTGGCATGACGACGCCGGCAACCTGCAGATCACCGACGAGCCGCCGAAGGGCCGCCATTACGAGCGCATCAGCAAGACCCCGCGCGACGGCATCGAGGTGAACGGCGATCGCCACTGATCGCCGCGTGATGGGTAACGCCTGATCCTGGCCGGTCCGCATGGCAAAATGCGGGTTTCCCCTGCACGAAACCGCCATGCGCCTGTCGCAGTTCCACCTTCGCACCGAAAAGGAAACCCCCGCCGACGCCGAGATCATCAGCCACAAGCTGATGTTGAAAGCCGGCATGATCCGCAAACTCGCCGCCGGCCTGTACACCTGGTCGCCCCTCGGGCTGCGCGTGCTGCGCAAAGTCGAAGCGGTGGTGCGCGAGGAAATGAACCGCGCTGGCGCGATCGAAATGGCGATGCCCTCGGTGCAGCCCAGGGAACTGTGGGAAGAAACCGGGCGCTGGGCGAAATTCGGCCCGCAACTGCTGAAAATCCGCGACCGCAAGGAACAGGAATACTGCTTCACCCCGACCGCCGAGGAAGCGGTGACGGATTTCTTCCGCCAGGAATTCGCCAGCTACAAGCAATTGCCGGTGAACCTCTACCAGGTCACCGGCAAGTTCCGCGACGAGATCCGCCCGCGCTTCGGGGTGATGCGAGCGCGCGAATTCATCATGAAGGATGCCTATTCCTTCCACATCGACGACGATTCGCTGCACGCCGAATACCGCAATATGTACGCCACCTATTCACGCATCTTCACCCGGCTCGGGCTGGAGTTCCGCGCGGTGGCCGCCGACACCGGCGCGATTGGCGGCAGCGCCTCGCATGAATTCCAGGTGCTGGCCGATTCCGGCGAGGACGCCACCGTGTTTTCCGATGGCTCCGATTACGCCGCCAATGTGGAATTGGCGGAAGCGGTTTCGCCCGGCCCACGTGCGGACGCATCGGAACCGCTTCGCGACATCGATACGCCCACCCAGAAAACCTGCGAGGACGTCGCCGCGTTGATGGGGATCTCGCTTCACCGCACGGTCAAATCGGTGGCCTTGATCGGTCGTGATGCCGAAGGCAACGATCAATTCGTGCTGGCGCTGGTCCGTGGTGACCACGTGGTGAACGAGATCAAATTGGCGAAACTGCCGGGGCTTTCCGAATATCGACTCGCCTCCGAAGCGGAGATACTCGACCACCTCGGCAGCGAGCCCGGTTTCCTTGGCCCATTGCACCCGCGCAAAGCCATTCGCGTCATCGCCGACCGCACGGTCACGGCGATGGCAGACTTCGTCGTCGGCGCCAACAAGCCCGGCTTCCATATCGCCGGCGTGAATTGGGGCCGTGACCTGCCGGAACCCGAAGTGGCCGATATCCGCAATGTGGTCGAGGGCGATCCGTCCCCGGACGGCAAGGGCGTCCTGCGGATGGCGCGCGGCATCGAGGTTGGCCATGTGTTCGCGCTGGGCCGCAAATACTCCGAGGCAATGCAGTGCAGCGTGCTGGATGCCAGCGGCAAGGCCGTGCATCCGGCGATGGGCTGCTATGGGATCGGGATTTCCAGGATCGTGGCGGCGGCAATCGAACAGAATCACGACGAGGCAGGAATCAAATGGCCGATGGCGATGGCGCCGTGGCAAGTGGCGATTTGCGTGATCAATCCGAAAAATGACGCCACCATCGCCGCTGCCGCCGAAGCACTGCACGCGGAATTGCTGGCATCCGGAATCGATTGCGTGCTGGACGACCGCGGCCTGCGCCCCGGCGCGATGTTCGCGGATATCGAACTGATCGGCATTCCGCACCGGGTTGTGGTCTCCGGTCGCGGACTTGAAGCGGGCAGTTTCGAATATCGTTTCCGCAGTGAAGTCGAGTCCGAAAACCTGAATCGTGACGCACTGCTGCAAAAACTCCTCGGCTGATACGAATATTCCTGTTGTTTTATCTGGAAATCGGGTTATTATCCCGGCGTCCGCGCCGCGGATAACCCAATCCCGGGAATTTCCAGAGGAAATCCGATCATGAGCATGAATATCGACACCCTCAGCCCGCAGGAACTGGCGGCGCTGATCAAGCGCGCCAATACCCGTCGCAAGGTGCTGGCCAAGCGCAAGCCCGCCAACCAGACCAAGGCCGCCGTCGCCAAGTTACTCAAGAGCGCCGGCTGGAGCTTCGAGGAACTGTTCGGCAAGGGCGCAGCAGCCCCGGCCCCGGCGAAGAAGGCCGGCAAGCCCAAGAAGGGCGGTAGCCGCGCCGCGGTTGCACCGAAGTACCGCAATCCCGGCAATCACGCGGAAACCTGGTCCGGTCGTGGTCGCCAGCCGCGTTGGCTGGCCGCATTGACCGCTGCCGGTCACAAGATGGATGAATACCTGATCAAGTAATCAGGCTTCACCCCTGCATTGCCCCTTTGAAGAATGCCGGCCCACGTGCCGGCATTTTTCTGCCGCCCAATTCCGCGCGAATTCGGACGCCACGTGCACCGGAATCGGACGAATTGGGCAGATCTGAACAACCCATCCTGGCTTTGTTGACAGCCCAGGTCGATCTCGGCACCACTCCCGGGCTCGAATCACACGAATCAATCACTTGCCCGATTGATTCGTGGTTAGCCGTCCATGGTTTACGGGAATCTCTGAATGAATCAGGTTCCTCTGCCCGATCGAATCGATCCTGCTGGCCCAGGCCCTTGAATCAGCCCACGTCTGATCGACCCAATTACAAGTTGCGACGGGCAGAAACCAGCAGGTTGCCGAAGACCAACCCGGCCACCAACGCCATCAAGGTGCTGAAGACCGCCATCGCTGCGTCCTGTCCAGCGCCGAAATCCTGGCTCTGCACCAACGACACCACCCCGCGCAGGGCGGCGCTGCCGGGCACCAGCATGATGATGCCCGGCAAACGCACGAGTGCACCGGGACGGTTGGTGATCCGCGCAAAGGCATTGCCCGCCGCGGTGGTGACGAACGCACCCAAGAACACGCCGGCACCCGAACCCAGCCATTCACCGCCGTAACGCGAAACCAGATAACCACAGACCGCGGACAGCATCACCAGCGGATAATCGCGCCAGCGCGCCTGGAACAGCACGGCAAATGCAAATGCGCCCAGTGCCAGCGCACTCCAGCCCACCCAGTCGGGCTGCGGCCGCAAGGCTTGGATGCGCGGATCGATCCCAAAATATCCCGCCACTGCCAGGGCAATTGCAGTGCCGATGGTGAGGTTGACCACGGTCATCGCCGCGCCGGCGAAACGCGCGGTGCCGGACACCAAGTGGCGACTGGCCAATTCGCTTGCTGCCAGTGCCAGGGTCATTCCCGGCACCAGCACGATCAGCGAGGCGATGATCACCGTATTGAGATTCAACGGCGCCACCCATGCGCTGACGACGATCGCCACACTGCCCGCCAGCAAGCCCGAAAGCGCCTCGAATCCCTCATGCAGGCGCTTGCGCGACTGTGCGGCCAGCAACAGGAGCCCTATCAGCAATCCAGTCAAGGCGGCAACGCCGATGTCCAGCCAGGGCAAGCGCAGCAACCCGGCCACAGCCGCCGAAGCGAGCAAGAACCCCAGCACGATCATGGCCCGTGCCCGCCCCGTCGCAGGCCGCTCCAATTCGCGCAGCGCGGCACGACCCGCGGAGATGTCCAATTTTCCGGAAATCACTTCCTCGGCAATCCGGTCCGCCGCGCACAACCGCCGCAGGTTGGTATCACCCAGTCCCGGCCTGACAATCCGGGTGACCTCGGTATGCCTCCCCGGCCGCGACGGATCGCGGAAGGACAGGATGATGCCGGCTGGATTGGACCACGGCTCGCATTCCACCCGCAGCCGCCGTGCAACCAGTTCGATCGCGCCTTCCATGCGTTGCGCAGTGGTGCCGTAGGCATGCAGGTGCCATGCCAATTCCTCGATGAAGGCGATGCGTTCGGCGTAGCTCGCGTCGGGCGTGGCGTCAGTCGTCATCGTGGTGCAAGCATGCCATGCGCCGGCCTGCATTCCCACACAGGCTCCGCATTGCGTAAGCTTGGCAGGCGAATGGCCTCCGATCCCACCAGCTACCGTCCCGCCATCGATCTCGTCTCTTCCGATGCGGGAAGTGTCCTGCGCCTGCGTGGGCGCTGGACGCTGCGCTATTCCGACGAGGTCAAGGGCGTTCTTGAGGGTGTACCCACGTCGCGGGTGTCGATAATCGACGCAAGCGACTGCGAACGCCTTGACACCCTTGGGGTGTTGCAATTGTTACGCTATGCCGACAGCCGCAAGATCCCGTATGCGGCCCTGCATTTCCGCGCCGACCAGCAGCCGCTGGTGGATGCGATCGAGGACGTCCATGACGACCGCCCGGTCCTGAAGAAGGAATACGGCGTGCGCGCGATGCTCGGCCGCATGGGCTTCGGCCTGGTCGACAACATCAGCGAAGTGATGGCGCTGGTCAGTTTCTTCGGCGAGTTCCTGCTCAAGATCCTGCGCCTGTTCAAGGAACCCGGCCGGTTCCGGCTGACGGCCACCGTCCACCACATGGAGCAGATCGGCCTCGATGCGGTGCCGCTGGTGGCGCTGTTGTCGTTCATGGTCGGCGCAGTGATTGCGTTCCTAGGCGCGATGGTGCTGAAGGACTTCGGCGCCACCATTTTCGTGGTCGAGTTGGTCAGCGCTGCGTTCCTGCGCGAATTCGGCGTGTTGCTCACCGCCATCCTACTGGCCGGGCGTACTTCCAGTGCGTTCACCGCGCAGATTGGGATGATGGTCAATCGCGAGGAAGTCGATGCGATCCGCGTGCTCGGGCTGGATCCGGTCGACCTGCTGGTGATCCCGCGCGTGCTGGCGTTGTTGGCCGTGCTGCCACTGCTGACCTTCATTGCGATGATCGCCGGCCTGCTCGGCGGCATGGCGGTGGGAGCGTTCAACCTCGACATCCCGGCGCCAGCCTACATGGCGCGGATGTCCGAAATGATGCAGTTCCGGCATTTCATCGTGGGCATGGTCAAGGCGCCGATCTTCGCGTTGGTGATCGGCCTGATCGGCTGCTTGGAAGGCCTGCAGACGCAAGGCACCGCCCAATCGCTGGGCGAGCGCACCACCTCCAGCGTGGTGCAGACGATTTCGATGGTGATCGTCATCGATGCCTTTGCCGCGCTGTGGTTCATGCAGATGGATTACTGAGCATGGCCAACGGATCCGTCTTCCGCACCATTGATGGCGTCGTCGTCGAAGACGATGCATTGATCCGCATTCGCGGGCTCGCCAACCATTTCGGCGAACAGGTCGTCCATGACGGCTTGGACCTCGACGTACACCGTGGCGAAATCCTTGGCGTGGTCGGTGGCTCCGGCACCGGCAAATCGGTGCTGATGCGATCGATCCTTGGGTTACGCATCCCGAACGCCGGTAACATCAAGGTGCTGGGCGTGGATGCGCGCAGCTCGAAACCCGAGGTCCGCCGACACATCGAGCGCAACAGCGGCGTGCTGTTCCAGGATGGCGCATTGTTTTCCTCGCTGACCGTCGGCGAGAATGTGCAGGTGCCGATCAAGGAGCATTATCCGGACCTCGGTCGATCCCTGCGCTATGAGCTGGCCCTGCTCAAGATCAAGCTCGCCGGACTTCCGGCCGGTGCAATCGACAAATTGCCCTCGCAACTGTCCGGCGGCATGCGCAAGCGCGCCGGGCTTGCCCGAGCGCTGGCGCTTGACCCGCCGCTATTGTTCCTCGACGAACCCACCGCCGGGCTCGATCCGATCGGCGCGGCCGCCTTCGACCAGCTCATCCGTGCCTTGCAGCAGGCGCTGGGCCTGACCGTGTTCCTGATCACCCATGACCTGGACACGCTCTACACCATCTGCGACCGGGTCGCGGTGCTGGCCGACCGCAGGGTCATTGCCACCGCCCCGGTGGCCGAACTCGAAAAACTCGACCACCCGTGGGTACAGGACTACTTCAACGGACCGCGGGGGCGGGCCGCGCGTGGCTGACGCACGATGCCCCGTGTTCGCACCAGGCCGCGTCCGCGATGCTTCGCGACGGGACACGGCACAGCACCGCCCGACGATTTGTTGCACCATGGCACCAGCGAGGATCCACTGAATGGAAACCAAGGCCAATTACGTCCTGATCGGCGGATTCACCGTGCTGACGGTGATATTCCTGCTGCTGTTCACGCTGTGGGCCACGAAATTCTCGACCTCGCGCGATTGGCGCACCTACGAAGTCGTGTTCAACGAGGCCGTCACCGGCCTGACCGAAGGCAGCAGCGTGCAATACAACGGCCTTGCGGTCGGCACCGTGGAAAGCCTGAGCCTGGACGACAAGGATGCGCGCAACGTGATCGCCATCCTCAAGCTGCGCAAGAACACGCCGGTCAAGGTCGATACCCGCGCGCGGCTTTCGCAGCAGGGCATCACCGGCGTGCCCTTCATCCTGCTCACCGGCGGCAGCCCCAAAGCACCGCTGCTGGAGGCTCGGCCTGGGGAGGATTATCCGGTCATCCGCACCTCCCCCTCAGCCCTGCAGAACATCGCCGACACCGCCAACCGCCTGGTCGCACGCCTCGACCAGTTGGCCAGCGAGGACAACATCCGTCGCATCACGGCGACCCTGGACAACCTGCAGAAGACCACCGACACCTTGTCCCAGAACCGCGAGAACATCGCCCAGCTGATCGTCAATGCACGCGATGCATCCGCTTCGCTCAAGGTAACCCTGGCCACGACCAATGGCACCATCGAGGGCATCGACCAGAATCTTGTGCGTCGGTTACCGGCGCTGCTGGACAAGCTCGATGCGACGATCGCCAAGCTGGACGCGGCTGCCGGAAATGCCAATGCGATGATCGCCGAGAACCGACCTGGGCTGCGCAACTTTACCCAAGACGGGCTCGGCCAGGTCGGGCCCGCCCTGACCGAACTTCGAGCCGTACTGCGTGACCTGCACGAAGTGACCGACCGCATGGATGATAATCCCGCTCGCTACATCTTCGGCCGCAACGCGCCCAGGGAGTTCGACCCGAAATGAAGCACATCCGACACCACGCCGTTGCGCTCATCGCCATGCTGCTGCTGTGCGGCTGCAGCAGCTTGGTCGGTGGCCCCAAGGAACCGGTCACGATCTACTCCCCGGCACTGGATTCCCGGCCCGATCCCGGCTGGCCCGCGGTGTCCTGGTCTCTGGAAATCGCCCAACCGATCGGCGGGCAGGCATTCGACGGCTTGCGCATCATGGTCAGCCCGACGCCGGGCGAACTGCAGGCCTACCGTGAAGGCCGCTGGGCCCAGCCGGCCGCTGCAATGATCGAATCCAGCCTGCTGCGCTCCCTGGAAGACAGCGGCAAGATCGCCTCGGTCTCCCGCCAAGGCAGCGGCGCCGCCGCAAATTTCCGCCTGTTGCTCGACCTTCGCGACTTCCGCTCCGATTACGCAGGCAATGCCGTGCCTTCGGCAACCATCGAAGTCAACGCCAAGCTGCTGCACCTGTCCGACCAGAAAATCGTCGGCAGCCGCACTTTCCGGATCGTGCAGCCGTCTTCGGGGATCGAAGTGGTGCGGGTCGCCGATGCCTTTGCACAGGCGCTGACAACGCTCGGCCACGACCTCGCCGGCTGGACCCTGGAAACCGGACAGGCGCACGAGCGCCAGCATCCACGATGAGGGCCGCCGCAGCGGTCGCCGCCCGCGCCGCGACTGCGCCAGCGCGCACCCTCGGGAGACACAGATGAGTGACACCTCAATCGACGCCATCGCACGCGAAGCGATGGAGTACGACATCGTCGTGGTCGGTGCCGGCCCCGCTGGCCTCGCCACCGCGATCCGGCTCAAGCAGCTTGCAACGGACGCAGGCCGCGAGGTCTCGGTCTGCGTGCTGGAAAAGGGGTCCGAACCGGGCGCGCACATCCTCTCCGGTGCCATCGTCGATCCGAAGGCCCTGACCGAGCTGTTCCCCGATTGGGCCGAGCGCGGCGCGCCGCTGAAGCAGGCAGTGACCCGCGACGAATTCCTGTTCCTGAGCGAGACCGGCGCCCGCGCCACCCCGCATTGGCTGCTGCCGGCCTGTTTCCACAACGACGGCAATTACATCGTCAGCCTGGGCGCGTTGACGCGCTGGCTGGCGCAGCAGGCGGAAAGCCTCGGGGTGGAAATCTTCCCGGGTTTCGCGGCTGCCGAGGTGTTGTATGACGCGACCGGTGCGGTCAGGGGCGTGGCCACCGGCGACATGGGCATCGGCAAGGACGGCCAGCCGACCGACCAGTTCCAGCGCGGCATGGAACTGCTTGCCAAGTACACGATCTTCGCCGAAGGGGCACGCGGGCAACTGGGCCGCCAGTTGATCGCGAAGTACGCGCTGGACGCCGGCAAGGATCCGCAGAGTTATGCCATCGGCATCAAGGAGCTGTGGCAGGCGGATCCCGCGAAACACCAACCGGGGCTGGTGGTGCACACCGCGGGCTGGCCACTGGATGGCGCCACCTATGGCGGCTCCTTCCTCTACCACGCCGAAGGCGGGCAAATCGCGATCGGTTTCGTGATCGGCCTCGATTACAAAAACCCATGGCTGAGTCCGTTCGGCGAGTTCCAGCGCTTCAAGACCCATCCTGCCATCGCCAAGCACCTGCAGGGCGGCAAGCGGATCGGCTATGGCGCCCGTGCGCTGACCGCCGGTGGCCTGCTCAGCCTGCCGAAAACGGTGTTCCCGGGCGGCGCGCTGGTCGGCTGCGAGGCCGGTTTCCTCAATGCCAGCCGAATCAAGGGCAGCCATGCCGCGATCAAGACCGGCATGCTGGCCGCCGAAGCCGCGTTCGCGGCGCTGGGCGAAGGCCGCCAGCACGATGAACTCACCGCCTACCCGGCGGCATTCGAGAACAGCTGGCTGCATGCGGAATTGCAGCAGTCGAAGAATTTCAAGCAGTGGTTCAAGAAAGGCCGCAGCTTCGCCACCCTGATGACCGGCATCGAGCAATGGCTGCTGCCCAAGCTCGGCATCCGCAACCCGCCGTGGACGATCCATCGCACGCAGCCCGACCACGCCTGCCTGCAACCGGCGGCGAGCCAACCGAAGATCGAATACCCCAAGCCCGACGGCGTGCTGACCTTCGACCGCCTCAGCTCGGTGTTCCTCTCCAGCACCCACCACAACGAGAACCAGCCGGCGCATTTGACCCTGAAGGATGCGGCGATCCCGGTGGCGGTGAACCTGAAGGACTACGCAGGGCCGGAAGCCCGCTATTGCCCGGCCGGTGTCTACGAATTCGTCGACGATGCCGGCCAACCGCGCCTGCAGATCAATGCCGCCAACTGCGTGCACTGCAAGACCTGCGATATCAAGGACCCCACCCAGAACATCGTCTGGGTGGCTCCCGAAGGCGGCGGCGGGCCGAATTACACGGGCATGTGATTTCGCTGCACGGGCCGCCGACAGGCTTCCCTTTCGCAAATGTCCCCCGGCAGCGGCCAGCGAAACGGGGTCAGGTTCACTTTCGCCAGCGAAGTGAACCTGACCCCGTTTCAATCGACCCCGTTTCAATCCACGCTGGGCCTCAGTGCAACGGCACGCCGGTTTTTTCCGCCGCTTCCTCGCGGCTGACGCCTTCGGCCAGCTCCACCAGCTTCAGGCCTGCCGGGGTGACGTCGAATACGCCCAGCTCGGTGATGATGCGGTTGACCACGCCCACGCCGGTCAGCGGCAGGGTGCACTGCGGCAGGATCTTCGAGGTGCCGGCCTTGGTGGTGTGCTCCATCAGCACCACCACCTTGCGCACCCCGGCGACCAGGTCCATCGCCCCGCCCATGCCCTTGACCATCTTGCCGGGCACCATCCAGTTGGCCAAGTCCCCTTTGTCGGTGACTTCCATCGCGCCGAGGATGGCGAGGTCGATATGGCCGCCGCGGATCATCGCGAAGCTGTCGTGGCTGCCGAAGAAGCTGGCGCCGGGCAGCGCGGTGATGGTCTGCTTGCCGGCATTGATCAGGTCGGCGTCGAGTTCGGCTTCGGTCGGAAACGGGCCGATCCCCAGCAAGCCGTTCTCACTCTGCAGCCACACGTTCACGTCGTCGGGGATGTAGTTGGCCACCAGGGTCGGCAAGCCGATGCCGAGATTCACGTAAGCGCCGTCGGTAAGTTCCTGCGCGGCGCGGCGCGCCATCTGTTCGCGGTTCCAAGCCATGAGGTTCGCTCCTTGTTGGCCCCTCTCCCTCCGAGAGAGGGGTTGGGGTGAGGGTTCGGGGAAGCGACGGAATCCGGGTTCCAGCGGCTTCGCCGAACCCGCATCCGCCCTTCGGGCACCTTCTCCCGAAGGGAGAAGGAAAAAGCGTCAGTCCGCGCTCACAGTGCGCTGTTCGATGCGTTTCTCGGGCGTGG
The DNA here is from genome assembly GCF_020850895.1 of Thermomonas sp. Lineage (GTDB taxonomy): Bacteria > Pseudomonadota > Gammaproteobacteria > Xanthomonadales > Xanthomonadaceae > Thermomonas. Next base: position 29,213 of record NZ_JADZDS010000065.1, on the reverse strand, counting down.
CATTGACCACGATGCGCTGCACGTAGATGCCGGGCAGGTGGACGTGATCCGGCTCGATGTCGCCCAAGCCGACCAGTTCTTCGACCTCGACCACGCACACCTTGCCGGCCATCGCGCAGGCCGGGTTGAAATTGCGCGCGGTCTTGCGGAACACCAGGTTGCCGGACGGGTCGGCCTTCCACGCCTTGACCAGGGACACATCGGCCTTCAGCGCGGTTTCCAACACGTACATGCGGCCGTCGAACTCGCGGGTTTCCTTGCCATCGGCCACCACGGTGCCGTAGCCGGTGGCGGTGAAGAAGGCCGGGATGCCGGCGCCGCCGGCGCGCAGGCGCTCGGCCAGCGTGCCTTGCGGGTTGAACTCCAGCTCCAGCTCGCCGGCAAGGAACTGGCGTTCGAATTCCTTGTTCTCGCCGACGTAGGACGAAATCATCTTCTTGATCTGGCGCGTTCCCAGCAGCTGGCCGAGGCCGAAGCCGTCGACGCCGGCGTTGTTGGAAATCACGGTCAGCCCATGCACCTTGGAATCACGCAGCGCGGCGATCAGCGCCTCCGGGATGCCGCAGAGGCCGAAGCCGCCCACGGCGAGGGTCTGGCCATCTGCCACCAGCCCGTCGAGGGCGGCGGCGGCGCTGGGGTAGAGCTTGCTCTTGGCAGTCACACGCACTTCTCCGCAGGCAATCAGGGCTGCAATTCTACTCGCCACCGTGACAACGCCCAGCGTACCTTCGGGCAAGCCGGGTCATGCTGCAAAGGCAAGCCTTGCACGCGTTCGCTACAATAACGGGCTGGCCGTGCCCATTCGGCCCATCCTCCCCAACGATGTCGAAACGATGAAGATTCTCGTCGGTTACAAGCGCGTGGTGGACGCCAACGTCCGCATCCAGGTCAAGCCGGACGGTTCCGGCGTGGTCACCGATGGCGTCAAGCTCTCCCCCAATCCGTTCGACGACATCGCGCTGGAAGAGGCGTTGCGCTTGCGCGACAAGGGCATCGCCAGCGAAGTGGTGGTCGCCACCATTGCCCCGGCCGACGCCCAGCCGCACCTGCGCAACGGCCTCGCCATGGGCGCCAACCGCGCCATCCATGTCGTCGCCGAACAGCCGCTGGCCCCGCTGGCCGCCGCCCGCACCCTGCTCAAGCTGATCGAACGCGAACAGCCCGATCTGGTCCTGCTGGGCAAGCAGGCGATCGACGACGACGCCAACCAGACCGGGCAGATGCTGGCCACCCTGTGGGGCCGCCCGCAGGCCACCTTTGCCAGTCAGCTGACGGTCGAGGGCGGCAAGGCGACGGTCGTACGCGAGGTCGATGCAGGTCTTGAAACGCTCGAGGTCGACCTGCCGGCGGTGGTCACCACCGACCTGCGCCTGAACGAGCCGCGCTTCATCAAGTTGCCCGACATCATGAAGGCCAAGAGCAAGCCGCTGCAGACGATCCCGCTGGCCGAGCTGGGCGTCGACGCCGGCCCGGCGCCGCAGGTCAGCCACTACGCGCCGCCGGCAGGACGCAGTCGCGGAGTGATGGTCAAGGACGCGGCCGAACTGGTAGCCGCGCTGAAGGCCAAGGGCCTGGTCTGAGTTGCCGGCCAGCTCGGTTCACGCAATGCATCGCGCCCCTGCGGTGCGCTCCCACAGAGATTCGAGGTAACGCACCATGTCCAATGTCCTCATCATCGCGGAACATCTGAACGGCAAGCTCAACGCCGCCACCGCGCGCTGCGTGTCTGCTGCGGCGGCACTGTCGCCGACCGCCATCGACATCGTGGTCCTGGCCGCCGAGCCGGCGGCCGTGGCCGCGCAGGCCGCGCAGATCGAAGGCGTCAGCAAGGTGCTGACCGTGGCCAATGCCGCCAATGCGCAGGCCATCGCGCAGCTGCAGGCCCCGCAGGTCGCCGCGCTGGCCGCGGGCTACAGCCACGTGTTCGGGCCCTCGACCACCTTCGGCAAGGACCTGATGCCCGCCGTGGCCGCCCTGCTCGGCGTCGATCAGGTCTCCGACCTGATGGCGGTCGAAGGCAGCCACGGCTTCAAGCGCCCGATCTATGCCGGCAACGCCATCATCACCGTGCAGATGCCGGCAGGCACCACGGTGGTTGCGACCGTGCGAACCGCCTCCTGGCCGGAAGCCGCCAGCGGCGGCAGCGCCGCGGTCGAAGCCACGACGGTGGACGTACCGCTGCCCAGCCACACCCGCTACCTCGGCTTGGCCGGTGCCAGCTCCGATCGCCCCGACCTGCAATCCGCACGGCGCGTGGTCTCGGGCGGGCGCGGCGTTGGCTCAGCGGAGAACTTCCGCATCATCTACAGCCTCGCCGACACGCTCGGCGCGGCGGTCGGCGCCTCGCGCGCCGCGGTCGATGCCGGCTATGTGCCGAGTGACCTGCAGGTCGGCCAGACCGGCAAGATCATCGCGCCTGAGCTCTATATCGCGGTCGGCATTTCCGGCGCGATCCAGCACCTGACCGGGATCAAGGATGCAGGCACGATTGTCGCCATCAACAAGGACGCAGACGCGCCGATCTTCGAGATCGCCGACATCGGCCTGGTCGGCGACCTGTTCAAGCTGCTGCCGGAGTTGGAAGCAGCGCTGGGCTGAGCGCGCGGCATTCGTCCGTATCCGTGTGTGCGCACCACATCGCGTGAACGCAGTTCGCCGCGTCGCTTGCGTGCTGCTCAGCCGTGCTTGGCGCGCAGGTGGTCGAGCAGGTCGATTCGGGTGATCAGGCCGAGGAAGCCCTCGCCTTCCATCACGATGGCGACGTGGCCGCGGTCGAACACCGGCAACAGCGCCTCGATCGGCGCCTTCACGTCCACCTTGTCAAGCCGCTGCACCATCGCCGCCCGCGCCGGATCGCCAAAACGCGTCTCATCGCCATAGACGTGCAGCAGGACGTCGGACTCGTCGAGGATGCCGACGATGCGATCGTGCTCCATCACCGGCAATTGCGAGATGCCCTCGCCGCGCATCCGTTGCCAGGCATGGCTGAGGCTGTCGTCGGGGGCCACCGTCACGGTGTCGTGGTCCGCGAACGGGCGCCGAATCAGGTCGCGCAGGTCGCCGTGCAGGTTCGCCGCCCCTGCGGGGGAGGCGGAGCGCAGCGCATCCTCCATTCCACGCCGGGCGGCGTCGACCCAAGCGTCCACCTGAGACAGCGGAACACCGGCCTGTCTCGCCAACTCCGCAGCCTCGCCGCGACCTCCCAGGATGTCCAAGACCAGCGCCGCCTTGCGCGGGGCCGACCATTGCTTGCCGGTTTCGTCCATCGTCCTGTCCAAGCGAATCCACGGGCAGACTACCACGCCGCCGAGGTATCAATCCGCGGTCACCACACGGACGGCGACAGACGAAGAGGCCGCCGTCCGGAAACCGAAGTCCCTGGCCCAAGGCATCGCCCACAGGCCTGATCAGATCGGCGTGCGCATCAATTGGCGCGTTCGTACATTTCCAGCAAGCGTTGCTTGACCGCCAGCTTTTCGCGTTTCATCTGCCCAAGCCTGCCATCGTCGATTGGCAGCACGCCATGCTCCGCATCATTGACCTGTTGGTCGAGTTCACGGTGGAGATAGTACAGTTTGCGGAACTCGACGTTGGCATTCATCAGCGCTTCGACCGATTCCTGCGATTGCCCTTCAAACATGGTGACCTCCTGTTTCAAGAAAATGGCGCGCGCCCCGGTCGGAACGGCACCCTGCGGTACGGCAGCCTTGGCTGCCGTCGTGCCATGCAGCCCAGGCGTCCCGGGCCACGATGTTGTGGTCCCCCGGTCGTGCCGGGGCCAGAAATGCAAACGCCCCGCCACGGACCGGGGCGAGGCGTCTGGAAACGCGGCGGAACCGGGGATCGACATTCAACCTCACCCGGAACCCCCCGCACGACAAAGGTGCGTCGGCGATCCCCGGGTTGTCGAACGGATCATGCATCGGCCGGCCTCCGGCCAGATGGTAGAAAAGCCAAGTCGAACCATCTGGGAATTCGACCCTACGCCGACCTGCCGACAACCGCAAGTGCCGCGGCTGAACGCCGGGGAAACCCCTGGAGCAGCCAAGAAAACGTCACGCCCAAGCCGCATTGCGCAGCGTTTCGGCCCGAAAACTGGCCTTGTGCCCGTGCCTTGCGGAACGACATTGGACCTGAATGGGCAGGTCGAGGCAGGCGTGCCCGGGAATCCTGCGCAGACTGTTGGGTTCAGGGTTGGATCACGGTCTTTTCGAGACGATAACCTCGACCCGTCGATTCTTCGCCCGTCCGGCAGCACTGCCATTGTCGGCCACCGGTTGCGCTGAGCCAACGCCGCGGGCGCTGACCCAACCGCGGTCCAACCCGGCAGCAACCAGGGTGGCACGCACCTGCTGGGCACGGCGTTCGGACAGGGCCTGGTTGGCCGCAGCCGCACCCTGGCTGTCGGTGTGACCGACCACCTGGATGGATCTACCCGGCAACGCAGCCAGATAGATCCCGAGCGCACGCACGCTGGCCAGTGCGTCTGCCGTCAGTTCCGCCTGGCCGCTGGCGAACGCGTTGCCGTCCAAGCTGAAGACTTCGCCACGGGCATCCGTACGCACAGGCGGAAGCGAAGCGCCTGCGGTCAGTTCGGCTTCCTTGCGAGCCAGCGCTGCCTCACGCGCCCGTGCCGACTCGACCTGATCCTGTTGCTGCGTCACCGCGCCATCCAGTGCTGCCTCGGCCTGCTGGGTCCGTTCCTGGAGCCGCTGCGCTTCTTCTGCCTGGAGTTGTGCCTGCAGCCGCAACTGTTCGGCTTCGGCGCGCGCCCGCTCGGCGTCACGCCGGCTGGCCTCCACCCGCAGGTCGGCGCGCTCGCGCTTCAGTCGTTCGATCTCGCGGCTCGCGGCATCGATCCGTGCCGCCTGTTCGGCGATGTAGACGCGCCGCTGGGACAGTTCAGCGGCGGCCTGCCGAGAACTCCGCCCGGCCATCGCTTGATCGGCAATCGCCTGGCGAGCCTTCAGTCTTTCAAATTGACCCAGACTGCCCAACAGCGGATCCGAATCCAGTGCCTGCAGCCTCTCCTCCGGCGTGCCCTGGGGAACGGGCAGATCGAGGGGATCCGCTGCGTTCGGCACACCCTCGACGTGCAGTCGGCTGCGCAAGTCATCGACCTCGGCCTGCAGCTTCCGCAAGGCTGCGCGGGAAGTTCGACTCCTTGCACGCACGAACGCGGTATCCGCATCGACCGTCGCAGCCTGCGCCAGTGCCCGGGCGTCATTGTTGCGACCGCGCTCGAACGCGGCCTCAGCCGCTTGCAATCCTCGCCGCGCCGTGTCCAGGTCATCGGCCGCATACTGGTCTGCATCAACACCTTCGGCAAAGGCCACCGCCTGGCGTGCCGCCGAAAGTTCGTTGCTCGGCGGCGGCAGGGACGCGCAACCAGCCAGAGCAAGCACGCCTGTTGCCAGCAAGGCGTGCAGGGCGTGGCGGAATTGTGCGAAGCTTGCAGACATGGGCGGTCGCAGCTCGAAGTGAGTCCTGCGGCCATTGTGGGAAATCGCCACCGGTGATGCAATGGCACCCCGGGCGGCCAAGGGAGACAGCATGGATATCGGTCCCTTCTTCAAGACGATGGCGGAAAAGAACGGTTCGGACATGTTCCTGTCCACCGGTTCGCCGGTAAACATCAAATTCGAAGGCGACCTGGTGCCGATGACGGAATCGTCGCTTGCGCCCGGCGAGTGCAAGGCCATCGCCTACGCGCTGATGGACGCGGGGCAGGTCGCCGAGTTCGAGCGCGAGAAAGAATTGAACATGGCGATCTCGGTGCCCGGCTGCGGGCGCTTCCGTGTCAACGTGTTCCAGCAGCGCGGCGAAGTCGGGCTGGTAATCCGCGCGATCCGCAGCGACATCCCCAGCATCGAGGAACTGCAACTGCCGATCGTGCTCAAGGACATCATCATGGCGCCGCGTGGCCTGGTGCTGATCGTCGGCTCCACCGGCTCGGGCAAATCGACCACCTTGGCCTCGATGATCGACCACCGCAACACCACCACCACCGGCCACATCCTCACCATCGAAGACCCGATCGAGTTCCTGCACCGGCACAAGAAGTCGGTGGTCAACCAGCGCGAAGTCGGCCTCGATACCCACAGTTTCCACGCCGCGCTCAAGAACGCGATGCGCGAGGCACCGGACGTGATCCTGATCGGCGAAATCCGTGACGAGGCGACCATGGAGGCGGCGATTGCGTTCGCCGAAACCGGCCACATCTGCCTCGCCACCTTGCACTCCAACAACGCCGACCAGACCATCGAGCGCATCCTCAACTTCTTCCCCGAGGGTGCGCACAAGAACGTGCTGATGAACCTGGCCCTGAACCTGAAGGCGGTGGTCAGCCAGCGCCTCGTGGTCGGCGTGGACGGCCGCCGCATGCCAGCGACAGAAGTGCTGATCAACACCCCATTGATCCGCGACCTGCTGCGACGTGGCGAAGTCCACAAGGTCAAGCAGGCGATGGAGGAATCGCTGCAGGACGGCATGCAGACCTTCGACCAGTGCCTGTTCCGGCTCTACAAGGAAGGCCGGATCGAAATGGAGGAAGCGCTCAAGGCTGCCGATTCGCGCGACGGCTTGGCGCTCAAATTCCGACTCTCGGAAGGCGCCAGCGGCGAGCACGATCCTTACGCGGACGCGTTCAGCGCAGGCTGACGGGGCAATCCCGCGCCGCCGACATTCTCTGGCGGTGCGATCAGGGCGCGTCCGGCTGGTTTTCCGGGCGTGCGTCGTCGAACTCCGGCAGGGCCAGGCAGGCCTTCTCAATCCGCACAATCGCCGGATATGCACCCATGTCGATCCCGCAGCGCCTGGCGTTGTAGACCTGCGGAATCAGGCAGCAATCCGAGATTCCCGGGGTATCGCCATCGCAGAAGGTGCCGGTTGATGGATGGTCGTGCAACTGCTCCTGCAGCACCCGGAACCCGACCTCGATCCAGTGTCGGATCCAGTCGTCGCGGTCAGGCTGCGGGACATGCCATTGATGGTCGAGGTATTGCAGGACGCGCAGGTTGTTGAGCGGATGGATGTCGCAGGCGATCAACTGCGCCAGCGAACGGGCGCGCTGGCGTTCACGCGCAGTCGCAGGCAGCAAGGGATTGTCCGGCCAGATCTCGTCCAGGTATTCGAGGATCGACAGCGACTGGGTCAGCCGGCGCTGTCCGTGCAGCAGCGTCGGCACCAGTTCCTGCGGGTTGATCGCACGGTAGCCATCGGCATGCTGCTGGCCGCCGTCTTGCAGCAGGTGGACCGGGACGATCTCGTACTCCAGCCCCTTGAGGTTCAGGCCAATGCGCACGCGGTAGGCCGCGCTAGATCGCCAGTATGAATACAACCGCAAGTTGTCGCCCATTGCGCCCCCCAATCCGGAGACCATAACGGATCACGCCGACCGCACACTGCCGCTCGTCCCGCCAGTTTGACCGCCTGACGCCTCCGCAATCAAGGGCGGGGCTGTTGCTCGATGGTCTGCTCAATGGCGCCGAACACACTCTTGCCTGCGGCATCGAGCATTTCGATGCGGACCCGGTCGCCGAATGCCATGAACGGCGTGCTCGGCTTGCCGTCGCGCAGGGTCTCCACCGTGCGCCGCTCGGCGAAGCAGGACGCGCCCAGCGCGGTGTCCTCGTTGGCCACGGTACCGGAACCGACCAGGGTGCCGGCCGACAGCGGCCGGGTCTTGGCGGCATGTGCGACCAACTGGGCGAAATCGAACTGCATGTCCACGCCCGCCTCGGGCGCACCGAACCATGCGCCATTGATGTGGGTGAGCATGGCCAGGTGCACCTTGTTGCCCTGCCAGGCCTCGCCCAATTCGTCCGGCGTCACGAACACCGGGCTGAGCGCGCTGCGCGGCTTGGATTGCAGGAAGCCGAAGCCCTTGGCCAATTCCGGTGGAATCAGGTTGCGCAGCGACACGTCGTTGACCAGCCCGATCAACTGGATATGCTCGGCCGCCTGTTCAGGCGTCACCGCCATCGGCACGTCGTCGGTGACGATCACCACCTCGGCTTCCAGATCGATGCCGTAATCCGCACTGACCACCTTGACCGGATCGCGCGGGCCAAGGAAGCCGGCGCTGACCGCTTGGTACATCAGCGGATCGACATAGAAGCTCTCCGGCACCTCGGCGCCACGCGCACGCCGCACCCGCTCCACGTGCGGAAGGTAGGCGCTGCCATCGACGAATTCGTAGGCGCGCGGCAGTGGCGCCGCGAGCAGGTGCTCGTCGAGATCGAAGGCGGCGGTCGCACGGCCGTTGCACAAATCTTCGAACAACGCATTGAGCCGGGGTGCCAGCACGGCCCAGTCTTCCAGCGCACGCTGCAGGGTCGGCGCGATGCCGTCGGCACGCACCGCACGACGCAGATCGCGCGACACCACGACCAGGGTGCCGTCGCGCCCGCCCTCCTTCAGGGATCCGAGTTTCATTGCCGCCTCGTGTATGTATCAATCCAGCCGGTCATTGTATCGGCTGCCACCGAAGGCGCGTGCCGTGGAAGCTGATGCCGGTGAGGCGTGGGGATCATGCTGGTGGCGAGAGGCGACTCTGTGGGTGGTCTTGTTGATGCCCGCTCATCCGACGTGTGCGATTGACACCTCCATACGTGACCCCGTTTCTGTCAGGAACTGCAATCGCCGCCAGCGCACGTGGTCTCGCAGCGCGCGCCGGTGGCACAAGTCTGCCGACAGTTGCCGCCGTGGCAGCTGAAGTCACACTTGGCCCCTGCGCTGCATTGCATCAGGCAGTCACCGCCGGCACAGCCGTAGTGGCAGATCGCGCCGGCAGGGCAGGTCATCGTGCAATTGCCGGCCGGACAGTCGGCACGGCAGGTGCTTCCCGCTGCGCAGCTGTACCTGTCCTCGATCGCCAGCCCGCCAGCGGCCAAGCCGATCGTTGCATCGCGTTCGGTGGCTCCCGCGTCGCCGGCCTTCACCTGGTTCCGGTTGCCGAGATTGCTCACATCGGGTGCGCGGCCGTCGGCGCCGACGCTCCAGTTCACCCGGTTGTCGTTGCCGAGAACGCTGATCGCAGCCGGCGCGACGGCATCGATCACGTTGAAGTTGCCGTTGACGACGATCCGCGTGCAGCCCAGCAGCTTGAGGGTGTTGCGGTTGCTGTTGAGGGTGATCGCGTTACCGGCGCAGTCGCGCGTGCCGGTCTGGTGATCTTCGTTGACGACCAGATCCGCGGCCTGCCCGGCCAAGCTGAACACGGTCGCAAGTACCAGAATCAGGGCTCTAAGCATGCCAACCCCCTTGCCTTCGGGAAGCTCGAAGCAGACGGTCTCGCGAACCTATCACCTCTGCCGGAGGCGGTCAACGACCTGGCCAACGCCTCATCCCTCGCCAAGAAATGCATCCGCGCGGAAGGTCAGCACCAGCGTATCGCGATGGCCGGGCTCGTCGCCCAGCGGCAGGATCGGGGTGGATTCGTGGATCACCCGCGCGTCTTCCATCAGCAGCAGCGACCACGGCTCGGACAGGGTGAAGCGCTCGCCCTCGCGGCGCTGCGCGGCGAACACCCGGGTTTCGCCGCCGCGGATGCCCTGCCGCGATACCAGCAGCACGGCGACGAAATCTACGCCGTCACGGTGCGCGCCTTCCGGCGTGGGCCGGCCCACGCCGTCGGTGGTGTCGATCCGGAACTGGTGCGCCTCGACATGCCAGCGCAGGCCGGGCGCTTGTCGCCAGCAAGCCTGCGCCAGTGCGCGGATCAGCGCCGGCCACGCCGGCTGCGCCAAGGTGCCCTCGGCCACCGGCTCGAACCAGCGTTCCATCCCGCCGTGCAGGGCGTTGTATTCGACCGGCTGGTAGTGCATCCGCTGTGGCACCTGCCGCAGCGCAGCGCCCTCGGCAATGAAACAGATGTGGCGACGCCGGCGATAACGCCCGCCGTCCTTGAGGTAGTGGTCCGGCGGCAGGTCGTCCCAGGCCGGCGCCAGCTGCGCCAGCGCGTCTGGCGCCACACCGGCCAGCGTGGCCACGTCGGCCGCGGCCAGCACCGCGTAGCCGCGCTCGCGCAGTTGGGAATCAAGCGTCGCCAGCGGCACGGCCGGCGGTGCGAACACGGCAACGGGGGGCATCCTCGGCATCCGAATGGGATGCGCCATTGTCCCACCGCACCCGACCCCAAACGACACAACCCGCCGTGCGGCGGGTTGTGTGGATCGAACCATTTCGAATATGGCAGCCCCGGAAGGATTCGAACCTCCGAATGCCTGAGTCAGAGTCAGGTGCCTTACCGCTTGGCGACGGGGCTATGGCGTGAATTCTAAAACCAAACGCGCTTGCCAGCTGAACACCGTCGGCAAGGGCGTATTCGATCATTCTCTGGCCAGGAGTATGGCACGAGGGCGATCGTTCATTCGTCTTCTGGCTAAGGCGCGTCGGCGCAGACAGTACTGACGTACGGCAAGCCGGCGCGCCAACGCCAGAAGGCGAAGGAATCAGCGCTTGGAGAACTGGGTGGCGCGACGGGCCTTGTGGAGGCCGACCTTCTTGCGCTCGACCTCGCGCGCATCGCGGGTCATGAAACCGGCCTTGCGCAGCTCGGACTTCAGGGTCTCGTCGTACTCGACCAGCGCACGGGCGATGCCGAGGCGGATGGCACCGGCCTGGCCGGTGGTGCCGCCGCCGCTGGCGGTGACCTTGATGTCGAAAGTTTCGATGTGCTTGGTCAGCTCGAGCGGCTGGCGCACGATCATGCGCGCGGTCTCACGGCCGAAGAACTCGTCCAGCGGACGGTCATTGATGGTGATGGTGCCGCTGCCCTTGCGCAGGAACACGCGGGCGGTGGAGGACTTGCGGCGACCGGTGCCGTAATTTTGGGTGATGGCCATGATCAGATATCCAGGACTTGCGGCTGCTGGGCGGCGTGCGGGTGCTCGGCGCCGGCGTAAACCTTGAGCTTGCGGTACATCTGCCGGCCCAGCGGGCCCTTCGGCAGCATGCCCTTCACGGCGATCTCGAGCACGCGCTCGGGATGGCGCTCCAGCGCCTGGCCCAGCGACTCGGTCTTGAGGTTGCCGACGTAACCGGTGAAGCGGTGGTACAGCTTGTCGGTCATCTTCTTGCCGGTGACGGCCACCTTGTCGGCATTGATGACGACCAGATAATCGCCGGTATCGACGTGGGGGGTGAACACGGGCTTGTGCTTGCCGCGCAGGCGATAGGCCAGGGCTGCGGCCAGGCGACCAAGGGTCTTGCCCTCGGCGTCGACGACGTACCAGTCGCGCTGGACGGTCTCGTTCTTGGCGATGAAAGTCTTCATGACGAACTCGTTTCTGGGGTGCATGGTCGGGCTGGTTCCCTCGCCATTGCGGCTCGCGGAACGTCGCCTCGCGTTGTCCTTTTGCGCCGGTTCAACCACCACGGGCACGAAAGAACCGCGATTATAGGCAGGTCTCGCCCTGACTGTCAAAACGATGCACCTCCAGGAAACAATTACCTATCTCAGCGGTTCCCGCCAGCCATGGACGGCTGGCCGACAACGCCGGGATGGCGTTGTACAGCCCTTTCCAACCGGCCGGGAATCGACGCACGGACCACACATCCGCCGGCCCGATTTCAGCCATCCGCCTTGCGCAGCTCCACCCGGCGATTGAGGGCACGGCCTTCGGCGGTGTCGTTGCTGGCCACCGGCTGGCTTTCGCCATGGCCTTCGGCCTGCAGTCGATCAGCAGCGATCCCGCGGCCGACCAGCCAGGCCACCACCGATTGCGCACGCCGATTGGACAGATCCCGGTTGTGGTCATCGCTGCCCTGCGCATCGGTGTGCCCGGCGATCACCAGGTGCAGCTGCGGATACTGCTTGAGCAGGTCCAGCACCTGGTTCAATACCGCATCGGATTCCGGCTTGAGGCTGTCCTTGTCGGTATCGAAGTAAACCCCGTACAGGTCGATCCTGCCGATCCGATCCAGCTGCTCGTGCATGCCGGCGCTGGTGTTCTCGGCCGCCTTGAGCCGAAGCACGACCCGTACATCGTCGCCGGCCACCAGATCAGCGCTTTCGGTGGCGGCCTGATAGTCCGGGTGGCTGCCGGAGACCACGGCCAAGCCCGCCGGCACCCCCGACATGGAGAAGTTGCCGTCCGCGCCGGTGCTCATCTGCGCGGTGTTGCTGGCCGACACCAGCACGCCGGCCAGCGGCGCACCGGATTGTTCGTCGATGGCGATCCCGTGCACCGTGCCGGTGTAGCGCCAGGGCTTGGGGTTGATCAGGATGCGCACGAAATCCAGCGCGAAACCATCGGCGACGTCGTGGCTGGGGTCGTCGATCTTCATCTCGAACTTGCCCTCGCGCAGCAGGCCGACCTGTTCGGGCAGCAGTTCGATCGTCACCAGCTTGCCGATCGGGCCGGTCTGGTCGAGCGCGTTCAAGGTGGTGGCTACCGTCGGCACTTCGGTGCCATTGATCCACACGCGGTACGTGGCGCCCCACACCCGCGCCTGGAAATCATCCACGAACAGCTGCAGGGCCGCGCGCTTGACCTCGATGCCGTCGAGATCGAACGCCACCCGCAGCGGGCGCGGTTCATTGTCCGGCCGCGCCGTGCTGGCGGTGTAGCCATCACCGGACGCGCTGTTGAATCCGCTGGGCACCATGATGCGATCGGTGCCGGAGGCGTCTGTTTCGGACGGCTTGAACGGGTAGCTGTGGACCGGCGTCGAGCGCCCGGTGAACAGGTTGAAGCCGTCCGGGAAACCGAAGCCGAAGTTGTCGATGTCGCCGATCTGCACCATCAGCTCGGCATCGGGCCCGTCGCGCTCGACCTTGTCTGGCTGCGGCCAGGCATCGGCAGGCGTCGGGGTAGCGGCGGGTGCAGCCGTGGCCGCGGGTGCGGCAGCCGGCTGAGCAGGCGTCGCCGATGGCTGCCCGGGCTTGCAGGCCGACAAGACCAGCAGGCAGGCCAGCGTTGCGGCCGCAATGGTGCGATGTATTTGCACGGGATGAATCCTCAACATCGGCGATGGCCTCGCCGACATTGACGCAATTTCGCGCCGTGCGCGGCCACCCGCAAGCGCGTGCGATCAATCGACGAGGTTGCGCCCGTGATACAACTCTTCGATCTCGCGCTTGAGCCGGGCCTCGATCTTCATGCGCTCCTTGAACGACAGGTTGCGCGCCTTTTCCTCGAACAGGTAGTTGTCGAGGTCGAAGTCCTTCAGGTGCATCTTGGTGTGGAACAGGTTTTCCTGGTAGACGTTGACGTCGAGCATCTCGTAGCGGGCACGGATGTTCTTGGCCAGGTAATCCTGGATCGAATTGATCTTGTGGTCGATGAAATACTTCTTGCCGCGCACGTCGCGGGTGAAGCCGCGCACGCGGTAGTCCATCACCACGATGTCCGATTCCAGCGACTCGATCAGGTAGTTCAGCGCCTTCAGCGGCGAGATCACCCCGCAGGTGGACACGTCGATGTCGGCGCGGAAGGTGGCGATGCCGTTGTCCGGGTGGGTCTCCGGATAGGTGTGGACGGTGATGTGCGACTTGTCGAGGTGGGCAACCACCGCGTCGGAGATCACGCCCTTGGCATCGGCCTTGTCGATCACCGGCTGCTCGGAGATCAGGATCGTCACCGACGCGCCCTGCGGGTCGTAGTCCTGGCGGGCCACGTTGAGGATGTTGGCGCCGATGATCTCGGCCACGTCGGTCAGGATCTGGGTCAGGCGATCGGCGTTGTATTCCTCGTCGATGTATTCGATGTAACGCCGACGCTCGTCCTCCGACGCCGCGTAGCAAACGTCATAGATGTTGAAGCTGAGCGACTTGGTGAGGTTGTTGAAGCCTTGCAGCTTCAGACGCGGCAGCGGTTTGACCACGGCATCGAACCCGGTGAGAGGACGCAGACCGGTCATTATGCGTCAAGACCACCGGTCCGGCATGTGTCCTACCGAGGCGCGACCCGGAACCGGAACGATCCTCAAGGCGCGCCCGTCCCCATGGCGGCCACCCCGTTCAAAAGTTTGCCACCCATCACAGTTCCGCCTAAGCTTGGCCGATCAATCAGGACGCGACCGCATGGGCGTTGAACTCCTCAGGCCAGTGATGCCGCGCATCCACAATCCGCTGTTGGCGGATCCGGCGACCATCGACCGTTTCATCTCCCATTGCCATCGCCGCCGCTATCCGGCGCGGACCGACGTGTTCCACCCCGGCGATCCGGCCGACACGCTCTACTACATCATCTCCGGCTCGGTCAGCATCATCGCCACCGAGGACAATGACCGTGAGCTGGTGCTGGGCTACAGCGGCGCCGGCGAGTTCGTCGGCGAGATGGGCCTGTTCGTGGAAAGCAGTCACCGCGACGTGGCCCTGCGCACGCGCACCGCCTGCGACTTGGCGGAAATCAGCTACGAACGCCTGCAAGCGCTGCTGCTGGCACAGCCAGGCGATGCGTCCAAGCTGCTGTATTCGATCGGTGCGCAAATCAGCAAGCGCCTGCTCGACACCAGCCGCAAGGCCGGTCGCCTCGCCTTCCTCGATGTCAGCGACCGCATCTACCGCACCCTGTTCGATCTGGCCAAGGAACCGGAGTCGATGACTCATCCGATGGGCACCCAGCTGCGGGTCTCGCGGCAGGAGCTGGCGCGCTTGGTCGGCTGCTCGCGCGAGATGGCCGGGCGCGTGCTGAAGAAGCTGCAGGTCGACGGCAAGCTGCATGCGCGCGGCAAGACCGTGGTGGTGTACGGAACCCGCTGACGCGGGCCACAGGCATGAGCCGCGCCTTCTCGCCACCGGAGCGTAACGCCGGCATCGATCTGCGCAATGCGGTGATCGCCGATGCCGACGACGTGGCACGCCTGCTGGATGAACTTGGCTACCCCTGCGACCTGCGCGATGCCGTCGAACGGATCGCCACCATCCTTGCCAACGACCGCCAGGCACTGGTGGTGGCACGTCGTGGCGGCGTCGTGTGCGGACTGGTGGCACTGGATTTCATGTATTACTTGCCGCTGGGCACCACCACTTGCCGGATCACCACGCTGGTGGTGCTGGAAGATGCACGCGGTTCTGGCGTCGGCCGTCACCTGCTGATGGAAGCCGAGCGCCGCGCGCGTGCCGGCGGTGCCGCCCGAATCGAACTGACTTCGGGCACCCAACGCACCGAGGCGCACGGGTTTTATCGAGCCTGCGGCTACAGCAATAGCTCAATGCGCTTCGTCAAACCGTTGGGATCGGCCTGAGGCGTCGATCGCGCCCCTGCGGTGCGCTGTCGAGGAAGGTCCGAACAACGCCATCCGGGAATTGTCAGGCCACGCCATGGCTGGCGGGAACCTCTGAATTGTTCAGAGGTTCCCTAAGCGCGTGGTGCCGGATCTCCGCCACGGCCAGGACAATCCCAATGCAGGATCGGCGTCCCTGGCGGCAGCACCCGCCGGAACAACGCCACCCGCGATGGCTTCGGATTGACCACCACCGGCTGCGCGGCGGCCTGCAAGAGTGGCAGGTCGGCGCTGCTGTCGCTGTAGGCACGCGCAATCGGTTGGGTGAAACCGGCGGCATGCAGCATGGTCATTTTCATTTTGTAGTGACAGTGCTGCTGCACCACCAAGCCGCCACAACCGGCGGCCAGCTCGGTACCGATCACCGGCAGGTCATCATCGGCGACGAGGCGCAGGATCGCCCGTGCCAGCCGTGGTGGCGCGCCGGTAGCGACGACCACCCGATCACCGGCGCGGCGGTGGCCTGCAAAGACCTTCAGCGCAGTCGGCAAGGCGCTGGCGCGCAACTTGGCTTCGTGGGTCGCCACGTAGCGATCGATCAGCGCCTCCAGCGGTTGCGATTTGCCCACGCTGCCCGCCCAGACGAAGGCGGAAATGCCCGCCTTGCGGGTGCGCAGGAAGGCCACCATCGGGCCTGCCACCGGCGCCACCAGCAGCGCCAATAGCCACCGCCACCACGCACGACCGATCAGCCAGCGGTAGAGCTCGGTGCCGGCATCGCTGTCGCAGAGGGTGTGGTCGAAATCGAACACCACCAGCGGCGCATCCGCGGCTGGCTCCGGGAAGCGCTCGTTCACGCGAACAACGCCTGCAGCGCCGCGCCCGGATCGGGCTGGCGCATGAAGGTCTCGCCGACCAGAAACGCGTGGATGCCGTTCTCGCGCATCCGGCGCACATCGTCTGGCGTGCGGATCCCGCTTTCGGTCACCAGCACGCGATCGCCCGGCACCACGCTCTTGAGCGCCAGCGTGGTGTCGAGTGAGACCTCGAAGGTGCGCAGGTTGCGGTTGTTGATGCCGAGCAATCGCGCCGGCACCGGCAGCGCGCGTTCGAGCTCGTCCAGATCATGCACTTCCACCAGCACATCCAACCCCAGTTCGGACGCGAGGAAGGCGTATTCGGACAATTGCTCGTCGTCCAGCGCCGCGGCGATCAGCAACACGCAATCGGCACCCAGCGCACGCGCCTCGTACAGCTGGTAGGCATCGACGATGAAATCCTTGCGCAGCACCGGCAGCGCGCAGGCCGCACGCGCCTGCTGCAGGCAGGCGTCGCTGCCCTGGAAGAAATCGGCGTCGGTCAGCACCGAGAGGCAGGCCGCGCCGGAGGCGGCATAGCTGCGCGCGATCGCCGGCGGATCGAAATCGGGCCGGATCACGCCCTGACTGGGGCTGGCCTTCTTCACCTCGGCGATCACCGCCGCCTGGCCTGCGGCGAGTTTGGCCGCGATGGCATCGGCAAAGCCGCGCGCCGTCGGCATGGCCTCGACGCGTGTGCGCAGTTCGGCCAACGGCAGGCGTTGCGAGCGCTCGGTGACTTCTTCGCGTTTGCGCGCAAGGATGCGCTGGAGCACGTCGTGCATCGCCATCAGATCACAAGAACGGGGCCGTTTATTCTAAGGTGACAACACTGGGCCTGTCGCAACGGCCAGCCTCAGTCTCCTCCCGGTAATGTGCGCCCTGCCCGCCAACCGCTTGCAGCGAGGTGATCCAGCAGGGCCACCACCACGGCACGCTTGCTTGGTTCGTGGATCGGCAGCAACAGCAGATCGCCCGGTTGGGCCCATGCGAGCGCCTCGCGTGCAGCCTGCGCTTCGTCGAGGCAGACCGGCAGCGCCTCGAGCGGGATGCCGTGGGTGTGCAGGGCCTCGCGCAGGATGTGGGCAACCTCGCCAGACGCGCGACCACGCAGGTAATTGCCGCCGATGTCCTTGAGCCAGACTCGGTCGGGATGGGCGGCAGCGACCGTGTTCGCCACCGCGATGTAGTCGGCTTCGCGCCGGTTGCCGGCATGGCCGAGCAGGACACCCAAGCGTCCCTTGCGCAGGCTCGCCGCCAGTTCAAGCAGGCCATGCAGGCCTTCCGGGTTGTGCGCGTAGTCGAGCAGGACATCGACGTCGCCCAGCGTCCAGCGCTGCAAGCGACCGGGGTTGTCGGCGTTGTGCGCGCCGAAGCTGGCCAGCACGCGCGCACTCTCCGTGGCGGTCACGCCCAGCGCCTGCGCCGCCAACACCGCGGCGGCGATGTTCTCGATGTTGTAGTGCGCGGCGCCACCGAGAGTCAGCGGCATCGCGGCGATGGCGCCCAAATCGTCCTCGCCCTCGTCGCCACGCAGCAGCAGGCGTCCGTCGAGCACGCCGCAGGCGGGCAGGCCGCGTGCCTGCGCCGTGGCCAACGCACGCGCAAACCAACCAATCCGCACGCCATCCAACCCCTGCGCCTGCAGGACGAGGGTGGGATCGTCGGCATTGAGCACCAGCAGACCATTGCCGGCCAGCGCCTTGGCAACGACCAGTTTCACTTCGGCCAGATCGGCGAGCGTGTCGATGCCGTATTCGCCGAAATGATCCTCGCTGACATTGGTGACGATCGCCGCGCTCGCGCCATCGACCGCCAGCCCGCGGCGCAGGATGCCACCGCGCGCCGTTTCCAGCACCGCCGCCTGCACCTGCGGTGTGCGCAGGACCGCGCGCGCGCCCGCCGGACCGGAATAGTCGCCGGCCTCGATGCCCAGTTCGCCCACGACCACGCCGTCGGTGCAGCTGTAACCCACCTTGCGCCCGCTGGCGCCCAACAGTGCCGCCAGCAAGCGAACGGTGGTGGTCTTGCCGTTGGAGCCGGTGACCAGCGCCTTGGGCACGCCATGCAGGCGCGTCCATGGCACCTCGCTCGCCGCGGGCAACTGCGCCAGCGTCCAGGTGCGTGCGAACTGTCCTTCGCCGATCGACAGCGCCTCGTCGTCCAAGCGCGCCGGCACCGCGTGCATCGCCGCCGCGTGCAGCAGGGCCAGCAGGGATGGCCTGGCCTCGGCCTGTGCCGCTGCCTGCAGGCGTCGCAGGGCCTCGTCGTCCTCGAAATGGGCCGGGTGCGGGCGCGCCGGAAGCTCCGGGGCATCCACGGTGTCGGCACCGGGCCGCAGGCCCAGCGCCCGGTATAGCGCCCATTCGTTGACTTCGGTGGCGGTGAAGAGTTGGTCAATCGGCGCGGCAATGGCCAAAGTCACACCGGTGGCGTGGTGGCGGATGACGCTGGCGCCATCCGGCCAGCACAGGGCCGCACGCGCGACGGCGATACCCGCATGCCACCGTGCCGCAATGCCATCGTCGAAGGCGATGCCGGGGACGGTATCCAGCACCGCGCCCGGCACGGCGAAATACAGGTTGGCGCCGGTCAGCCGGCGCGAATCCTCGAACGGTGCGTCCAGTACGTCATCCGCTGTGTTCAATCGCCTTCCTCGCGCTCGAAGCGCAGGCCGCGCTCGTCGCGCACAACGCCTTCCATCGCCGCCACGATCTGGGCGTCGAGATTGGTATCCAGGGCTGGTGTTTCCACCTTGGCCGTGGTCCTCGGCATGGCGCCATCGGGCTGGAAACGGATGATCTGCTTCCACGAGCGGGTCAGGGCATCAGCAAAGACGATGATGAGGTCGCCGGATTGACCCATCCGCAGGGCGGTATCGATCGCCTCCTGCTCATCCGGAATGATGGTGATGGCATCGTCGGCAACGCCGGTGGCCTTTAGTGCCTTGGCCAGGATGCGCGGAACCTCGTCGCCATCGCGGCCGCGCAGGGAATCGTCGCGGCGGCAGATGTAGTGATCGAACTTGCCGGCGACGGCATGGGCGATATCGATCAAGTCCTGGTCGCGGCGATCGCCGGGGCCGGCCATCACCACGACGCGGCGCTGGGCGTCGAGGCGCTGGGCGAGGTCGGCCATCATCCCCACCGCGTGCGCGTTGTGGGCGTAATCCATGATCACCTTGAACGGGTGTTCGCCATACACGTTCATCCGCCCCGGCGCCTGGAAGAAGGTGGTGTCGAAGGTGCGCAGGCCCTGGCGGATCGCGTCCAGCTTGATCCCCATCGAATAGCCCATCGCCGCCGCGATCATCGCGTTCTGCACGTTGTGCAGGGCGCGTCCTTCCAGCGTCGCCGGAATCAGGTGGGTCCACATCAGCGGGATATGGCTGCCCTTGTCGTACAGGGTGATCATGTGGCCGTTGACGCCAGCCTCCAGCGCGCAGGCGCGGCCACCGGCGCGGATGTGCTCGCGCACCAGCGGGTGCGAGGGATTCATGGTGACGTAGCAGATCACCTTGGCGTCGGTCCAGGCCGACATCTTCAGCACGTTCGGATCGTCGGCATTGAGCACGGCGCAATCGTTCGCCACCTCGACCACGATCCGCTTGATCTCGGCGAGCTGTTCGAGGGTGTCAATACCCTTGAGGCCAAGGTGATCGGAGGCGACGTTGATGACCGCGCCGACGTTGACTTCGGCCACGCCCATGCCGGCGCGCAGCAGGCCACCGCGTGCGGTTTCCAGCACCGCGAAATCAATCGTCGGATCGGCCAATACCATCCGCGCCGAGACCGGCCCGGTCATGTCGCCCTCGACCGTGCGCTGGCCGTCGATATAGACGCCATCGGTGGTGGTCAGGCCCGGCGTGTAGCCGGCCATCTTGGCGATGTGGGCGAGCATGCGCGCGGTGGTGGTCTTGCCATTGGTGCCGGTAACCGCGGCGATCGGCACCCGCGCCGGCGTGCCGGGCGGGAACAGCATGTCGATGACCGGGCCGGCGGCATCGCGCGGGGTGCCTTCGCTGGGCGCGATGTGCATGCGGAAGCCTGGCGCAGCATTGACCTCGCAGATACCACCGCCGGTGCGCTTGTAGCTTTCGGCGATGTTGGGCGACAGGAAATCCACGCCGCCCACGTCCAGCCCGATCGCGCGGACTGCGCGTTCGGCCATCGCCCGGTTGTCCGGATGGATGATGTCGGTGACATCGGTGGCGGTGCCGCCGGTCGAGAGATTGGCGGTGGAGCGCAGGTACACCACTTCGCCTTCCGCCGGCACCGAATCCACGGTGTAACCCTTGCGTTCAAGCATCAGCTCGGCTTCGCGGTCGAGCTTGATGCGGGTCAGCACCTTCTCGTGGCCGACGCCGCGGCGCGGGTCGCTGTTCACCACCTCGACCAAGGCCGCGACAGTCGCCGTGCCGTTACCCACCACATGCCCCGGCGTGCGCTTGGTGGCGGCGATCAATTCGCCGTTGACCACCAGCAGGCGATGGTCGTCGCCTTCCATGTAGGTTTCCACCAGGACCGAGCGCGAATGCTGCTGCGCGGCGTCGAACCCAGCGCGTACTTCATCCTCGGTGCGGACATTGATGGTGATGCCGCGGCCGTGGTTGCCGTTGTAGGGCTTGACCACCACCGGGCCATCCAGCCGTCGCGCCGCGCGCCAGGCCGCATCGGCCGATTGCACCAGGTGCTGCTGCGGCACCGGCAGGCCCTGCGCGGACAGGATCTTGTTGGTCTCTTCCTTGTCGCAGGCCAGCTCCACCGCGATGTGCGAGGTGCGGCCGGTGACGGTGGCCTGGATGCGCTGCTGGTACTTGCCCTGGCCCAACTGCACCAGCGATTGCTCGTTCAGGCGCATCCACGGGATCCCGCGATCCACCGCCGCCCGCACCAGCGATGCGGTGGACGGCCCCAGCGCGCGGCGCTGGGCATAGCGGATGAAGGCATCGCGCTCCTCCTGCCAATGCCAGCTGGCATCGGTCAGGCTGCGCAGGGGTTCCGGCAGCAGCGAATCGAGCAGGCGCAGCGCCAATTCGCCGGCGGCGATGCCTTCCTCGCGCTGCTCGTATTCGTAGACCACCGAATACACGCCGGCGCGACCGTCGTCGACGCTGCGGGTCTTGCCGAAGGTGACGTCTTCGCCGGCCTCGTTCTGCAATTCGATCGCAACATGCTCAAGCACATGCCCAAGCCAGGTGCCCTCGCCTTCGCGCATGCGCCGCACGAAGCCGCCAGGTTCGCGGTACGAGCAGCCGTGCTCGGCCAACCCCGGCAGTGCGTCCAGCAGGGCGGTGATGAAACCCTCGCCGAGCTTCGCGGTGGGCCACTGTTCGAGCTCACCCAGGTCGAGTTCGAGCCGGATGACCGGAAACTTCGCGTACTGCGAAGGCCCCATGTAGACATTGCGATTCAGGATCCGCATCGCGCCCTCCCGCCCCTGTGTCGATAATGAGATACCGCTGCTTCAGTCCTTGTGGTGCGCCAGATCGCCGGCGCTCGCTTTGCGCGTGCTCAGGTTGAAGCTGGCACCCTTGGTCAGGATATGCACGGTCAGGCCCAGCATGCACACCGCATCATTCTGGTCGATTTCCGACATCGATGAATAGCTCATCGAACTGGCGTCGACGACGGTAATTGCGCCGCTGCCTTCCACTTCCAGCGTGTTGTCGGGCGCGATGAAGGCGGCGGTGTCCTCGTCCAGTCCGATGCCGACCGCGAACGGGTTGTAGGCCAGCGCCGCGGTCAGCCGGCCGAGGCGGTCGCGCTGGCGGAAGTGCTGGTCGATGATGAACCGATTGGTCAGCCCCAGGCCGGGCGCCAGCCGCACGCTGCTGGCACGCGGCGAAGCCCCTTCGCTGCCGAAGGCGATCATGTGCTCGGACAGGATGCTGGCGCCGGCACTGGTCCCGCCGACGGTCACGCCGCGTGCGCTCATGATGCGGATGAGTTTTGCCACCGGGGTGCCGCCGAGCAGGGTGGACAGGCGCAGCTGGTTGCCGCCGGTGAAAAACACGCCGGTGGCCTGCTCCAGCGTTGCCAGTCGGTTCTTTTCGCTGGCATCACGACGGGTGTCGAAATCCAGCACGTCCACGTGGCCGGCTCCCAGCGTCGGGAACAGGCGTTGGTACTGCGCCCCGGTTTCAACCTTCCGACTGGCCGTGGGAATCACCACGATGCGCGCGTCCTTGCCGCCGCACAGGGCGACGAAACGCGACAGCACGTCCGGATGGGCTTCCTTGTCTTCCGCCCCACCGATCGGGACGATCCAGCCGCGCGTCTCGCCGTCGGCCACTTTGCTTGGACACATCGCTTGTGATTTCCTCGTGATCGTTGTCTTGTTTCGAATCCGGTTCAGTGCTCGAACATGCCCCGTCGCAACACCGTGCCTTGGGCAACCATCGCCACGCCGCGCGCCCAAACGTGGGACGGCAGGCCGTCGTCGCCCAGCGCCACCAGGTCCGCGTCCATCCCGACCGCGATCCGGCCCTTGCCGGTGAGTCGCAGCAAGGTGGCCGGGTTGCTGGTGAAGGCCGGTAGCGCGCGTGCCAGCGGCAAGCCCCGCGCCAGCAGCCCCTGCAGCGTGGTCGCGAGCGCGCCGGAATCCCCCACGTCCATCCGCGCCACCCGGCCTTCGGCATCGAACACCGGCAGGCAGCCGCCGCCGTCGGAACTGATGCTCACCCGCTGCGGCGGCGCGCCGCTGTCGAGGTAGCGCAGCAACGCGTCTTCGGCCGACCACGCATCTTCACCCTCATCGACCGGGAAGGCGGTGATGTCGACATGGCTGCCACCACGCGCCAGCGCGATCGCCTCCTCGAACAAGGCTTTCCGGCGATTGACGTGGGTCGGCTGGAACACCCGTGGCGGCAGTTCGCTGGTGTCCAGCGCGCGTCGCACCAGATCCAGTCCGCGTTCGCCATCACCCAGGTGCAGATGGACCACGCCGGCCTTGCCGCTCATCAGTCCGCCGACATGCGCTTCGGATGCCACCCGCAACAGTTCGTCCAGGGTTGGCTGGCTGGAACGGTGGTCGGAAAGCGCCAGTTCGCCGACGCCGATGATCGGCTCGACCAAGGCGATGTCACCGCGCACGCTGCCGGTCAGGGTGGCCGACGGCAGGTGGTAGCCGCCGCACCAGGCCCAGGCCGACAGGCCTTGCTCGCGCAGGCCGTACACATGCGCCAGCAGTTCCGGCATGCCGCGGGCGAGATCGTCGGTGCCCAGCAGGCTCACCACCGAGGTGACGCCGGCGCGGGTATAGCGGCTCAGGCCCGGTGCCGGCACCCGGGTTGCATGCCCCGCCTCGCCGCCACCGCCACTGGCGTGGACATGGGCGTCGACGAACCCCGGGACCAGCCGCTGGCCCTGCAGATCCACCGTGGTCGCCGCCAGCGAGGGCGACAGACCCGGATCGTTAGGTCCCATCCACACCACCTTGCCGCCGCCGATCAACAGGTGGCGATGGCCCAGGGGTTCCGGCGCGTGGACGTCGGCATTGCGCAGCAGCAGGAGCGGGCTCTCGGTCATCTTCCCAGCCTGCGGCGGCCCCGCCGGGGCGTCAAGCGCCGGCCAGCGCCTGCGTGGTCGCCACGAACGCGTCCAGCCTGGCCCGCGCCGCGCCACTGGCCAGCACCCGGCGCGCCAACGCGATCCCTTCGGCAATGTCTTCGGCCACGCCGGCCGCATACAGGGCCGCGCCGGCGTTGTAGGCCACGATCTCGCGCGGCAGGCCGTCGCGGTTGTCCAGCGCCTCCAGCAGCATGGCCTTGGACTCCGCAGCGTCGGCCACCTTCAGGTTGCGGCTGTGCGCCATCGCGATGCCGAAATCCTCCGGATGCAGCTCGTATTCGCGCACCCGGCCATCGCGCAGTTCGCCGACCAGGGTGCCGGCGCCGAGCGAGAGCTCATCCATGTTGTCGCGGCCCCAGACCACCAACGCGCGCGTGGCGCCCAGCTCCTGCAGCACACGCACCTGGATGCCGACCAGATCGGGATGGAACACGCCCATCAGGGTGTTGGGTGCGCCTGCTGGATTGGTCAGCGGGCCGAGGATGTTGAAGATCGTGCGCACGCCCAGCTCGCGCCGCACCGGGGCCACCACCTTCATCGCCGGATGATGCACAGGTGCATACATGAAGCCGATGCCGGTCAGCGCGATGCATTCGGCGACCTGCGCAGGCTGCAGTTCGATGCATGCACCCAGCGCCTCCAGCACATCGGCGCTGCCGGATTTCGAGGACACGCTGCGGCCGCCGTGCTTGGCCACTTTCGCGCCAGCAGCGGCCGCCACGAACATCGACGCGGTGGAAATGTTGAAGGTGTGTGCGCCGTCGCCGCCGGTGCCCACGATGTCGACCATGTGGCTGCGATCCGCCAGCGTGACCGGTTGCGCGAACTCGCGCAGTGCGGTGGCCGCGGCCGCGATCTCGCCCACGGTTTCCTTCTTCACCCGCAGCCCGGTGAGAAGGGCCGCCGTCAAGCTGGGCGAGACCTCGCCGCGCATGATCTGGCGCATCAAGTCGACCATCTCGTCGAAGAAGATTTCCCGATGCTCGATGGCGCGCTGCAGCGCTTGCTGGGGCGTGATGCTCATGTGCAACGCTCCAGGAACGTCTTCAACATCGCATGCCCGTGCTGGGTCAGGATGGATTCGGGATGGAACTGCACGCCTTCCACCGGGAATTCACGATGGCGCAGGCCCATCAATTCTTCCACCGTGCCGTCCTCGTTTTCGGTCCATGCCGTCACTTCCAGGCAATCGGGCACGTTGTTCTTGTCCACCACCAGCGAGTGGTAGCGGGTGGCCTCGAACGGACTGGGCAAGCCGGCGAACACGCCCTTGCCCTCATGCACGATGGGCGAGGTCTTGCCGTGCATGATCCGGCCGGCGCGGATGACGTTACCGCCGTACACCTGCCCCAGCGCCTGATAGCCGAGGCAGACCCCGAAGATCGGGATGCGCGGCCCCAGTTCCTGCAAGACCTGCAACGACACGCCCGCTTCATTCGGCGTGCATGGCCCCGGCGAAATCACGATCTTGTCCGGCGCCAGCGCGGCGATCTGTTCGACGCTCAGCGCATCGTTGCGTTCCACCCGCACCTCGGCACCCAGCTCCTGCAGGTACTGCACGAGGTTGAAGGTGAAGCTGTCGTAGTTGTCGAGCATCAAGAGCACAAGGCACCCATCATTTGTCAAGCAGATAGACGATATAGACATCCTGTTTGAGGATGATCGTGCCTCGCGCAAGGACGATTCCAGGCGCCAGCAGCGCACTCCCCGACACTGATACCGTCCCCAACAGTGTTTCGTTCGAAGAATTCGAATACCTGATGTTGAGCCCTTGGTTGGAGATCGTCTGCACGCCCACGATCCGCATGCCGACCCCCCTTGCCATTTCATCAGCCGTCGTGCGCGCATCGGCGATTGCCGCGCTCAGTAATTTCTTCTGCTCTGCCGCCTTGTCCGAATATTCAAAGTTATCGGTCCTCAATCGAACCTGTCTCCCAGTCGGCGCTTTCGAGATGAATTGCCTGAGTGCTTCAAGCGTGTGGAATCGGAACGTGAGTACGCGTTCATAGGTATTCCCAAGGAACACCTGACGCTGCGTCCGCTCGTCGTAATCGGTTTCCGGCGAGATGTCCAGATTGCCGACCTGCATGTCCGCATCCGGCACACCCTGTGCATTGGCCAAGCGCAGGAGTTCCTTTGCAAGACCCTCGATGCGTGCTTGGGTTTGGGTCGTTTCGAGACTGGTTTCCTGCAAGGTCACGGTCACTGGGAAGATATCGGGAACCACTTCCAGCTTCGCCTCACCATGCACTGCGATGAAAGGCGGGCCACTGACGTCCTGCGCGAACACGCACGGCGCATACAGCAGGAGAAGTAAGGCAAGCAGGGTGTTTTTCATGACATCGAGTCCTCTTTGTCGAAATACGCAGTGCTGTCCACAATCTGCTTTCCACCGTTGTGCGGGACCGAGAGTGGGGCCGTGCAGGATAACCCACGACTGTCGAACTCCATCCGCACCTATCGCGATGGCAGCATCACCCTCACGCGCAGGCCGGGGGCGTTGTCGAGCAGGGACACGCGGCCGCCGTGGTGGTGGACGATGGCACGGACCAGGCTCAGGCCAAGGCCGACGCCGGGGGAGCCACGATGTGCTTCCAACCGCTGGAAGCGGTCGAACACGCGTTCTCGCTCGCCTTCGGGGATGCCGGGGCCGTGGTCGGCGATTTCCAGCAGCACCTCCGCGCCCGACGTCAACAACGTCACCTCGACCGAGCTGTCAGCCGGAGCGTATTTCAATGCGTTATCCAGCAGGTTGACCAGCAATTGGAACAGCTGATCGCGATCGCCGCGCAGATGTACGTCCTGCAGGCTTGCTTCCAGGTGGATGCCGCGTTCGCTGGCGATGGGTGCGTACATTTCCACCGCATCATCCGCCAGCGGGCGTAGTGCAACGTCCGGGGCATGCATGTCGAGTGCCTGTGACTCGATTCGTGCCAGTCGCAACAGCGCGCAGAATGCGTGCAGCAGTTGATCGGTCTCGGCCAAGGCGCGCCCCAGTCCGGCCCGCGTGTGTTCGTTGGTCGCGTCGTGGTGCAGGCCTTCCAGCCGATTGCGCAGGCGCGACAACGGCGTGCGCAGGTCGTGCGCGATGTAATCGGTGGTGTGGCGCACGCCGCCGAGCAGATCCTCGATCCGGTCCAGCATCATGTTGAACCGGCGCGCCACCTGGTCGAAGGCATCGCCGCTATGGTCGAGCGTCGCGCGCAGGCCTAATTCACCCTCGGCAACCCGACCCACCGTGGCATCGAGCCCACGCAGGCGACGCGCGACCCAGCGCGTGGTCAGCCAGCCGACCAAGGCGCCCGCGACCAACGCCGCCAGCAAGGCCAGGATCGCGGAGCGCTGCATCATCGCCAGCAAGCGATCCTGCGACGCCAGTTCCTGCCCGACCAGCAGGATCCCGCCATCGGGCAGGGCGCGCTCAACCGCGATCACGCGCAGATTGTTGGTCCCTTCGGTGGCCTGTTCCCTGAATTCCACCCAGCGCCCGTGTGCACCCGGACGGCCCGCATCCGGCAAACGCCCGATCAACGCATTGCCGTCGCCATCGACCAATCCGTACACCGCATTCGGATCGCCATTGCCGCCGGTGATGCGCTCGTCGAGTTCGGCGCGCAAGGCAGCCATGCCACCGCTGCGATGGATCGTCACCAGATCGTTGGCGTCCGCACGCACCAAACCGCGCGCATCGTCCAGCAACAAGGTCGAGGCCGCGAAATACACGCCGCCACCGATCATCACGAAGACGATGAGGAACAGACCCATCACCACCAGTGCCAGCCGTGCACTGGTGGACGGCAGCCACCGCCTCATCCGGACAGCCGGTAGCCGGCACCGCGCACGGTATGCAGCAGCGGCTTGTCAAAACCGTGATCGATCTTCTGCCGCAGCCGGCTGATGTGCACATCGATCACATTGGTCTGTGGATCGAAGTGGTAATCCCACACCGCTTCCAGCAGCATCGTCCGGGTCACCACCTGGCCGGCGTGCCGCATCAGGTATTCCAGCAGCCGGAATTCGCGCGGCTGCAGTTCGATCCGGCGGCCCTCGCGCAGCGCTTCGCGCGACAGCAGGTCCAGTTCGAGGCCGGCTGTTTGCAGGCGGGTCGGTGCGCGTTCGTCGTCACCCCGCGCACGACGGGTGATGCCGTCGAGGCGCGCACTCAGTTCGGCGAATGCAAAGGGTTTCACCAGATAGTCGTCGGCACCGGCGCGCAGACCTTCGACCCGATGATCGACATCGCCCAGCGCCGTCAATACCAACACCGGCGTGCGATTGCCGGCCCCGCGCAAGGTACGCAACACGGCCAGACCATCCAGCGCCGGCAACATGCGATCCAGCACGATGGCATCGAACGGCTCGGTACTGGCGAGGAACAAGCCCTGCTTGCCATCGGGTGCGTGATCCACGGCGTGGCCGGCCTCACGCAAGCCCTTGGCGATGAAGGCTGAGGTCTGGGTGTCGTCTTCCAGCAGCAGGATGCGCATGGTCTTGCCTCCGCAAAAAAGCATACCCCGCAGGGAGGGCCCTGCGGGGCATGTCGTGCTGTTGCCTCATGCTGTGGTTGCCCAAGAGGGGCCACCCACACTGGAGAGAGGCGACTTACTTGGCGGGCTTGGCAGGTGCCGCCGGGGCGGAGCTGCTGTGGCCATGCTGAGCGGCATTCTTTGCTTGCGCAGCGGTTGCAGCCTTGGGCTGGCTGGCAGCCGGCTTGGCCTGCGTGGCGGCCGGCTTGGCCGGCTTGGCTTGGCTCGCGGCCGGGGTGGCGGCCATCGCAACGCCGGCGACGGTGCACAGGGCGGCGGCGATCAGAGTCTGGCGAATGGTGTTCATGGTGGTTCCTCGCAATGAAAAGGGTTTCGGGGTGCTCGGTGGGGTGAAGCCCCCATCGCAATGTCATGGTGAGCCCGGCAACCTCACCTCATGGTGGATTGGGCATGAAAGAAAATTCATGCGCCGCGTCAGGGTCGGGCCTGGAAACAAACATGCCCTGCAAGCCGGAGCCTGCAGAGCATGTCGTCAACCACCGTGCGGAACGCGGACGCCCGGGGAGGGCGGGACGTCCGTGCCCGCCCGAGTCTTACTTGCTGGCCGGGGCAGCGGCGGCGGCCGGAGCAGCCGGGGTCGCGGGCTTGGCGCTCTTGGCCGAGTGGTGACGGTGATGCTTCGGCTTGTGCGCAGCCGGCTTGGCCGGGGTGGAGGTCGACGCGGCCGGAGCAGCGGCGGTCGAAGCCGGGGCGGTCTGGGTACCGGCCATGGCAACACCGGCGACGGCGGTCAGGGCGACGGCAAACAGGGTCTTGGTGATCGTGTTCATGATGGGTCCTTTGGGAATGTTCGCTTTCGGTGGGGGACATCCCCATCGCGAAGCCAGATTGCGCCCGCCCATCTCACCGCCGCGTTTCGCCAACATGACGTTTTTTTCATGTAGCCCGCGCGATTTGCCCCGCACACGCGACTACAAACCCCTAGCCGCCTGCGCCACCGCACGGAACAGGGCGCGGCCCTTGTTCATGGTTTCTTCCCATTCTTTTTGCGGGTCGGAATCGAACACGATGCCGGCGCCGGCCTGCACATGCAGGCGGCCGCCCTGGATCACCGCGGTGCGGAT
>NZ_JADZDS010000064.1 GCF_020850895.1 Thermomonas sp. | reverse complement strand
TCCATGCCCACCCAATCCAGCGGACGCTGCAAGGCCGCCGCGTCGAAGGCGACGTCGGGAAGCGGCAGATCGGAAAACGCGTTGCGCATCGCAACATTGTACCGGCTCTGGCTGGCACACCGCGTGACGGCGGTGGAACGCTGCGTTGCCGTCTGCGTGCGTCAACCGCGGGCCGCACGCCAGGCCGTCAGCAACGCACGCCAGCCCGGGATCACCGCGTCCCTGCCGGCGTCCAGTCGTTGCAGGCGCCCACGCACCAGCGCCGCATGGATACGCACAGGTCGGCTGCCGATTGCAAGGTCTGGCTGCTGCAGCAACAACCCCCGCGCACTGGTTTCGCCCGGCGTCCCGCTGGGCGGTTGCCGCAGGGCGCGCTCACCCAGCAACACCCAGGCGGTTGAGGCGGCCGCGGTGGGCGCAGCCGGGTCAAACAGGACCGCAGACACATCCGCGAACGCCTCGGCACAGGGCGCCAACGCTTCGATCGCCGATGCCAAGTCGCCGACCTGCACCCGGCTTGCACCCAACGCAGGCAGCGCCGCCGCCATCGCCGCCCAGGGTGCGGGCACGTTCTGCAGGATCTTGCCGAGGGGATGCCGCCGCGCGCCGCGCGCCCAACCGGCCAATTCTTCCGTCCACCAGCCCAGCTTGGCCGCACCCGGCGTCGGATCGCTGCCACTCCAGGCCGCGTCCGCCAATTCGCCAAGCAAGGCCAGCCAAGCCAGCGCAGGCTGGCGCTGCGCAATCGGCACGAAGACCTCGGCCACCTGCCATTCCGGCCAGCGTCGCCGCCATTTGTGCAGGACATCGTCGAAGGCAGCGGCGTCGGTCATTCGATCATCGTCGTGGTCGGAAAGCACGCAAGCGCGCGTGTACCAAGCGCGTGAGCGGCACGATCAGGAAAATTCAGCAAGCAAATCACCCGCTGTGGCGATCAATGCATCGCCACCCCAGCCGGCAGGATCATCGCCGTCCGGGCGGTAGCCCCACAGCGCCACGATCGAACGCATGCCGGCGGCACGCGCCGCCTCGATATCGCGCTGGTCATCGCCGACATACACGCAGCCGGCAATCGCAACGCCAAGAACCTGAGCCGCATGTTGCAGCGGCAGTGGATCGGGCTTGCGACGCGGGAGGCTGTCGCCACCGATCAGGATCGCGCTGCGATCCGCCCAGCCCAGGCCGTGCACGACTTGTCGCGCCAGGTATTCCGGCTTGTTGGTGACGATGCCCCAGCGGCTTCCGGCCGCTTCGATGGCCTCCAGCAGTTCGGGGACGCCATCGAACAGGCGGGCGTGGCGGCCCAATTCCTGTTCGTACACATCGAGGAATTCGCGGACCAATTCCGCCGGCACCTCGCCACCCAGCTCGGGGAAGGCCGCCGCACTCATCGCCCGCGAGCCTTTCGACACCTGCGGGCGTAGTGCGTCCAGCGCCATCGGCCCCTGTCCACGCGCAGCACGCATGCGGTTGACCGTGGCGAGCATGTCAGGCGCGCTATCGAGCAAGGTGCCGTCGAGATCGAACAACACCAGTGGCGGGCATCGGTTCAACGCAACCGCGGCCATCGTGCCTTGCCCAGTGGAGGCATTCACGCCAGCTGCACCCGCGCGATCCGCTCGCGCCACGACCTGGCATTGGCGAGCACGGCATCCAGATCGATCTCCGTCAGCACGCCCTGGTCAAGCTTGCGCGCGCCTGCGATCCACACATCACTCACCTGCCGTCGACCCGCCGCATACACCAATTGTGAGATGACGTTGTGCAGCGGCTGGGTTTCGGGTGCCGACAAGTCGATGCAGGCGAGGTCGGCGTGCTTGCCGACTTCAATACTGCCGGTGCGATCGCCGAAGCCCATTGCCGTTGCACCGCCAAGCGTGGCCGCACGCAGCGCTTCGAATGCCGGGAACCCGGCCGCGTCATCGGCCACCGCCTTGGCCAGCAGCGCCGCGGTGCGCGTTTCACCGACCATATCGAGGTCGTTGTTGGACGCGCAACCATCGGTGCCGATGGCGAGGTTCACCCCCGCCTGCAACAGCTTGCACACCGGGCTGAAGCCGGAGGCCAGCTTCAGGTTCGACTCCGGGCAATGCACCACGCTGACGCCACGTTCGGCGGCCAAGGCGATCTCGGCATCGGTGAGCTGGGTCATGTGCACCGCGATCAGGCGGTCGTTGAACAGGCCCAGGCGGTCGATGCGGGCGATCGGGCGTTGACCATGCTTTTCGATCGACTGCTGCACTTCCTGCGCGGTTTCGTGCAGGTGCAGGTGGACCGGAATATCGAGCTGGTCGGACAACATCCGGATCCGTTCGAAGCTCGCATCACCCACGGTATACGGCGCGTGCGGGGCGAATGCGGTGGCGACCAGTGCATGGCCTTGCCAGAGATCGTGGACTTCGTTGGCACGGTCGAAATATTCGTCGTCCGAGGCAGCCCAGGCAGTCGGGAAATCGATCACCGGCAAACCCACCAAGGCCCGGAACCCGTGCTTGGCGTAGGTCGCCGCCTGCACGTCGGGGAAGAAATAGTTCTCGTTGCAGCAGGTGGTGCCGCCGCGCAGCATCTCGGCGATCGCGAGCGTCAGCCCGTCGGCCACGAACTCCGGCCCGATCACCGCGCCTTCGATCGGCCAGATGTGCTGCTGCAGCCAGACCTTCAGCGGCAAATCGTCGGCCACCCCGCGCAGCAAGGTCATCGGGTTGTGGACATGGGCGTTGACCAAGCCGGGGATCAAGGCCGCATCCGGTCGCTGCACCGTCTCCCTCGGCTGGAAGCGTGCCCGTGCCTCGGCAATGGGCAGCAGGGCGATGATCTTGCCGGCATCGACGGCGACGGCATGGTCTTCCAGCACCACGCCATGCGGCACCACCGGCACCACCCAGCCAGCTTCGATGAGGAGGTCGCAGGTTTCAAGCGGAACACGTTCGCTCATGACTCTCGCCCTATGCTCTTGATCCACATTGCCCCAAAAAACGGGTACCGATGGAAATTCCTGCGATCTACTCGCCGCGACAAAATCGTTATCGTCATTCCCGCGAAAGCGGGCCGCGTCTGACAGACGAACGTCTGTCCAATCCATGGACATTGTGTTTCTTGGTCAGAATCACGACACGAAAAAGACCAACGTCCTTGGATCCCCGCCTGCGCGGGGATGACGCATCGGCAAAACCGCGCTAAAGCGCGGACCGATGCGTCACTTCACCCGCGAGACGTATTCGCCGCTGCGGGTGTCTACCTTGATGATTTCATCCTGGCCGACGAACAACGGCACCCGCACCACCGCGCCGGTTTCCAGCGTGGCCGGCTTGCCGCCGGTGCCGGCGGTGTCGCCCTTCACGCCCGGATCGGTTTCGACGATCTTCAGCTCGACGAAATTCGGCGGGGTCACCTGGATCGGGTTGCCGTTGAACAGGGTGACGACGCAATCCTCCTCACCCTTCAGCCATTTGGCTGCATCACCGACGCCGGCCTTGTCGGCCTGGACCTGCTCGAAGGACTCCTGATTCATGAAGTGCCAGTATTCGCCATCGGAATACAGGTACTGCATGTCGGTATCCACCACGTCAGCGGCCTCCACCGAATCGGTGGACTTCATGGTGATTTCCTGCACGCGGCCGGTGCGGATCTGGCGATAGCGGACGCGGGTGAACGCCTGGCCCTTGCCGGGCTTGACGTAATCGGTCTCGGTGATGACGGAAGGCTCGTTGTTGACCAGGATCTTCTGTCCGGCCTTCACGTCGTTCATGCCCAGGCTGGCCATGGGGACTCCTTGGGACCGCCCACCGGGCGGCATAGAATGTGGGTTTCAGGGAAGCCGCGGCATTGATGCCGCGTACCGAAGCGGTCGTACATGATACCTGCTGGCCCAAGCCCGTTGCAGCATGAAGCCGCCGCCCGCTGGCAGGCGGCGTGGCGGCAGGCCGTGCGTGACCCACGCGAATTGCTGACACTGCTTGGCCTTGAGGCACAGGCGCAGCGCATTTCCGAGGCCGCTGCCGCGCAGTTCCCGCTGCGGGTGCCGCGCGGATTCATCGCCCGGATGCGCCACGGCGATCCCGACGACCCCCTGTTGCGACAGGTGTTGCCGGTGCTGGACGAGGAGCGCGTCGCCCCCGGCTTCGAGCTCGACGCAGTGGGCGACGGCGCCGCCCGCCGCGGCCACGGCGTCATCCACAAATACAACGGTCGCGCCCTGCTGATCGCCACCGGCAGCTGCGCGGTGAACTGCCGCTACTGCTTCCGCCGCCATTACCCCTATGCCGAGGACACCGCCGCCGCCGCAGGCTGGCGTGGTGCCCTCGACGTGTTGCGGCAGGACCGCTCGATCCACGAGGTGATCCTCTCCGGCGGCGACCCACTCTCGCTGGCCGACCACAAATTGACCGAGCTGAGCGACGCCCTGCGCGACATCCCGCACATCCGCCGCCTGCGCATCCACTCCCGTCTGCCGATCGTGCTGCCCGAACGGGTCGACGCCGGACTGCTGCATTGGCTGCACGGCCTGCCTTGGCCGGTGGTCATCGTCGTCCACGCCAACCACGGCAACGAATTCGATGCCACGGTCGATGCCGCGCTGGCCGGTCTGCGCGATGCCGGGGCGACCCTGCTCAACCAAGCCGTCCTGCTGCGCGGCGTCAATGATTCGGTCGATGCACTCGCCAGTCTTTGCGAGCGCGGCTTCCAGGCCGGCGTGCTGCCCTACTACCTGCACCAGCTCGATCGCGTCGCCGGCGCCGCGCATTTCGAGGTCGACGACCCCCGGGCGCTGGCCTTGCATGTCGAACTCACGTCGCGCCTGCCTGGCTACCTTGTCCCGCGCCTGGTTCGCGAGATCCCCGGCCATCCCAGCAAGTCGCCCCTGTCCCGTGCCTTGGACAGCACGGCACACGCCGTATGATGTAGCCTTGACCCAGGACTTCTTTGCGACCCCCGACGCATGGCCATCTCCAAGGACACCGCACTTCGACTGGTTCTCGTCACCGACCTCGTCAACGAAGCCGAGGCCACGGTCAGCCGTCTGCGCAACGCGGGGATCGCGGTCCGCCCGACCCGCCCCGAATCCTTGGACGAATTGGCCCAGACCTTGGCCCAGCAGCAGCCTGTCGACCTGGTCCTGGCCGATTACACGTCCACCCAAATGCCGTTCGAACAAGTTGCCAAGATGGTCCTGGGTTGCGGCAAGGACGTTCCGCTACTGGCAGTGCTGGACGGGATCACCGACGACATCCTCGAAAACGCGCAGAACCTTGGCGCGCAAGCCGTGGCGCTTCGCGAACGACCGCAACAGTTCCTCAAGAACGTCCAGACCGAATGGCAGGACCTTGATGCGCGTCGATCGCAGCGCCGGCTCGAAGCGCAGATGCGCGAGACCCAGCGCCGCTGCGACATGCTGATCGATTCCTCGCGCGAACCCATCGCCTACATCCACGAAGGCATGCACATCCGCGCCAACCAAGCCTATCTGGAGATGTTCGGATTCGAAACCTTCGAAGACATCGAGGGTATGTCGCTGCTGGACCTGGTTGCACCGGGCGACGTGGACGGGTTCCGCACCCTGCTCAAGGAACTGACCAAGGGCGAACCGCCACCACCGCGCTACGAACTCACCGCGATCGACAACGAAGGCAACGAGTTCCCGGCGGTGATGGAGTTTTCGGCCGCCGAATACCAAGGCGAAGCCTGCCAACAGATCATCTTCCGGCACCAGGCGGTCGAGGTCGACCCGGAGCTCGAGCGCGAGCTGGCGCAGCTGCGCGAACGCGACCAAGCCACCGGATTGCTCAACCGGCAGACGTTCCTGAAGCACCTCGAAGACGCGGTGATCGACGCCGGCAAGAACCAGACCCTGTGTGGATTCCTGCTGTTCGAGCCGGACAACTACCAGCGCACCCTGCAGGGCATCGGGCTGGATAGCGTCGACAACCTGCTCAAGGCGATGGCCGACTGCCTGCACGAGCTGCTGGCCGAGCAGATCGCCGACGGCAGCACCAAGGCCGCGCGCTTTGCCGACCACAGCTTCGCGATCCTCGCGCGCGGCGACCACACCGCCACCAACGACTTGGCTGAACGCGTGCGTGCCGCGTTCGCAGCCAAGGTGTTCGACGTGGGCGTGGGTTCCAGCACGTTCACCATCAGCATCGGTGGCGTTCAGGTCGGCGAGAAGATCGCCAGCGTCAGCCAGGTCCTCGAACGCGCCAGCCTGGCCATGCAGTCCTCGGCGAGCATGGGCGGCAACCGCATCGACATCTTCGACCCGGGCGCTGTCGACCGCGCCGAGGAAGAACGCATCCAAGCCTGGGTCGAGCGGCTGCGCGACGCCTTGGCCAACGACCGTTTCCTGCTCCACTACCGGCCAGTGATCCCGCTGCTTGGCGCGCCAGGGGGCATGTACGAAACCCTCCTGCACCTTGAGTCGGAAGGTGGTGACAACGTCACCAACCTCGGATTCCTGCGGATCGCGGAAGAGCATGGCCTGTCGGGCGAAATCGACCGCTGGGTGATCCAACACGCGATCAAGGTGGCCGCAGGCCGGGCCAAGGGGCCGAAGCCGGTGCGACTGCTGGTCAAACTCACCCAGGCATCCCTGCAGGACGAAAGCCTGCCCAGGTTCATCCAGGAAAGCCTGTCCGCCCACGGCGTCGATGGCTCCTGCCTGATCCTGCAGATCCCGGAATCCAAGGTCTTCATCAACCTCAGTGATGCCCAGCGCCTCTGCGCCGAGATTGGGAAATTCGGCTGCAAGATGGTCCTCGAGCGCTTCGGCGCCGGCATCGACTCGCTGCAATTGCTGTCCCACTTCAAACCCAGCTATATCAAGCTCGATCCCAGCTTCATGGACGACTTGGCAAAGAACGTGCAGAACCAGCAGAAGGTCAACGACCTGACCCACAAGGCTCGCGAGCTTGGCATCCTCGGCATCGCCGATGGCGTCCAGTCCACCGGCACGATGACCGCGCTGTTCTCCAGTGGCATCGACTACGTCGAGGGCGATTTCCTCGCCCAATCGGGGCCGGACCTGAACTACGAATTCGAGAGTTGAGCCGGCGCCCCGTTGCGGCGCGCCCACATGCCAGAGGCACCTCGCCAACGCGGCCGTTTCGCTCCCTCACCGAGCGGCCCACTGCACGCCGGTTCCCTGCTGGCCGCGTTGGGCAGCTGGTTGATCGCACGCCAGGCCGGTGCGGAGTGGCTGCTGCGGATCGAGGACATCGATCCACCGCGGGAGCAACCGGGCGCCGCCGCCGGGCAACTCGCCACCCTTGCGGCATTTGGCCTCCTCCACGACGGTCCGGTGGAATACCAGAGCCGCCGTGAAGCACTCTACCGTGATGCGCTTGGGCACCTGCTCGCACGTGGAAAGGCTTTCGAATGCCACTGCAGCCGCAGGGATCTGGCCGTGGCCGGAGGAATCCACCGTTGCTGCGTGGCAAGGTCGCGACGTGCCGATCCGTCGATCCGATTGCGGGTGGCCGACGGCTGCATGATCGAGTTCGAGGATGCGATCTGCGGGACCATCCGGCAACGGGTCGATCTCGACGTCGGGGATTTCGTGCTGCGGCGTTCCGACGGGTTGTGGGCCTACCAGCTGGCGGTGGTCGTCGACGATGCCGCGCAGGGCATCACCGAGGTCGTGCGCGGCGCCGACCTGCTCGACTCCACCCCGCGCCAGATCCTGCTGCAACGCGCGCTGGCCTTGCCAACGCCACGCCATGCCCACCTGCCACTGCTGCTGGACGAGGATGGACGCAAGCTGTCGAAATCATCCGCGGCGTTGCCGGTCGATGCCAGTGCGCCGCTGGCCACCTTGACCCGGTTGTGGGCTTGCCTGGGCCAAGCGCCGCTTTCCGCCACCGCCAGCGTCGAGGAATTCCTCCAGCAAGCACTCCGGTCATTCGTGCTGGCGCGTGTCCCGGCATCCGTCCTGCCCACCCACGCCGCAGCGCACAACGCCGATTCAGCGATCCGCGCCTAGAATCCCCGTGGATCATCACATCCTCACGAAGGAGCAGGCAAATGACATCCCGAGTTGCATTGGTTACTGGCGGTACCGGCGGCATCGGCACCGCCATCGTCAAGGCTCTGGCCAGCCATGGTCACCGCGTCGCCACCAACTACCGCAACGAGGCCAAGGCCCTGGCATGGCAGGACAAGATGCGCGCCGAGGGATTCGAGGTGGCCATCGTCAAGGGCGATGTCACCTCGCCACAGGAAGCCGAGGCCATGGTGCGTGAAGTCGAGACCAAACTTGGCCCGATCGACATTCTGGTCAACAACGCCGGCATCACCCGCGACGGCACCTTCCACCGCATGAAGGCCGAGCAGTGGTCGGACGTGATCAATACCAACCTCAACTCCTGCTTCAACGTCACCCGCCCGGTGATCGAGGGCATGCGTGAGCGCAAGTGGGGTCGCATCATCCAGATCAGTTCGATCAATGGCTTGAAGGGCCAGTACGGCCAGGCCAACTACGCCGCGGCCAAGGCCGGCATGCACGGCTTCACGATTTCGCTGGCGCGTGAAAACGCCCGCAACGGCGTGACCGTCAACACCATCTCGCCCGGCTACATCGCCACCGACATGGTGATGGCAGTGCCGGAGGAAGTGCGCGCCAAGATCGTCGCCGATATTCCCACGGGCCGGCTCGGAACGCCGGAGGAAATCGCCTACGGCGTCAGCTTCCTCGCCGACGAGCAAGCCGGCTGGATCACCGGTTCCAACCTCGACATCAACGGCGGCCACCACATGGGCTGGTAATGTAGCGACGCCACCCCGAATCCGCCGCGTCCGGGTGGGCGCGGTGGCACCTTTGCCCGTCCATCCCTGACTGTGGAGTCCCCATGTCCAACCCAGATCCCGGCGCCAAGGAATCCACCCAGCCGCAGTCACGCGGCAAGCGCTACCTGTTCCTGCTGATTCTCGGCTTCGTGCTGGGCATGATCGCCACGGTCATGGGCATGCGGGCACTGCAGGCCAGGCAGGATCCGTTCCCGGACGCACTGATGCACGTCCAGGGCTGGCACATGGACCAGCTCGATGCTGCACTGAAGGCCAACAAATGCAGCCCGGACGTCGCTCTGCCGCACCTACAGGCACTGCGGATGACTGCGAACAACCTCGAGGATGCCTTTCCCTCGTCGCGCGACGACGAACGCTTCCGCAACGCCGCCGCCGCCATGCGCGCCGCCGCCGACAAGGCAATCTCCGCGCCGCCGTTGAGCTGCCCGGCACTGGGTGCCACCATGAAATCGATCGGCGAGTCCTGCGGCGGCTGCCACCGGGATTTCCGCGACTGACCGCCTGCGCCGTGGCGCCAGTTGACTGATCGCGTGGACTGGAACGTCGTTCTCTACGCCTTGGCCGCGCTGTTGATGCTGCTCGGCGTAGTGGGCACCGTGCTGCCGGCCCTGCCCGGCGTGCCCTTGGTCTACGCCGGCATGCTGCTGGCTGCTTGGGCCGATGGCTTCCAACGGGTGGGGGCCGCCATGCTGATCCTGCTCGGCACGTTGACCTTGCTATCGGTGGGGCTCGACCTCTGGGCCACGGCGCACGGCGCCGGGCGCGTCGGTGCCAGCCGCTTGGCCATGCTCGGCGCCGCGCTGGGGACGCTGGTCGGTGTGTTCTTCGCACTGCCCGGGCTGATCCTCGGGCCATTCATCGGGGCACTGGCGGGCGAACTCGTGCACCTGCGCAGCACGCGCACCCACGCCTTGGGACAGGCCGCCAAGGTCGGCGTCGGCACGTGGTTCGGTATCCTGTTGGGAATCCTCCTCAAGTTCACACTGTCGTTCACCATGCTTGGCCTGTTCGCGCTGGCCTGGTGGCTTTGACCATGCCCTGGCACGCGTTCCCCTGCCAGCGGACGCCGTCCTCCCATCTGCACCGCATTGCATGACTCTTCCAGTTGCCCCCCTCCACGCATCCTTGTCGGATCGCTTCCAGGCCGCATTCGATCAGGCGCAGGAGAAACTGTTGCACCTGCTGGCAAGCGCACCCCTGCTGATGCTCGCAATCCTGATCGTGCTCGCCTCGATCTGGCTCGGCGGCGTGGCGGCCCGGCGGATGCGCGTGGTCCGTCGCATCAGTCAAAGCAATCCCTACATGGAGGGGCTGGTCCGCAGCACGGTCAAGATCCTGATCGGACTGGCCGGCGTGCTGGTGGCGCTGGACCTGCTGGGCGCCGGATCGTTGCTGGGCGGCGTGCTGGGGTCCGCCGGCGTCGTGGGCCTGATCCTCGGCTTCGCATTCAAGAGCATCGCTGAAAACTACTTCACCGGCGTCCTCCTGAGTATCCGCAAGCCATTTTCCCCGGGCGACAGCGTCCGCATCGACACCTACGAGGGCAAGGTGATCGCGCTAAACTCCCGCGCAACGGTGTTGATGACTTCCGACGGCAGCCACTTGCTGCTTCCCAACGCATTCGTCTTCAATTCGGTCCTGCTCAACTTTTCCCGCAACCCGTTGCGCCGTTTCGAGTTCGAGATGACCGTCGGCCACGCAGCCTCACTGCACACGGCATTGGACTCCGGAACCGCGGCGATCAACGGTATCGAAGGTGTCTTGGACGATCCCGCGCCAGACGGGATCGTCTTTTCGCTCGACAACGACGGCATCAGGCTGCGGTTCAACGGATGGATCGACCAGACCCGGAACGACTTGTCGCGCACCCGCAGCGAAGCGATGCGGCGCGTTCGCCGGACGCTGCGGCAGGCAGGCATCACACTGCCCGAGGCACGCAGCCAGGTCGTGCTCGTGCACAGTGATTCGTCGAACGAATTGCCAGCCGACCAGGGCATCGCACGCGACACCTCGGTCGACCACGCGCTGGACGCCCAAGTCGGACGAGCCCAGCGGAGCGAGGACGGCGGCAACCTGCTCAATCCGCCGCCGCCCGCTTCCTGACCCCCCTTTTCGATCCGCCCCCCCTTCTCATGAGCGAGCATTTGGCGCAGGATGGCACTGGGCCAATCCGGGAAAGGGGACCATGGGAG
This sequence comes from Thermomonas sp., assembly GCF_020850895.1. GTDB lineage: Bacteria > Pseudomonadota > Gammaproteobacteria > Xanthomonadales > Xanthomonadaceae > Thermomonas. The sequence continues at coordinate 8,410 of NZ_JADZDS010000064.1, read as the reverse complement.
AGAACGACAGGACATCCGACAACCACGGCGGCTTCAGGGGCGTGCTTAGCGACATCCGCCTGCTCCTGAGCGACATGCTGGGCTTGGGCAAACCCGATGCCGAGAGGCAAATGACCATCGAGGTCTTCTTCGGGATGATGGGGTACGTCGCCAAGACCGATCGCTTGGTCAGCAGCCACGAGTCGAGCGTCGCAAACTCGGTGATGGACGAAATCGAACTGTCGCTGGCCGAGCGTGAAATCGCCTCGATGGCATTCGATCGCGGCATGAGCAGGAACATCAACGCCAAGGCCGAATTGCTGCGGTTCACCGACACCTACAAGACTGGCTCAGAGCAGATCGAACGCCTGTTCGACATCTTGGTCCGACTCTCGGCTTCGGACGGACGATTGGACACGCGCGAGTACGAGGCACTGAAAGACATCGCCAAGAACTTGGGTTTGCCTGCAACCGCTGTCGACAACAAGCTGGCGTTATATACGATCAAGCGCTGATGCCGGGCGGTACCGGGTAGCGCAGGACACCATCCACGAGCATCGCGCCCTGCTGCAGGGCGTGGTGTTTCAGCCTGCCTGCACTCATCAGGTGCACGACGTTCCACCCGCGGGCGCAGACATCATCGGCAATCAGGCGCCGATGGCAGCGCCGCCACACCGCTTCGGCACACATCACCCAGGTGGGTTGCACGCTTGCGATCCGCATCAGTGCTTCGCGCGCTTGCCGGTAGACGCGTTCCGATACTGTCCGCGCCACCGATTTTGTCTTCAGTCAAACCTGATGTTGCAGTGCGGCGTAGAATTGTCAGCAGTACCGCAGGACACTCCCTACCCGCATGGCCCCGCCCTTCGGCACCGAAACGGTGCTCGACGTCCGCCACTGGACCGATTCCTACTTCAGCTTCACCCTCACCCGCGACGACGGCTTCCGTTTCGTCAACGGCCAGTTCGTGATGATCGGGCTGGACGTGGACGGCAAGCCGCTGATGCGCGCGTACTCGATTGCCAGCCCGAATTGGGATGAGCAACTCGAGTTCTTCAGCATCAAGGTGCAAAACGGGCCGCTGACCTCGCGCCTGCAGCACATCCAACCGGGCGATACCGTGCTGGTCGGGCGCAAGCCCACCGGCACCCTGTTGATCTCCGACCTGCATCCGGGCCGCAATCTTTATCTGCTGGGCACCGGCACCGGGCTGGCGCCGTGGCTGTCGATCCTGCAGGACCCGGCCACCTACGAGCGTTTCGAGCAGGTGGTGCTCTGTCACGGTGTACGCGAAGCCAAGGACTTGGCCTACCGCGACTACATCGAACGCGAACTGCCGCGCCACGAATTATTGGGCGATCTGATCCGCGATCGCCTCCATTACTACCCCTGTGTGTCGCGTGAACACTTCATGCATCGCGGCAACGACCACACCGGCCGGATCACGGACCATCTCGAACAGAACCGGATCGCACGGGCCCTCGGCCTCGATCCGCTCGATGCCAGCCACGACCGCGCCATGGTCTGCGGCAGTCCGCAAATGCTGGCGGATTTCCGCCGCATCCTCGACGCCCGCGGCTTCAGTGCCTCGGCGCGGATCGGTGTTGCCGGTGAGTACGTGTTCGAGCGAGCGTTCGTCGAAAAATAGTCCGGATGACATCCGAGCGGCGCTTACCCCAGCGCTTTCTCGATCGCCCCGACCAGTGACTCGGGCTTGTCGGTCGGCGCGTAGCGGGCGATGACCTGACCTTCGCGATCGATCAGGAACTTGGTGAAGTTCCACTTGATCGCGCCGATCCCGAGCAGTCCACCCTTCTGCTGCTTCAGCCACTTCCACAGCGGATGCGCACCGGTGCCGTTGACCTCGACCTTGGCAAACATCGGGAAACTGACGTCATAGGTCAGCGAACAGAACCTGCGGATCTCCTCGGCATCGCCCGGTTCCTGATGGCCGAACTGGTCGCAAGGAAACCCCAACACCACCAGCCCGCGCTGTCGGTAATCCTTCCAGAGCTGCTCTAGGCCGGTGTACTGCGGGGTGAATCCGCATTTGCTGGCCACGTTGACGATCAACAGCGCCTTGCCGCGCCATTGCTCCAGCGGAGATGGTTTCCCCTCCAGTGAAAGCGCGTCGAAATCGAACGCCGTCATCGTCATAGCACCCTCCACGTCAACCCTTGGCAGGTCGACCTTTGCTGCCGTTGGAACAGTGGCTCAAGCGCCCGGAAAACCGCGATGCGCTACTCTAACCGCCTTTGTTGCACTCCAGACCAGCCTCCATGCATCGTTCATCCTCCGGAATCCTCGCCTTTGCGCTCGCCGTCGCCATCGCCGGCAACCCAATGACCATCCAAGCCCAGACCCCCGCCGCCACGACCCCGGCGCCAGCCGCCTACAGTGGCCCGTTTGCCGCCCCCAGCACACTCGACCTGCACTACCCGCAGTTCGACCGGATCAAGGACAGCGACTTCGCCCCCGCCTTCGACGCCGGCATGGCGCAGCAGTTGCGCGAGATCGACGCGATCGCCAACAACCCGGAAGCGCCGAGCTTCCAGAACACCATCGTCGCGATGGAGCGCAGCGGCCGCGTCCTCGACCGTGCCACCAGCGTGTTCTTCAATCTCGTCGGTACGGACAAGAACCCGGCGCGGGCCGCGCTGGAAGTCGAGTACGCGCCGAAGTTCGCCGCCCACCGCGACGCCATCGCGCTCAACCCCGCGCTGTTCGCGCGGATCAAGGCGCTGTACGACGCGCGTGCGAGCCTCGGCCTCGACGCCATTGACCTGCGCCTGCTGGAAAAGCGCTATCAGGACTTCGTGCGCTCCGGTGCGGCGCTGGGCGATGCCCAGAAAGTCCGCATCCGCGCGATCAATACCGAGCTGTCGCAGCTGGGTACCCAGTTCGACCAGAACGTGCTGGATGAAGTCAATGATTCGGCCATCGTGGTCGACAGCCGCGAGCAGCTCGCCGGCATGAGCGACGAGCAGATCGCCGCTGCCGCCGAAGCCGCACGCACGCGCCACCTGACCGGCAAGTACGTGATCGCCCTGACCAATACCACCGGCCAGCCGCCCGAAGCCCAACTGCGCGACCGCGCCCTGCGCGAGCGCCTGCACCGCGCCTCGGTCGCGCGCGGCAGCCGCGGCAATCGGTGGGACAACACCGGCGTGGTGTCGAAGATCCTGAAGCTGCGTGCCGAACGCGCCCGCCTACTGGGATACGACACGTACGCCAATTTCATCCTCGCCGATGAAACAGCCGGCAACCAGGACAACGTCAACCGCATGCTCGGCGCGCTTGCGCCCAAGGCGCTGGCCAACGCCCGCCGCGAAGGTGCTGACCTGCAGGCGATGATCGACAGCGAGCAACGTCAGGCCGGTGCGCCGAGCTTCCAGCTCGAACCCTGGGACTGGGCCTACTACAGCGAGAAGGTGCGCCAGGCCCGCTACAACTTCGATGAAGGCCAGCTCAAGCCCTACTTCGAGATGAAGAACGTGCTGGAAAACGGCGTGTTCTATGCCGCCACCCAGCTCTACGGAATCACCTTCAAGGAACGCACCGACCTGCCGAAATACCATCCGGACACCTGGACCTATGAGGTGTTCGACAAGGACGGCACGCCGCTGGCGATGTTCATCTTCGACCCCTACGCCCGTGCAACCAAGCAAGGCGGCGCGTGGATGAACACCTATGTCGCACAGTCGGGGCTGCTTGGCGAGAAGCCGGTGGTGGCCAACCACCTCAACATCCCCAAGCCCGAGGCCGGCAAGCCGACCCTGATGACCTGGGATGAAGTGACCACGGCCTTCCACGAATTCGGCCACGCCCTGCACGGCTTCTTCCAGAACGTGCGCTACCCGTATTTTTCGATGAACGTGCCGCGCGACTTCGTCGAATACCCCTCGCAGTACAACGAAATGTGGGCCGACTGGCCGCAAGTGCTGGCGCACTATGCGCACCACTACCAGACCGGCGCGCCGATGCCCAAGGAATTGCTGGACAAGGTGATCGCCGCCTCCAAGTTCAACCAGGGCTTTGCCACCACCGAATACCTGGAAGCAGCGATGCTCGACCAGCGCTGGCACCAGCTGCCGCTGGAACAGATCCCGGACGCCACCGGCGTAATGGCCTTCGAAACCAGTGCGCTCAAGGCCGATGGCTTCGACTACGCCCCGGTGCCGCCGCGCTATCGCACGCCCTACTTCAGCCACATCATGGGCGGTTACGCCGCCGGCTATTACGCCTACATCTGGTCGGAAGTGCTGGCGGCCAACACCAGCCAGTGGATCCGCGACAACGGCGGCCTGACCCGCGCCAACGGCGACCAGCTGCGCGCCAAGGTGCTGGCACCGGGCGGCGAGATCGATCCGGCCCGCCTGTTCCCGAACCTTGCCGGGCACGAAGCGAGGATCGAACCCCTGCTGGAACACCGCGGGCTGGAGAGTCACTGAACCCGTCGTCGGGCACGCCACGTGCGTGCCCTGTGCAAGGCCCGCCCACGGCTTGCCCGGGGCGGGCTTTCTTGTCTAGGGCTGCGCTGAACAAGTCCATCCTGGACTTGTCAGCGCGCGCACCGACCGTCCATGGACGGCAGGAAACGCCGACTAACTCAGCGTTGCCCTAGCCTTCAGCCTGCGCGGAACAGCGGGCGATAGGTCGCCGCCACCAGCGGCAGCAAGACGCTCGCCGGAACTTCGACGCTCTGCGCGCCATCCTCGTAGGGCGCGACCTGTTCCGGCGGAAACACGAAACGCAACGAACGAATGCTGCCGTCGGCATTCATCACCGGCTCGAAGCGCGAGAAGTTGCGAACCTCAGGAGCCGTGCCGGCATTGATCAGCGCACTGCCCCGACGCATTCGCGCTGCGCGCTGGTCCGGCGGCACCTCGTCCTCGTCGAGTTGTTGCGATAACTGGGTCATCAGCTGGTCTCGCACGAACGCGGCCACCGGCGCCCAATTGTCTGCCTGCGGGATCAATTGCTCCGCGGCCAGCATCTGCTGCATCTGCGGCAGCCAGACGAAGCGTTCGACCAGGGGCGTGCCGTGCGCGCCGCCGATGTAGCTGCTGCCGTCCACCCCCATCGCCACCACCCGAGGGGTCTCCACCAAGGCAGCAAACGGCAGGCTCAGGTCGAACGGCACCTCCGGCTTCTTCCCATGCAGTCCATCGACCGCCTGCATCAGGCGCGCGCGCGAGGCTTCGGCATAGTCGTGCAGTGCCCGAGCCAGCGGCGGATACTTCGCAGCCGCCTGCGGATAACTGATGCCGATGATGTAGCCCGGCGTGGTTTCAATGGAATCGCGCAGCACGACGGTGTCCGCGGGAGCCGAACTCGCCGTTGCCGCCGGTGCCGTGGCAGGTGTAACCACGGACGCGGGCGGTGGCGTTCCGCGGTTGCATGCCGGCAACAGCGCCGTGGCCAGCACCAGCGCCAGCTTCAACGAGCGGCAACGAAACGGCCGCGTGGGCAAGGCGAAACTCCAGCGCATCGCGATGTCATGAAAGTGCATGCCCGCATTTTCGCACGGTCGCGAAAAAGAAGAAGCCCGGCCGGAGCCGGGCTTCTGATGACGCCATGCGAAGGAAGCTTACGCCGCCTGCACTTCGTCGGCCTGCAGGCCCTTCTGGCCCTGGACGACCTTGAAGGTCACCTTTTGGCCTTCCTGCAGCGAACGGAAGCCGTTGCCGACGATCGAGCGGAAGTGGACGAAGACGTCCGGGCCGGACTCCGGGGTGATGAAGCCAAAGCCCTTGGCGTCGTTGAACCACTTGACGGTACCGGTCTGACGATCGGACATGATTGTTACTCCTGAAACAGTGTGAAATGGAAACACGGACCACCATGGCGGACCGCGACTGTCGAGCAAGGGGTAACGCACACGATGTAGCGGATCGCAGTCGATCTACCGCATCGGGTCACGATGTACCGTGATCCCGCTTGAAACAGTGGGCGAACATTACCCTGTTTTGGGCCGGAAGTGTGCATTTGTGCAGGATTTTTTTCACCCCCGGCCTCTCGGGGCCGGACCTGCCGACGCGCTTCCCGGCGCTGAAATCACCGCTGGAACTGATCCAGGAAATGGTCGAGGACGCGCGGTTGCAGGACGAGAGTGAACAGCACGCCATAGGCCGCCCCCCACAGATGGGCGCTGTGGTTGACGTTATCGCCGCCACGACGGTCCATCCAGACGCTGTAGCCGATGTAAAGCACCGCGAACAGGGACGCCGAAATCGGAATCGGGATCGGGATGATGAACAACCGCATCCACGGGTCGAACAGGATGGCACTGAACAACACCGCCGAGACCCCGCCGGATGCCCCGAGGCTGCGATAGCCGGGGTTGCCGCACTGCGACAGATATGTCGGCAGGATCGAGACCACAACCGCCGACAGGTAGAACCCAGCAAAGCCCAACGGCGTGATCCAGCCCGAGAATTCCGGCTCCACAACGCCGCCAAATGACCACAGCGTGATCATGTTGAACACCAAATGACGCCAGTCGGCGTGCACGAAACCGTAGGTGAGCAGGCGCTCGTACTGGTGTCGGCGCGTGATCGCCGGCGGCCAGAGCAACAGCCGATCCAGCAATGCCCGGTCGCTGAACGCGCGCCACGACACCAGCGCGGTCACCAGCACCAGGATGACGGTTACCGACAGTTGCATGGACCAACCCAGTTACGCTTCCGGAACATCACGCCCATTCGGTCAGCCCTTCGCGTTCGTACAGGGTGCTGAAGCTGGGCCTCGCCTTCATCCGGCGCACCAGCGCTGCCAATTGTGGCCACTCGGTTGCTGGCTTCGCCATGTTGCGCGACCAGCGCATCAGCATGGTCAGGTAGAAATCGGCAACGCTGACGTCACTGCCCAAAAGATACGGTCCATGCGCGCCAAGGTGGTCGTCGATGCGTTGCCACTGCGTGGCGATGCGCGGCGCGCAATGCGCATGCACCGCCTCGGCGTTCGCCTCGCCTGCCGGTTCGGCCGGATACCACCACTGACGGAACAGAGGCTGCACCATGTTGGCGAGGTTGAACATCCACTGCAGGTAGTCGGCACGACGCGGATCCTCGATGGTCGGTGCGAGCCTCGACTGCGGGTGGCGTTCGGCCAGCAGCAACGCCAACGCGGCTGCTTCATGACGAGGCTTGCCATCGAATACCAGGGTCGGCACCACGCCGTTCGGGTTGAGTGCGAGGTAAGCCGGCGACTTCTGCGCCGCGCTCCTGAAATCCACCAGGCACAGTTCGTACTCCAGATCCAACTCGATCAATAGCCAGTGCACGAGGAAGCTTGCGGACCCCGGAGCGTAGTACAGGATTGGACGCATGGCGGGAAGACAGTTGGCGGTGGCGCATTTTTGCATGCTTGCCGGATTGTTTCCCAGCCACGCCCCATGGCTCCGTCCATGCCCTGGCCCCTTGCGGGTGTCCACCAGTCACTCTGGATCGTGCGGGGTATCCCGGCCTCGCCTGCCCTTGGCCTGCCGTACCCTTCCCGGTTCCCGCGGCCACGTTCACGCGCCCGCACCGGTGGATTTGACGTGAACCGCGCTAGCATGGGGGCATGCCTGCCTCAATCGCGAACGCACCACTGCGCACAGCAGCCCTGGACGATGTCACCGCGCTGGTGGAACTGGTGACCCGTTGCTACCGCGGTGATTCCAGCCGCGTCGGTTGGACCACCGAAGCCGACCTGCTCGACGGCGAACGGATCGACCCGGCCCTGCTGCAGGCGGATATCACACGTCCGTTCAGTCGCGTCGTTGTCGCTGAACATGATCAGCACATTCTGGCTTGCGCGCATGTCTGTCGTGATGGTGATGCTGGTTATTTCGGCATGTTCGCGGTGGCACCAAGGCTACAGAACTCCGGACTGGGGACACGGATCCTCGCCGAATGCGAACGCATCGTCGCCAAGGAATGGCAGCTTCCGGTCCTTAGGATGACCGTCATCGAACAACGCCCCGAATTGATCGCCTACTACCTGCGCAGGGGGTATGGCCGCAGCGGCGAATTCCTGCCGTTCCCCTACGGTGATCCGCGCTTCGGCCTGCCCAAGCGCGACGACCTTCGCTTCGTGGTCCTGCACAAGGACCTGCGCACGGAGGCGACGGCATGAGCGGGCGCTGGACATACGTGTGCACGAGCGCCGAGTTGCTGCCGGGCGAACTGCAGGTGGCGTTCGACGAAGTCACCGGCGTGGCGATCGCCGTCTTCAACCTCGACGGCACCCTGTACGCGCTCGAGGATCGCTGTTCGCACGAGGACTTCGAACTGTCTGCCGGGCATTTCGACCCTGCGACCGGTGAGATCGAGTGCGTCCTGCACGGGGCACGCTTCGACATCCAGGACGGCCGGGCGCTGTGTGCCCCGGCCCACGAACCGGTGGTCAAGTTCCCGGTCAAGCTGGAAGACGGCAAGGTGTACGT